>NZ_CP037922.1:611875-917812 GCF_004355185.1 Hymenobacter radiodurans
CTTCGGCTTCGGTGGCGGCTTCGCCTCCGCCGGCTCCTGTCCGTTCGCTCGTGCCGCCTTCTCAGCTCACCGAGGCTGAAATCATTGATGGCTGCCTGGCTGGAAGCCGATTAATGCAGAAGCACTTGTACGACCGGTTTGCGGCCCGCATGATGGCCGTGTGCCTGCGCTACGCCCAAACCACCTTCGAGGCGGAGGATGTATTGCAGGAGGGCTTCGTGACGGTATTTACCAACCTCAGCAAGTTTCGCCGCGAATGCCCCCTAGAGTTCTGGATTCGGCGCATCATGATAAATGCGGCTCTGCGTCAACACCGGCGCAACAGTGGCTTGGTAGCCATGAGCGAGGGCGAATATCCCGAGGATCTGGCCGGGGAGGAGTTTACGCTCTCCAACTACGCTTTTGAAGAGCTCCTGACACTGGTGCAGGAACTGGCACCGCGCTACCGCATGGTGTTCAACCTGTTCGCCATCGAAGGCTACGGGCACAAGGAAATTGGCGAGTTACTGGGAATTTCTGAAGGCACCAGCAAATCGCAGTACTCCCGGGCCCGGGTCATCTTGAAAACTAAATTAGAGCGCCTCGACGCGCATCGCAGCAATGGCACTTTCCGCAAATAATCATACACCCCACGAGCCCCGGCCTACCGGCGACTTGGAGCACTTGTTCCGACAGAAGCTCGGCGAGGCAGAAGTAGCGCCTCGTCAGCACGTCTGGGAGCAACTAGACCACGAACTATTGGTTCGGCAGAACGACTCGTACCGGCGGCGCCTGCTGCTGCACCGGTGGGTAGCCGCCGCTTGCGCCCTGCTGGTGCTCGGCTGCGGTAGCTGGCTGTTGCTTCACAATGCGACACATTTGCCCCCCGGCACCGAAATAGCAGCTACTACTCGCTCCGAGGGTACTGCCGATACGCCGCTGATCACCCCACGTAGCAGCGCGCCCAATAGCCAGTCGCGCGGCGGCGCTATCACCTCCTCCCGTTTGGCAGCGGCTAGTCGGCAGTCAAATTCAACTGCAACGGCTTCGGTAACCCCGGCTGCACGGCCGCAATCAGCAGCGAATGATGTAGCGAGCACCCTGTTGCGGGCGGCTAAATCAGCGGTGGGAATTAGGTCATCTGAATCAGGCAGTAGCGTGGCTGGAACCAGCAGCGTAGTAGGCTCCGGTAGCACTGTTGGCAGTTCTCTGACGGGTACTGAGCGCCCCGCCGGAAATGGAGTGTTTGGTTCTGCTTTTGTGCCATCATTACTAAACATTGGAAGCTCCCAAAATGAGCGGGGGGCAAATTGGCTAACTACCCGGCCAGCGCCTGCTACCACCACTGAGCAAAACACAATGGCCGCCGCCTTTCGTCGCCCTGAAACGCTCCAAACCGAGGCGCTTCCGGCGTCAGCTACTATGCTAGCCCAAGCGACAAAAAATGCCCCCAGGAAGCTCCCGAAGAGGAAAAGCCAGAGCGTAAGCGGAGCAAATGGCGCCTCAGCGGTGCATTTGCGGCCAGCTCGTACAACCCGAATATCGACTTTGCCAGCGTAAGCAGCGGGAGCCTCAGAAATTCATTCAATAATTCCTCAGGCAATAACATTCCTTCCTCCGCCGATTTCCAGTTCCAAAACTCTTATCAGAATGGGGCGGCTGAATATCGCGACAATCTCCAGGCTGGTCCGGCCCAACGCATTGCTTTAGCGGCTGCCTATCCTTTGACCGAGCGTTTGACGCTGGTTACCGGTATAGAAACTGCGCAGCAACGGGCTTCCTCCAAAACTTCTTATGCTTTTAACAATAGCAATTCAGCTTTCGCCGCACGTTCTAGTTCAGTGCAATCGTACATAGGTCAGCGCAAGACGGAGTTTAACTACCGCACGGTGGGTGTGCCAGTGGCTATTCGGTACGGCTCGGCTAAGTCGGGCTGGTCGGTGTATGCGAAAGTGGGTGCAGCCGTAAACCTGCTCCTTAAGAGCCGCACGGAAGTAGCCGATAGTGCTGGCTCGGCTCGTAGCTATACACTCTCATCCCCCGACTCGCCCTACCGCAAGGTGCTAGCGTCGGTGCGCGGCGGCGGCGGCGTGCGCTACCAGCCCACTGAAGCTACTTGGAGCCTCGCCCTTGGGCCCGTAGCTGAAGCCGGCCTGAATACGCTCAACCAAAACCCTGGCGGTTCGTTTTTCAAGCGCTCCCGGCCGTATTCTGTCGGTCTGGAAGCCAGTGTAGAGTTTGGGGGGCAAAAAGCGCCAACGGTAGTCCGCTAATTTTGCCGTAAATTGAAGTCTAAATTCACTTAGCAATGAGACGCTTACTTACGCTATTCCTTCTAACAAGCCTGCTCAGCGCCTTTCAGTGCGGCGACGAAAATAAGTCGATATGTCCCAGCTTTGTTGATGCCAAAATAGCGGAGCTACAAGCCAAGCCCAAGCAGAACCCTGCGGCTGAAATAACGGAGTATATATGGAAAGGCGAGAAGGTTTACCTGGTTTCCAGCGACTGCTGCGACCAGTTTAACTATCTCTACAATGAGTGCGGCGATGTTATTTGTGCACCCAGCGGCGGCATTACGGGGAAGGGCGATGGGCAATGCCCTGACTTTTCTACGCAGGCCACCGATGCCCGCGTGGTATGGCGCGACCCTCGTTAAGTTTCGTTTAGGGGCAAGCAAGAGTGCTGTGCCTGCATACGTCAGAATTTGCCCCCCAGTGCCAGCAAAAAGCCCGACTGAATTAGTTGGGCTTTTTTTGTTTACCGGAAACCTACCTTGGCGCTCCGGAGTTATCATAGGCTATCATTTCTGGCTACTTTCCCTGCATGGAATATCAACTTACTTCCGAGTTCAAGCCTACCGGCGACCAGCCCAAAGCCATTGCCCAACTCGTGGCTGGCGTAGAAAGCGGAGAGCCAGCGCAGGTGCTGCTCGGAGCCACTGGTACTGGCAAAACGTTTACGGTGGCCAACGTGGTGGCCCAAACCGGCAAGCCCACGCTGGTACTGTGCCACAACAAAACCCTGGCGGCCCAGCTCTACGGTGAGTTCAAGGCGTTTTTCCCCAATAATGCCGTCGAGTACTACATCAGCTATTACGACTACTACCAGCCGGAGGCCTACATAGCCAGCACCGACGTATTCATTGAGAAAGACCTCGCTATTAATGAGGAAATCGAGAAGCTGCGGCTACACTGTACTTCTACGCTGCTGAGCGGGCGGCGCGACGTGATTGTGGTGGCGTCCGTATCGTGCATTTACGGTATCGGCAACCCGGAAGAGTTCAGCAAAAACGTCATTTACATGGCGCCCGGCCTGCGTTACTCGCGCAATAATCTTTTGTATCAGTTCGTGCAGATTCTTTATTCCCGGACGGAAGTGGATTTTACACGCGGCACGTTTCGGGTGAAGGGTGATACGGTGGACATCTTCCCCGCCTATGCCGATTTTGCCTACCGCCTGTTCTTTTTCGGTGACGAAATCGAAGCCATTCACCGCATCGACCCAGACAGCGGCAAGAAACTCGCCGACGAGCAAAGCGTGACGCTGTATCCGGCCAACCTTTTCGTGACTGGCAAAGATACCTTGCACCAGGCCATCAAAGAGATTCAGTTCGATATGATGGCCCAGCAGAGCTACTTCGTGAAGGAGGGCCGCGACCAAGAGGCTAAGCGGATTACGGAGCGCACCGAGTTTGATCTGGAGATGATTCGGGAGTTGGGCTACTGCTCCGGTATCGAGAACTACTCGCGCTACTTTGATGGTCGTACGCCCGGCTCACGTCCCTTCTGCCTACTCGACTATTTCCCCCAGGATTATCTGATGGTTATCGACGAAAGCCACGCCACCATTCCCCAGATTCGGGCGATGTGGGGCGGCGACCGGAGCCGCAAAACGGCCTTGGTGGAGTATGGCTTCCGTCTGCCTTCGGCCATGGACAACCGGCCTTTGACTTTCAACGAGTTCGAGAGCATGTACCGGCAGGCCATTTTCGTGTCGGCCACGCCGTCCGATTATGAGCTGGAAACCAGCGGCGGGGTTATCATCGAGCAGATTATTCGCCCTACCGGCCTGCTCGACCCCGAAATCGATATTCGTCCCAGCGCCAACCAGATTGACGACCTGCTAGACGAAGTGGATAACCGCGTGAAGATGGGTGACCGTATCCTCGTGACGACGCTCACCAAGCGCATGGCTGAGGAATTGCAGAAGTACATGGAGCGCCTGGGCATCAAGTCGAGCTACGTGCACTCCGATGTAAAAACTTTGGACCGCGTAGAGATTCTGCGCCAACTGCGACTGGGCGTTATCGACGTGCTGATTGGGGTAAACCTGTTGCGCGAGGGCTTGGACTTGCCCGAAGTGAGCTTGGTGGCCATTCTGGACGCCGACAAAGAGGGCTTCCTGCGCGACCAGCGCAGCCTGATTCAGACCATGGGCCGCGCTGCCCGAAATGATAAAGGCAAGGTTATCATGTACGCCGACCGCATTACCGGCTCCATGCAGCGCGCCATCGACGAAACGAACCGGCGCCGCGCTGTGCAGTTGGCGTACAATGAGGAGCACGGCATCACGCCGCGGACAGTACGCAAATCGCACGATGAAATCATGGGCCAAACGTCGCTGTCGGATATGCGCCGCATTGAGCCGGCTGCTTACGCTGGCCCCGATACGGATACGCTGACGTTGGCGGCCGAGCCTGTCATTGCGCTTATGAAGCGCGACGAACTGGAAAAAGTCATCAAGAAGACGGAGAAGCAGATGGAAGGCGCGGCCAAAGACCTCGACTTCCTGCAAGCCGCTAAGTATCGCGATGAATTGGCCCAGCTTCGCCAAATGCTAAAGACGAAGAGAGATTAGGAAAATTATATATAGTATTCGGAATAGCTGATTTTTTCTGAAAAAGCCCCCCAATAACGCATTTGGGGGCTTTTTTGTGATTTATGCAGCCTGTAGTATCGAATCAGGCCAGAAAATTGATGTTCTCAAAGCAAGTAATCAGCCCGGCTGATCACCTTTCAGTTCAAACGTGCGTTGTTTTCTATGCTTATCGCTACTCCAGCATTTCGCGTCTATTTCGAAAATCCGGTTGGTCGGGTTATGGAGCACCCCAATGGCTATGCTTACGTCATTTATAATGCGGGCCCGCGCAAGCTCGATCATCTGAAGGCCTTCCTGACCCATACCAGCCAGTTGTTGCTACGAAACGGGTGGTACAAGCTCCTCGGCGACCAGCGCCTGATGGCCCCCTTCACCGAAGAAGAACGCCTCTGGATTGTTGACTATTGGATGAACCGCGCCGCCGGGGGAAACCAAATGTACGGGGCTGTGCTGATACCACACGACGTGTTTGCCCGCTTGTCGGTGAGTCAGATGATGAGCGAAGCCCGTGAGGCCGCCCTGACGTATCGATTGTTTGAAGACGAAGCAACTGCCGCGGCTTGGCTTCGTACGCTGCCGGATAAAGGAAACCCTACTTTCAAGAGCCTTGCTTAGCTAGTAGAAAGCCTGCTGAAATTAGCAGCATATAAAAAGCCCCCAGCCATATAGCCGGGGGCTTTTTGCTTTATAGACGTCCAAAATAATAATGTTATAATACAAAAATATGGTTTGTAACTGTATTCTGTTTTTTGCCTCTTTTAAGAGTGTGTTTATGAAATTATTTATGGATAGTGATCTGTAATGCCGGAAAAAGTGGTAATAATATAACTATTAGAATTTTGCAATGTATAAAATTCGGGCAAGTTAAATATTTTATAAAAATGAGTATATAAAAACCCATACTTTGATACCACTTTCAACTACCAACCTATACCTAATGAATAAACTTATACCCGCTTTAGCGCGGCCCCTATTGGTGGCCGCGTTATTATCCGGAGGCCATGCCTCCTACAGCCAAAACCAGCTGAGTGCTGAGCAGCAGCTAGTGCCTCAGGCAGCCCTACAACACCTGAAGAAAAACAAGCAGGCGCTGCAGCTGACCGATGAAGACATTGCGGACGTGAAGCTCAGCAGTGAGTCGGTCTCCCCAAAGACTGGTATTAAGCATGTTTATTTGCAGCAGCTGTATCAGGGCATTGAGATTCACAGTGCTATTGCCAACATGAGCCTAAATAAGGACGAGAAAATCGTCAATTTGGGCAACAACTTCGTGAAAGGCATTGGGGGAAAATTAAAGACAGGGAAGTCTAGAATGACGGCTGTAGCGGCCGTAAACGCGGCGGCCCGGCACCTGAACCTGACCGTTAGCCAGTCGCTGTCGGTATTGCAGAAGGGCAGCGGCAAAAACGAAGCAGTGCTGCTCTCAGCGGGGGGCATTTCCTTGGAGTCGATTCCGGCAAAGCTGGTGTATCAGCCGATGGAAGATGGCACTCTGCGGTTGGCGTGGGAAGTGTCTATCTACGAGTTGGACGCGCAGAACTGGTGGAACGTGCGGGTAGACGCTGCCACCGGGGAACTGCTGGACAAGGACAATATGGTGCATCAGTGTGAGTTCGACAACGACGGACCTGGCGGGATGCCATTGAGCGAAACGACGGCTTACGGCCAGGCAGCTCAATCGAAGTCGTTTACTTCCACGACGTCTTTAACAGCTGCTAACGCTTATAACGTTTTCCCCATTCCGGTTGAGAGCCCCAATCATGGCCCTCGCGTATTGGTAAGCACTTCCGCTGCTGACCCAAAGGCTTCGCCAGAGGGCTGGCATCATACGCCTGCTGGTAAGCTCACTACTACCCGTGGCAACAATGCCTATGCGTACGAAGACCCCAATAACAACAACAGCTTAAATAATTACAGCCCTAACGGCGGTGCTGAGCTGAGCTTCGACTATCCAGTTGATTTTACGAAAGAGCCCGTAGAGTACCGCGACGCGGCTATCACCAACTTGTTTTACTGGAACAACGTCACCCACGACGTATGGTACCAGTACGGCTTCGATGAGGCCAGCGGTAACTTCCAAGCCGACAACTTCGGCCGCGGAGGTGCCCAAGGCGACTATGTAAGAGCCGAGGCTCAAGACAGCCGCAACAACCCGAATCCTCCTGCGGGCGTAACTACCCGCAATAATGCCAATTTCTCGACTCCAGTAGATAACGGCACTAGTGCGCCGCGCATGCAGATGTATCTGTGGGCTGGCCGTGCCGATGCAAATGCGTTTAGAATAACGGCGCCATCCAGCATCGCTAACAGCTATCCAGCTGTGCAAGCTGCGTTTGGCCCGCGGCTTAATGCCACGCCAGTTACGGGCAAGCTTGTACTTGCTAGCGGTGTGGGGGGGACTTCTACGAATCCTAATGAGGCCTGCGGAGCTTTGACGAACGCTGCAGAGATTGCGGGTAATATTGCCGTATTATATCGCGGCAACTGCGACTTTATCCTGAAAGTATACAATGCTCAGGTTGCTGGCGCCATTGGCGTCGTAGTGATTAACAATCAGCCGGGTGCTCCCATCTCAATGGGCGCTGGCGCGGGTGCTCCCGCTCCTATCACTATTCCCTCCATCATGACTACGGACGTGGCGGGCGGCCTGATTCGGGAGCGGTTAGCCGCTGGCGAAGAAGTACGGGTGAGCTTGAAAAACGAGCCGGGCGTAGAAGTTGACGGTGATTTTGACAATGGCATCATCGTGCACGAGTACGGCCATGGTATCTCAACCCGCCTGACGGGTGGTCGTTTGGTGAACTGCCTGGGCAGCCAGGCTGAACAGGCCGGTGAGGGCTGGAGCGACTGGTTTGCTTTGATGATGACCATGAAGCCCGGTGATACCCGCACCAAAATCAGAGGTATCGGTACGTACGCCTCGAACCAGCCCACCACGGGCAACGGTATCCGGCCTGCTCCCTACACCACCGACTTTGCCGTAAACAATTACACCTACGGCCGAACCAACAATACGGCGCTTTCCCAGCCGCACGGAATCGGGTTTGTGTGGGCTACCACGTTGTGGGATATGACCTGGGATCTGATCGATCTGTACGGCTACGACCCAGACCTATACAATGGCAAGGGCGGTAACAACATGGCCATGCAGCTAGTGATCGATGGCTTGAAAATGCAGCCCTGCGCTCCCGGTTTCGTGGATGCCCGAAATGCTATTCTGGCCGCCGATGTAGCGAACTATGGCGGTGCCAACCAAGAGTTGATCTGGAGAGCATTTGCCAAGAGAGGCGTAGGCTTTGGTGCTAGCCAAGGTGCTGCCAACAGCCGCCTGGATCAGGTAGAATCCTTCGATTTGCCCCCCGTGTATGCTTGCTCGGCTCCTACCATCACGGCCACGGCGCTCGGCGGTACCTTTGTAGAGGAAGGCCAGAGCACGATTTACCTAGGTTATGGCCCGCAGAGCATTCAGTTGCAAGCTAGTGGTGATCCTACATTCGTGTACACCTGGGCATTCGTTCCTGGGCTGAGCAATACTGGCATTGCCAATCCGGTGTTCACTCCCAGAACTGCTGGTACCTACGAACTCACCGTAACCGGTGTGAATGCGGCAGGATGTACCCGGACGGTTACCAAACGAATAGCAGTTGTTGACGTACGCTGTGGCTTTGTTTTCCTGCGGAATAACAAAGTGTTGGTATGCCATAATGGTAAGCCAGTGTGCGTGAGCGAATCGGCGGTAGCAGCGCATTTGAACCACGGCGACTCGCTGGGCGAATGCCAGGGCTCAGCAACAGCCGGCTTCGCAGCCGAGGAACAAGTGGAAGCCGAGGAAGCGCTGACGCTCACGGCAACGCCTAACCCCACCAGCTCGCAAACCTACCTGGACTTCACCCTCACCGAGACGGGCAACTACCGCTTGGAGGTGATGAACATGCAGGGAACCGTAGTGAGTGTAGTAGCTGAAGGAACCGGTCGTGCTGGCGAAAACTTCTCCTTCAAGTTTACGAAAGGGCGCTTGGCCTCGGGCATTTATATGGTTCGCTTGACTTCAGGTAAGCAGAACAAGTTTACCCGAGTAGTATTGCAGGACTAGCACGTGCCTTACTTAATAGCCTAGAAAGACAAGCCGTGGACATTTACGGCTTGTCACTTGGAATGTGAGGATCAAAAAAGCCCCCGGATAGCTGTCTGGGGGGCTTTTTTTATTCTGCCGAACCACACGCACGTTACGGTGTCTACCTTTGACGCGTTTTCAAACCAACAGGTCTTCGTGACCTGGTTTTACCAGCGCTTGGCCGCTGTTCTTCCCTTCTGCATGAACAAACGGTACGTCGTGTGGCTCTGCGCCCTGTTCGTTTTATTTGATTTAGGGTACTCCTATATTCAAAACTA
Source organism: Hymenobacter radiodurans (assembly GCF_004355185.1). Taxonomy (NCBI): domain Bacteria; kingdom Pseudomonadati; phylum Bacteroidota; class Cytophagia; order Cytophagales; family Hymenobacteraceae; genus Hymenobacter; species Hymenobacter radiodurans. Next base: position 621,125 of record NZ_CP037922.1, read on the forward strand.
TCAGATACCGCTGGAAGGTGACCTGGCCCCCATCGTGCTGCCTAGCTACTGGTACACCCAAGTGCTGCAAGACCCGTTCGGCTGGGCCGTAGTAGCCAAAAACGAGGTGTATGCGGGTCCTAACAGATATTTTGCGCACGCAGCCATGGTTGCTTACTTTAAGTCGGTTCCGTTGTGGCTTCAGCGCTTCACCGACCCCATCAGTAGCATCTATGTGGCTTGCGCGCTGTTCAAAACGGCTGTACAAGCGCTATTGCTCTACTTGCTGGCCGTGTACAGCACCGGCGCGCAGCTCCTCACCGACCGCCGCTTGTGGCTGCCCGCGGCGCTGCTAGTGCCGCTGTTTCAAACGGCCGGCTACAATGGGCAAATGGGAGTCATCGACCATTCGGTTACGTACACTTTTTTCTACGCTTTCCCTTTAGCCCTGCTGCTCTTGCTGCTGTTGCCTTTTTATCGGGCTGCCTTCCATCAGCAACGCTTGCAGTTACCGGGGTTCATGATTCCTGCCTGCGCCGCCCTCATGGTGGTGCTGGCTTTCAACGGGCCTATCGTGACGGGCGCGGTGCTGGTGCTATTTGTGTGCTTCGGGCTTTACTGGACAAAAAGGCATTGGCCAGCAATTCGGGTACGGTCGTATGCAGGGTGGTGGGTGCAGCGGGCGAAACGGGTGCCACTCGTTGCGGTGCTGCTATTGGGGGTCTTTGGGTTGCTGTGCCTGTATTCGTTGTACATCGGCCGCAACAACTCCGAAAATCTGACGGCTACGCTGCCTGTGTGGGAGCGGTATAAGTTGGTGCCGCAGGGCGTATTCCGCCAACTCACGGGCAAGCTCGGCTTCCCATTGCTGGTGCTGATCGGTCTGGTCAATGCGCAGCTTATTCGTCGATTTTTGCCCCCCAGTGCCGCCAGCCAGCGGTGGCTGCGCATTTTTCAACTGTTAGGCCTTTTTACGCTACTCTATATTCTATTGCTGCCGCTGGGGGGCTACCGCAATTACCGGCCCCTCATTCTGCGCCGCGATTCTATTCTGCCTATCATTCTGGGCCTGATGTATTTCTACAGCGCTTCTACCTATTATCTGCTGCTACATTTGGAAGGGCGGCCCCGCCGCTGGTATATCGGAGGCGTGGTACTGTTTGCGGCCATCTTTATGAATGCCGATAAGCTCAGGATGACCAACAATAACCAATGTGAGCGAGCTGGATTGCAGCAACTGGCCCAGTCGACCGAGCCAATTGTACATCTCGACAGCGACTGCACCGTGATGGCCTGGGAAAAGATAACCGATCCGCTACAGTCAGATAATAACGCGCAGTTGCTGGAGTTTTGGGGCGTAACCAAAGGCAAAAAGCTCTACTATCAATGAGCCTTCCGAGAGCATGCAAAAAAGAGTAGCAATGCTTCAGCTTGCGCACGAATTTTTTCGCGCGCGACCCTTTTACTTATAGCTGCAATTCGGTACATTGAATGTATATAAGAGATTGATACACGCAGTGTTAAGCTGAACCGTGGTGAGGCTGATTTCTGAGCGACTCTATTAATTGATAATGCAAATGGTCGCGTTCATGTAGCTAAAAGCGGCGTTGAAAGAAAATGTCGGCATGGGGAATGCCATTGTGGTAGCTTTGGTCAGAATCATATTTAATAGTTAAATATTGATAATACTATTTACCCTTCCCAGTCATGTTTGCTCGCCTTCGCTTCACGTATGCTGTTGCCTTGCTACTGCTGTTTAAAAGCATTGCTGTAGAGGCCCGGATCGGCAGCGACGCTGATGCTACCGAGCCGATAGTAGGAGGGGGGCAAACAACCACGGATGTTGCCGTTCAGCTCCGTCAGCTGTATGCTACCAAATCATCGTCTGTCGAAGCCAGTACTCAGGAGCAGGTCCAGCTGTTTTACACGCTTGTGGATTTCATGCCTGTATGGACCACCGACGCTGGGCCAACTGAGAGTGCGCAAGCGGCGCTAGGTCTACTATTGAAGGCGCCACGGTACGGGCTCAAAGCCACTGACTATGAGGTTGCTGACCTGCGTCTGCTGCTCGATTCATTACAGGCAGCACCATCGAAACTCCAGCAGCGCCTGAAGGTCGAAACCCGCCTCACGACGGCGCTCATCCGGTTTTCTCAGCATCTAAGCCACGGGAGGATAGAGGATAGCACGATTCGGCCCTCGCAGGTGACAGAGAGCGACATCATCAACGTCGCTATTCACCTCCAACAGGCACTCCAAAGCAATAATTTTGAGCAACATATGCTCATGGCGCAGCCCAACAGTCGGAGCTATGTGCGGCTGCTTTGGTCGTGGCAGCGCCTGTTAGAGTCGGACACGGTAGCGGCCCGTAAAATGGCCCTTACTGTAGCGCTCAACCTGGAGCGCCTACGTTGGGAGCCGCGCGCCGATTCTATCTATCTGGTCGTCAATATTCCGGCCTACAGCCTACAGGTGGTACGCGGCCCGCAGGTAGTGCGTAGCCATCGAGTGGTAGTAGGGAAGGCCGCTACTCCCACGCCGGAGCTCTACAGCGCGGTCAAATTTTTTCAGACGGCGCCCGAGTGGCGTATGCCGCATAGTATAGCCACCAAAGAGGTTTTGCCACGATTGAAGCGTGATCCGCGCTACCTCAGCTCCCGTAACCTGCGGCTATATAATCAGGTTGGGGAACCGGTAAATGCTTCCCGGGTGAACTGGAAAGCTGTGACGCCTGCCGAATTTCCGTATCAGATTAGACAGGCGCCCTCTTCGCGCAATGCCTTGGGCAACGTAGTCTTTCGCTTTCCAAATCCCTACGAAGTGTTCTTGCACGACACTCCTGATCGGGAACTGTTTGAGGCTAATAGCCGCGCGCTCAGCCATGGCTGTATCCGGGTGCAGCACGCGTGGGCGCTGGCCCGCTTTCTAGTGGAGCGTGACGCTGGCAAGGCCAGCACCAATCGGGTAGAGAAAATGAGTGAGAGCCTCAACGAGGGCGAAACTATGTATTTCGGACTCTACGCTTCCGTGCCCCTTACAATACGCTACCAAACTTGCGAGGCCGAGGGAAGTCAGCTCCGGCAGCTACCCGATATCTATGGTCTCGACAAAGTGTTGGCAGAAGCATGGGAGAGGGTGGCCAGTCACACAGCAGACGTAGCAAGTAGCCGTTAGCAAGCACGGTATTCACACTTTTTGTAATGTGTCTAAAAACAAAAAGCCCCCACCTATATGATGGGGGGCTTTTTATGCATGAGCGAGAAACGAGGTTCGAACTCGCGACCCTCAGCTTGGGAAGCTGATGCTCTACCAACTGAGCTACTCTCGCGGGAGTTGAGTAGAACAAAAATACGTTGCAGAAATCAATTTGCAATCACCATGCGTATCGGGTAGGGAAAGCGTTGCATTTGGGCAGCGCTTATGTTCCAGAGTTGCGCTCGGGGGCTTTCGTTCGACGCTTATATTTGACCGTATCTGCTATGGCTGACTTGCCGGCTAACCGTTCGCGTAGCTATTTGTATCTAATAGCGGGAGTCACGCTGTTTGTGCTTCAGCTTATCCGCCTGCCAGGCCATTACGCTGCGTGGCAGAGTGGCACCGTAGATACATTTCGCCTCACTATGAGCGTGATTGCTCTGATAGTGGCAGTGCTTATGATTCGATTTGGCTGGCGAATGCGTCGTGATGGCAAAGCCTCTGACGAGCCCGGCGACCATTCCATCTCCTGATTTAGCGGCTGTCGACTGCTCACGGTGTAGCTTTGCACCGTCTTTACCAATGGCTTACTATGTCTTCTCCGCTCCGTATCACCGTAGCCAAGCGTACCGCTTCGGTGGCTGCTCAACTAACCGAATTAGGGCGTCAAACCTTCCAAGCAACCTTCGCCGCCGATAATCGGCCGGAGGATATGGCCACCTACTTGGCCCAAAACTTCAGTTTGGAAAAGCAGCTGGCTGAACTGCAAGACCCGCAGACCACCTTTTTGCTGGCGCATATGCAGCAGGAATTGGTGGGTTATGCCAAATTATCGCTCAACTCCGCTTTGGGCCTGGAAGAAGGAAAGCCAGCAACCGGTCGCCTAGAAATCGAGCGTTTGTATGTACGCGAAGATTGGCTGGGCACTGGCTTGGGCGCTACACTTATGCGCCGGGCTATTGAGGAAGCACGTACGCATAGCTGTCGCACTATCGTTCTGGGCGTGTGGGAGCATAATCGGCGAGCCGTAGAATTCTACAAGCGATTCGGATTCAAGGAGATAGGTCGGCATGCGTTCCAGCTGGGTGACGATGTTCAGAACGATTTGATCCTGCGCAAAGGGTTATAAAAGCCCCCAAGCTGGCTAGGCTCTTGCCCTCAGTTGGCATTTTATTCATAGCTCAGCAGTTCGATAAGGCAGGAACGGAAGTATAAGCACAGCTTCCGCGCTTACTGCGTTACTTTGTCGTATTGCTCACCAACCCTCCTGCTGTGCGAAAAGACCGGCGCGCTACCTTTTTGTATTCTGTTCCATCGGTGCGCCTACTCTGCTGGTGGCTGCCGTTTCTGCTGGTTACTTTGCTCAGTAGCTGCTCTACTGATGGTGGTAAAGCAGCCGATTTGCCGCCGCCTACTGGGCATTTTGAGGGGCCGATTTCCTACCAAGGCACAGAACTGCGCGCTACGTTGGATTTGCGTGAAGTAAAGCCGGGCCAATTGCAAGGCGAGGTGCGCCTAGCCGATCGTCAGAATCTAAGCCTGCCGGCCCAGCAGATAACGTATCAGCACCCGCGCCTCACCGTGCGCTGGGCTACGGGCGTGAGCTCTGATTTTACAATCAATCTGACGCGCGAGGGTGATTTTCTGAAAGGGAAATTTTCTGCCGATAGTACGGCGGCCGAAATCCTGATGGTGCGTCGTGGAGATGCTGAGCCCTTGCCTTACTTTCAAAAGCCGGTGCGCGTGAATAGTGGCAGCAAGATGTTGCCGGCCACTGTTTTAATTCCCGATGATACACTACAGGTGCATCCGGCGGTAGTGCTACTGCAAAATGCCCCCCAGCACACGCCGCTGGCTATGCACATGCTCACGGACCTGCTGGCGCGGCGCGGCGTGGTCGTTATGCTGATAACCGGGCGCTCTGCTGCTGCAACCGATAGTAGCCCCGATTCATTAGCGGCTGATGTAGTGGCAGCGGCTCGGACACTCAAGCGTGTTGCGGGCGTCGATACCACTCAGATTGGCTTAGTGGGGAGCGGCGCCGGGGCAACGGCGCTGGCTATGGCTGCCCGCCAAGATGAGAAGGAGAACAGTCTAATAAAATACGTGGTGGCTTTGGGCACACCCGGAACTTCCAAGGCGGCTCGCGATGCCGAAGCTATTGACCGCCAGTTACGGCGACAGGATGCAAGTGCAGCCGATCGGCGACTCGTAGCGCTTACCCGCACGCAACTAGAGCAGTACATACGGCGCGAGGGACGAGGTGATACAACAAAGTTGCACCGCAATTTGCAGAAAATTGCCCCCAGCCGTGGGCCGCAACTACTGGTTTGCCCACTCGGGTGCCGAGCAAAGCTGACTTGGAGCAGCCTAAGTGGCGGGAATTGGTTTTTGACCCCCAAGAGGTTTGGGAGCAAGTGCGCGTGCCCGTCCTGCTACTGTATGGCGGGGCCGACACAACTCTGAATGTACAAGCCAGCGCCAACCGCCTACGGGGAAATGCTGGTCGCCGGCGGGGATCAGTGGTGCGGATATACGCTGGTGCCGACCAACAACTCTTGTTGCCCGCCGGAACCCAGAATGGTAAATGGCAATGGCCACGCCCGGTCCCCGGCTACGTGGACGACCTCACCGCTTGGCTACGCGAGCGACTGGAAAGGTAAGAAGTGGTGGGGGGCAAATTCACCCTTGTAAGCTCTTAAAAGAGCAACAAACCCTTCTCTCGCAACTTTAGCCAAGCGGCCGAACTCAAGAAACGCTCAAAGGAAAGACCAGCTTCGGCCGTTGGAAAGCTGCTAGCGGCCTCTTTCAACAGCACTTTCGTGTCGTAGTTGGTGGTGAGCTGAGTAAGAAGGGTATTTAGCCATTGGCCAATGGCGGGCGTTGTCTTTACCTCGAAGTCTTCGGCCTGCTCGTAGAAAGTTAGTGCGGCCTGGGGGGCTTTTTTGCCTGATTCTAAACGAAGTTCCGGTGCGTTGCCGAGCCAGAAGAGACGCAGATTCTGCTTCGCAAAGTCCGGCTTGGGTGCTTCCTGTACGGCCTGTTGAATCAGGTGCCGCGGTAACGTAGGGCGCGGCACTTTGAAGTCGAACCAGAAGGAAAGCGGCTCGGCCAAATTCACGCCGTGCAGATAATTATAAAGCGCTTTCGCCAGGCCGGGCCCGAACTGCTCGTGGTCGGCGCCGGTAGGGTCATCGTGCCAAAGGTCATTCCAGGCAAAGTCGCCGGGCTCCGGGCCGATGGGCACCACTTGGTACTTCGCCGGATTCTTTCCCACAGGGCTATGCGCCGTCATGGAAAAGCGGTGCCAGTAGCCCGACTGAATGACACCCGCTGCAAATAGCTGGCGTACTACTTCCAACGAATCAATTGTTTCTTGGGCCGTTTGGGTCGGGAAGCCATACATCAGATAGGCGTGCACCATGATGCCCGCCTGGGTAAAGCCATCGGTTACGCGGGCAACTTGGGCAATGGTTACGCCTTTTTCCATCAGCGCCAGCAGCCTGTCAGAGGCTACTTCCAAGCCGCCCGATACGGCAATACAGCCCGAAGCTGCCAGCAAGCGGCACAAATCGGGAGTGAAGGTTTTCTCGAATCGAATATTGCCCCACCAGGTAATATTGGTACGGCGTTTCAGCAACTCCACGGCCAAATCGCGCAGGGCTAGAGGCGGGGCGGCTTCGTCTACGAAGTGAAAGCCCGTTTGGCCGGTTTGCTGCACAATCTGCTCGATGCGGTCGGCGAGTAGGGCTGCTGGGGCTGTTTCGTAACGGGAAATATAGTCGAGGGTAACGTCGCAGAAGGAGCAGCGCTTCCAGTAGCAGCCGTGGGCTACGGTAAGCTTGTTCCAGCGCCCGTCGCTCCACAGCCGGTGCATCGGGTTCAGTACTTCTATCACCGACAAATACTCGCTCAAAGGCAGGTCGCTGTAGTCGGGCGTACCTACCTCGTGGTGCGGAATGTTCGGTGCTTCGGTGTTATTCAGATACTCTACCTCACCAGCTTCATTGCGCAGAAAGGTTCGTTGGAGAAAACTTTTGCCCCCCAACCCGTTAAGCTGCGTGCTATCATCCTCGCGTTGAAGCGTTTCTAAGGCAAGCTCACTATCAAACAGAGGCGCTGCCAAGCTTTCCCGCTCGTTGCCAAAGGCAACTTTCGTGTTGTTTAGCAACGACTGGGTATGAGTTACCTCGGCGCTTTGTGCCTTTATATTCTTCTCAGCTTGGAGATATTCTAGCAGTCGTAGCCAAGGCCCTTCACCGTCGTCTAGCGTCAGATAATCGATATAATCGAAGAAGCGAGGCTCCTTTATCTGGCGTAGCTCAGTATTGGGATAGCCGCCGCCCATGAGGGTTTTGGCTTCCGGCCGTAGCTCTTTCACCCGCCCGGCGAGGCGTAGCGCACCATACAGATTGCCCGGAAACGGCACCGTGAATCCAACAACGTCAGGCGCCGTGCGGGCTACCAGCTCATCAAACGATTCCAGCAGCAGCTGATCCAATAAGTTGGGTGGCGCTTGTAGCGCCTCATACAGCGGCTCGAAGCTGGTAGCAGATAAAGCCAGTTTTTCGGCGTAGCGCGAAAAGCCAAACTGCGGCCCTACCGTTTCCTTTATTAAGTCGGCGAGGTCTTCGAGGTAGAGCGTAGCTAAGTGACGGGCCTGATCGGTGAGGCCCATGGTGCCAAAAGCCGTATCAAGGTCGGCTACGTTATCGAAGCGGGAAGCTTCGGGTAGATAGCGGCCATGACAAATACGGGGAGCCAACGTATTGTCTTTGTTCTGCAAAAACCGGATGACCGGCTCAACAGTAGCCAAGTAGCTGTGTTGCAGCCGCACTATTCGCCGGGCGTTATCCGACAGCTTAAAGCTGCCAGCCTCTATAGCTGCAAATACCCGTCGAAGCCCGGCCTTCGAAAAAAGCTTCAGTACCAGTTCCAAGCCAAGGTCGGCCTGTGTGCTGGCATAACCGCGCGCACTTAGAAAGCCTTTTAGGTAAGCAGTAGCCGGGTACGGCGTGTTAAGCTGGGTAAGCGGCGGGGTTACAAGAAGAATGCGAAGACTGGTCACAACGGCACAACAACGGGAGAGGGCACAAAGATACCGAACCGTGACGGTGCACGATTCCGTTCCGCCACGTTGCCAGTGTTTTGCCTACGAGGTGTAGTTTTCCCGAACACTAGGGAAAAAGCCCCCAGCTATCCTATAATTCGTCCAGCGACATCCGCTTCGGCATTAGGTCGCGGCGGAATTCGCTTACGGAGCGACCCGTTACCTGCCGAAACTGATTGCTCAGATGCTGACCGCTGCTGTAGCGCATATGATCAGCTATTTCGCTGAGCGTCAACTCACCATAGCTCAACATTTCCTTGACGCGCTCAATCTTAAGGCGAATCAGGTATTTCTCGATGGTGAGGTTGGCAGTACGCGAAAAGACTTTGCTTAAGTGCGAATAGGTAGCCGAGAACCGGTCGGTGAGGAACGCCGACGTGGTGAGGGGCATGCGCGCGGTGCGCAGGTGCTCTAAATATTCGGCGAGGGAGGTTTTTATTTGCTCAGTAAGCTGCTCCGCACGCCCAGTCAGGACATCGAAACCAGCTTCGCGCAGCAAAGGCGCTACCGTGGCAGGGTCGACGGGCGTGGTGTGCTTTAGTTGGGCATGGCCCAATTTAACTTCTGTAGGTTGATACCCAGCCTGTTCGAGCACGTGGTGCACGGCTTCAATGCAACGTGGGCAAACCATGTTTTTAATGTAGAGCAGCGTAGTTTTCACGGGCGAGGTTTTGGTTTTTGGTCTGAACGCGGAGCCGAACGAGTCGACTTCCGCGAAGGTGAGTTAGGAACTGCAACAGAACGCGCACGCTGATCGGATTTAGGCTGATTTACTGCCCAACCCGGACCGAACCAATTAGCTGCTGCCCAATTAATGAAGGGGACAACACCTAAAAAGGTAACGGCTAAGAGCCAGAAAAATAAAAAAAACGCGCCAAACACACGGACCAACAATTCATTTTGCACACCGAATACATATACTACCAGCATCACTGCGAGTAATAGACTTATGCCGGCTATTAGGCCTGTACGGCGCCATAACGGACGATAAGTGACTAGTACAGAGCGACTGGCAGGCATTGCTAAAGTGTAAGCAGAACGACAAAGATATTGTTTCTAGAACTTTTGAGCTTTCTGAGCGACTACCAGGTCTGGTAGCTCCTGTTGCAGTGACTGTCCTTGGTCGTCGGACCAAGGATTCATTTGGTTACTAAGCTGCGAGCCATGCAAGCCGATGTCGGCAGGCAAACGGTAAAATGATGCCTGGCAGATGTGGGACGCGGGCTCCAGGTACGCAATTTGGTAAGCGTAGCAGCAGCCGAATAGGTAATATTGGATCGGCTGTTTTTGCCATTGAACTGATCGGCAGCCATCAAGATAGGATATTCCGAACGAAAAAGGACGAATGAGCCGGTGTGGCCGTCGGATTCCTCAGCGAAATGAGCCGCCTTAGGCAGCTGGCCAAGCCCGGCTATGCGGTGCCCATTGGCCAGTTGCCCCACTAAAGCCCGAACGCAGAGTAGCTAAGCACAGCGTTGGATGGGGCTGAAGAAATGAGCATAAGCGAAGGGTTGAGGTTCGGTTTGCGAATTCTAATGTACATACATTCAATTAATTTTTCTAGTTCGAACTGCTATAGTCGGTAGCTAAAATCAACTACCGCTTCAATCTGCCGTATCATAGGTTAACCCGTTTACTTGCCTTGTATATACTTGTACCCAACTCATGAAAACTTCCTTTTTGCCTCGAATTCTGCTCCTGGGGGGCATTTTTGCTATTTCGCTCACTAGCTGCAGCACCGGTACTGACCCAGGCGAAACCAATGTGGAAAGTGGCTCCGCGAAAGAGCAGGTAAATGAAAATAAATCGGACGCCAACGACCCCGACGATAAACTTTACACGACTTCTGATGCTGCCACCAACGGAGCTACGGCCGATACCTCTACCGTAAAAACCGGTAAGCAAGTGTATGATGAAGCCGATGACCGGCGCGACGAAAATGTGGATGGCAAGGCCGGCCCACAATAATCAGGACTGCACAAAAAAAGCCCCCCAGACAAGTCCGGGGGGCTTTTTTTGTGCGGTAAAACCTAGGTTTTAGTAAAACACAAAGCTGTTCGGGCCGATATTCACGCCAAATGAATCGATAGCCATGCCCGTGGGTTGGTAGCGGATAACCTTGCCCGTGGTGGTAAATGGGGCAATCGATCCGTAAATCGTGTTGTCCTGCGGATCGATGCCTAAGCCGTAGAAGTTACGACGCACAAGAGGCGTAGCCGGTAGCGTTGAGGAAGTTGCGCTAAGCTGATATACGGCGCTCCGATAGCTATAATATAGCTGGTCCTTGGCCGCATTAATCACCAGATTGCTGGGGCCGCCGCTAGGGAAAGGCAGTACTGTTTGGTTGGTTGGGCTGCCCGGCGCAAAGCGTATCAAACTGCCGTTAGTAGAAGAAACTACGGCAAACGTAGGTGCCGGACCATAGCGCGTAATACCAGCGCAGGCCACCCAGAGGTTACCACTTTTGTCCTGCACTATACTGGTAGGGCCATCCTGTACCTGAATGGTGGTTTCTACCACGTCAGAAGTGGGGTTGATAACGCTGACGGTGTTTTCATCTGAGTTGGCGACGTACAAGCGGCCATTAGCCAAAAGCAGCTGCTCGGGCTGCCGGCCTACCGGAATAGACTTGGTTACGGTATTCGTGCGCAGATCTATAACGGCTACTCGGCCCGGCTTGCCGCGCTCAATCCACTCGGTGAGGTAAGCCTTCGATGAGCTTACCGCTACGAGGTAGCGTGGCTGCTGCAATCGGTCGATGGTGGCTACCTGCTTAAAGTCGGCCATAGTCACTACTTCTACCTTGCCAGTGGCATTTACCACAATGTAGCCTTGGTCGCCAACTACCGTCATCGACTGCACCACATCGCCCAGAATGCGGCCATTGACTTTGGTAAACAAGTTATTATCAACAACTGTCTTAGACGTTTTGCTGAATAAGCTGATGGCACCGTTGGGCGTATTAAACTGGCCCTCGTTAACGACATATACGTTGGATCCGTTGCCAGCAGGCGCAGGCGGACCGGTAAGCGGACCATCACTCTCAGGGTCGCAGCCAATGAGGGTAAGCGCGCCGACGCCCGTGAGCAGGGTGCGCGTGAAGAAAGAGGAAAGGCGGAGTTGGAACATATAATAAAAGAGTAAAAAGAAAGGAATCTTGATTAGCGCCAAGTGAGGCGGAGGCTGAGCGCGACGTTGCGCGGCGGCATGGCCCGGTAGGCATATACCTGGTAGTTCCGGTTGGTTAGATTGAAGCCTTGCGCCAGCACCGTCACGGCCCAGGTAGGCGTAATAGCCAGCGTTCGGCCCAGGCTGGCGTTAAGCAGGGTATAAGACGGCAGGAAATCGACGGCGGAAGCATCGGTGTAGCGGTAGCCGGTGAAGGTGAGGCCAGTGGTAAGCTGCCATTTGTGCCAGCTCTGATCCGTGGTGAAGGCAAACGAATGCAGCGGCACGTAAGGCAACTGCCGGCCCACCGGGTCAGGATCTTCAGCGCGGCCTTTCACCTTTTCCGACTGCGTAAAACCGTAAGCCGCCCGAGCCGTGAGCGAATAAGCCCCCCAATGACCAGTCAGCTGCGAACTGGCTTCTACACCCCGGGCACGCACTTGGCGCAGGTTGCGCGGCGTGTAGTCGCCTTGGGTATTCGGCAACCATTGCACCCAGTCGTCTACTACTTGGTGATAAGCCGTGAGTTCTGTTTGGAGGTTCCAGGGGGCATTTTTGGTGAACTGATGCCGCAGGCCAGCCTCATAGCCAAGGCCGTTTTCGGGGCGAAGATTCGGGTCGCCGGTACGCCAGAAACGCTCGTTCAGGGTAGGGGCACGGTAGCTGCGCGAGGCGCTTACTTTCAGGGATACTTGTTGAGCAGAAGTTTGCCAGAACTGCCATTCGGCCCCTACGGTAGGGGCAAGCGGCGGTCGGCGGCCAGATATAAATGCCTGCCTTAGGTTAGCTGTGAGCTGCAAGCGAGGGACAGGATCGTAGCGTAGCAGCCCAAAGCCCGAAAACCGGTTTTCGGACACTGAACGGCCGTAGCCATCTACTTCAGCCGCAAAGTGCTGGGCTTCACCACCAAGTCGCAGGCTCGCTTTGAGTTGAAAGTGACTGTGTGCTCGGCCTGTGCCTGCGTGGTGCGAACCCGCGAATTGCTTGTCAGGTCGTCGTTTCGGTAATCAATAACGTCCTCAAACCACGCCACCCGCACCACCGACTCATGACGCCCGGAGGCTACGTGGCGGTAGCCGGCCAGCAGGCGGCGGCTTTGGTCTCGCTCACGAGCGTGGTTGTTGCCTGAACCAATGGCCGGCTGAAGCTGCCGGTCGGCATCCGTGAGCCAGATAGCCGCCATTAGCTCGCCCCGCTCACCCAGACGAAGAGTGGCGTCCTGGCTTAGGCTCCATTGGCGCACTGCCGCATTCTGCTGGTGCCGGCGTACCAAACCCGTTATTTCGGGTGAGTTGTAAGGGAAATCATTTCGGGCTTCGCGGTAGGAGGCTGCTGTACGTACAGCTACCCTTTGATTGCTGAAGCGCCCTTCCACGCTGCCCGCGCCCAAGCCATACTGACCCGCATCCAGCTGGGCACTTACCTGTGGGCCTGCCCCCAGCGAATAGGCGAGGAAAGTAGTACGGTGCCGCCCACGGCGCCGGTGCCATACGTAGCGCCGGCCGGCCCATGCTGCACATCGATGCGAGTGCTGGCCCCAGCAGGTAAAAGGGCAAAATCAGCCTCTCCCAGCGAAGGTAAGTTGATGTTGAAGCCATTCCACAGCACGGCCGTGTGCCTAGCCGATGTGCCCCGAATCGTAATAGAAGACAGTTGCCCAGGCCCGTAATTCTTGATAAACAGAGGCGTGCGCGCCGCCAATACATCGGTAAGTGTGCCCGTGCGGTACTGACTCAAGGCCAGCGAGTCGATAGAGGTAAGGCGGCTGCCCACAGCAAACCGGCCGGGGCGTGCGGCTTGTACCCGCACATCAGGAAGCAGTTGGACGGTGGAAAGCCGGCTGGAATCAGAAGGTAAGCTACCGGTGGGAGTGGCTTGCTGGGCCTGACTAGGAAAGGCGCTGAAAAAGGCCCCCACTAGTCCCAAAGCCGATAGTGGCTTAAGCAGCAAGCGCCGCCAAGATATAGATGTACGCATAATCCGAACTAAATTTTCGGTTTAGGAAAATTCAGTTCAAAACCTCGCATAAGTCCTCCTAAAGCAGGAAAACTACCGCGAAGCCGAGGCCGAAAACAGGAAAACCGGCCGCCCAAAGCGGCCACTGCATTCGTTCTCCGCCCTTCCTCCGAAAGCGCTGAACATTAAACTTGTACAGGCAGGTCTCCTGGCTTGCTTCGAGTGGCGCCGCCTTCCCATTTCTCGAACTTCTGCTAGAGCAGAAGCTTTCAGCGAAACAGTGGCAGGGGGATTGGCCCACCCTCCTTTGAAGCGTACAGTTGCGGGGACAGCTCCCGATTTGAACGGGATTCCCTTTTCAGCCTCGCCCCACAATCGGGGTCTGGCCACCTATAACAGCACAAAGATAGCGGCATTCGGTCGAATACAACGCGTATCATGTCAGGCGGAAGGTAATGAAGGCGAGTACAAACTCGTCGGTAGTCGTATAGAAGCTTAAATGACCCTTCAGTTTAGATAATGGCCACCAAATTGCCCCCCAGCTTCTACCGTCGTCCCGACCCGGTCCAGATTGCCCACGAACTGCTCGGTAAGCATGTATTTTCAAACCTTAATGGCGAGCTAACCGGTGGCCGCATCGTGGAGGCTGAAGCATATTCCCACGTCGGTGACCAGTCACTCACCATGCACATCAAGCGTCGCGGAGCCCACTCGCAAGCTTTATTGGAGCCAGGTGGACGTGCTTACCTCTACCAAGTATATCAGCGGCATACCTTATTCAACATCAGCACCAATGAGGCAGAAAAGCCTGATACAGTGCTTATTCGGGCTATTGAGCCGTTGCAGGGAATAGAAATCATGCTACAGCGACGAGGGCAAACGACAGTCTCACCGAAGCTTACTGCTGGTCCGGGCTTGCTGACGCAGGCGCTTGGTATCACGCCTGCCCTTACCGGTGCGGATTTGCAAGGCGATGTGCTATGGTTAGAAGATCATGGCGAAATAGTGCCTGAAGAACAGGTAAAAAGAAGCGCCCGCGTCGGGCTGGCCTATGCTGGCGACGAAGCCGCTAACCTGCCCTGGCGCTTTCGCATCATTGGCAACCCGTGGACCAGCAAAGCCTCATAGTCATGTACACTAGCGCAGTAATATTTCTTAGAACCCAAAAAAGCCCCCCAGACTAGTTCTGGGGGCTTTTTTGGGTGATTATATCGGCCAATTTGTTTCCGTCAACTCAACCAATCAGAAAAGTCTGCGGTTTGGCTTTTCTCGCAGACTAGCACCATCAGACGGCCGCGCAGATCGGTAGTAGCAAACAGGTAAGTGTCGCCGCCTTCCCGAATACCCGTACGCAGGCGAAACTCGGCTACTGAGTCAGGGAAGTTGCGTGTTGTGACGTGGGCCCGCGCCTCAAAGCCAAGGTGGGGGAGAAGGGCGTCACGGTCGTAGCGCTCGGTGGCTCGAATGCGGAAAATACGGCCTGGAAAGTCGGGTCGAAGCGTATCGGCCGTATATAAGTGGCTATGCTGGTGAAGCTTTAGTAGCTCAAAAGCCGTTCCTATACTTTTGAAGCCTCCCGCCTTCAAAACCGCTACGTTGGGCTCGTATAAGTACTGTTGAGGCTCAGCGTAGCGTGGTATCGCACGCGCCTCCCGGGCCTTGTTTAGTCGGAATTCCTGCTGCTCCCCATTTCGCAATAGATTGACGGTAAACCGCTCCGGGTCTATTGCTGCCTCTGGGCCAAGCTCGTACAACACCTCTTTGCACTCGTTATCAACAGCTACTACCCACAGGCGGCGCACTTGTCTGAGTTCGCTCAGTGCCTGCTCAATATCAAGCATGGGCGAGGTTTTGAGCAGTACCCGCCGGCTTTTATGAAGCAGCAAAGGCAACAGACGCAACACATCCGGCTCGCAGTCCTGGAGGCGGAATATCTTGCGGGCTGCTGTATCGCGCCGGGCCGGATCGAGGTAAATCCAGTCGAACGTATCGGGCGTGTTTTTAAGGAAATTTATGGCTTCGCTGGCATGGCATTGCACATTGCGAATACCCAATTGTGCCAGATTATACTCTACTACGCCTACTAGTTTTGCGTCGCGCTCAACATAATGCACCTCCGGTATCCGGGTAGCAAAATACGTGGCATCAACTCCAAAGCCACCAGTTAAGTCGGCTAAGCGTTGGCCACTTACAAGGCTGGCTTTAAAGGCTGCGGCTCGAGCTGAGGAGGCTTGCTCGACGGAAACTGCGCTCGGAAAAATCAGGTCAGGATTATCAGCCCAAGCGGGGATTTTGGTGCGGGCTTTCTGGCGCGCCTGAATCTGGCGTACCAAGTCGGGCACAGGCAGGCCCGGAAAGCGTCGGGCCTGAAGGGCAAGTTGGGCGGGGTCGTGGTGCAGGTGGTCGGCAACGTACTGCCGAGCCGCGTCGGGCAGCGGAAAGTCCATAGCTATGCTTACGCAAAAACTGGCTCTTTAGCGCAATCTAGCGCAAATTCCAGCGCAATGCGAGCTGAGGTTGGCCAGTAGGAGCCGCCGTAAGACCCACAGCCGTGGGCGATACACGCTGGAAAAGGCTCCCCCGCGCTGCTGGCCAGCCAGCATTATGAGCTTCTACTGCGCGCTGAAAATGGGTATTAGTGTTACGGCTAATGAATACGTTTGCCAGCAAACTGGCAGCGGCCACCCCAATAGCCACCTTCTGCGGATTGCTAAAATAGCGCTGCTCGCCTTCGCCAGCCAGCACCTGCTGACCATAGAATCCTAAGGCACCCACAAAGGTCAGACGCTCCGCCAAAAACAGCCATTTCTGCTGCCGGTAGCTATTTAGGTGCTCCAGAGCCTGGGTGTTACCGGCCAAATAAGGACGCAAGCGCTGCCCAAAAAAGCCAGCATTCTGGTACTCATTTGTGCCCTGGGGGCAAAATAGAAGTTCTTTTGAGAGCCGTTCAGGCCACGGCCTTGGTCCTCGGGGCTGAGGCGTAAAATGGTAGGCGTTTGCTGGGCTTGTGCAACACTAAATACCAGCAAGAAGCTGAGCAATAAGGCAAAAGAACGAAAAGGGTGCATATTCATAGGAGCAGTAAGCAGCAATAGGTAGGGAAAGGTAATTGACTACAGGGCGGCGGAATTAGTTCAGTGAGAGCAAAATCTTTCAACCGCTAACTCAACAAAAGGGCCAAGCTCTACGTTCTGAGGCCAGTTTACTTAGGTTCCACATTTAATTTGCTTATGACAACTCTCGCAACTGCTTTTCGCCGCTACCTCCTGCTGGCTGCAATGCCTGCCGCCGCGCTAGCCTTCTCCGGCTGCGGCGACGATGATGACAATGGTCCGGGTAATGGCCGAGTAATGGCTGTACACGCTGCTGCCTCCGCCAACGTGCGCGTAAAAGTGCTGATCAATAATTCGGAAGTAGGTCAGCTTAACTATGGCCAGAATTCGAGCTACCTGAATGCTCCAGCTGGCGCACAGGAAGTAAAGATTAACGTTGCTGCTTCCGACCAGAACGCTGCAACGCAGACCGTTACTATTGAGCGCGACAAGAATCAGTCACTGTTCGCCTACGCTCCCAGCACGACTGCGAATGCAGTTGCTCTGCTCGCGGTATCCGATGATTTGACTGCTCCAACAGCAGGAAAGGCCAAAATCCGGTTGGTTCATCTGGGCCAGGGTGCTCCTAGCCCCGTAAACTTGGCGCAGGCTTCGGCATCGGGCGCTCCGGTGAACGTTATTCCTACGGTAGCATTTCCGACGGCTTCAGCTTTTGTAGAGATAACGCCCGGTGATTACAACTTTGTAGTGACGAACAGCACCAATGCCACGGTAACCTCAGTTGGCAACGGCACGGGCGCAGGTACCGGCACCCGGAACTATGCGGTCGGCAAAATTTACACCGTGCTTGTACGCGGCGTAGCCAGCAGCCTCGATCAAACCTTGCAGCCGAGAGCAACGGTAATTGAGAATAACTAGCTCAGCAGCAGCTACTAATTAGCTCTAAAAGAACCTGTTCCTTATCGGAGCAGGTTCTTTGTTTTTCATCTCCAACTAACAATTTGATTACCTTTGCAGTTGAATAGCAAAAAAACACTATATCATGGTTGATACGACCTACGTTCCTTACAAAGTAAAAGACATGTCGCTGGCCGAATGGGGCCGCAAGGAAATCCGTTTGGCGGAGGCTGAAATGCCGGGCCTGATGGCTTTGCGCGAAGAGTTTGGTGCTTCGCAGCCGCTGAAGGGTGCCCGCATTGCTGGCTGCCTGCACATGACTATCCAGACCGCCGTACTCATCGAGACGCTTATCGCGCTGGGTGCTGACGTAACTTGGTCATCGTGCAATATCTTCTCTACTCAGGACCATGCTGCCGCTGCTATTGCTGCTGCGGGCATCCCGGTCTATGCTTGGAAGGGCATGAATGAGGAGGAGTTCAACTGGTGCATCGAGCAGACCCTGTATTTCGGTGCAGATCGTCAGCCCCTGAACATGATTCTGGATGATGGCGGCGATCTGACTAATATGGTCCTCAACAACTTCCCTGAGTTGGCTGCTGGCATCAAAGGCATTTCTGAGGAAACCACTACCGGCGTATTGCGTCTGTTAGATCGGGTAAAGAATGGCAGCCTGCTCATGCCTGCCTTCAACATCAATGACTCTGTGACCAAGTCGAAGTTCGACAACAAGTATGGTTGCAAAGAGTCGGCAGTAGACGCTATCCGCCGGGCAACTGACGTAATGATGGCTGGCAAAATTGCCGTTGTAGCTGGTTACGGCGACGTAGGAAAAGGTACGGCTGCTTCGCTGCGCGGTGCTGGTGCTCGCGTTATCGTTACCGAGATTGACCCAATTTGCGCACTGCAGGCTGCTATGGACGGCTACGCGGTGAAGAAGATGGCGAACGCCATCAAAGAGGCCGACATCGTGGTAACGGCTACCGGCAACTGCGATATCATCACCGAAGAGCACTTCCGCGCGCTGAAGGACAAGGCTATCGTTTGCAACATCGGTCACTTCGACGATGAAATCGATATGGCTTGGCTCAATGGCAACTATGGCCACACCAAAGACACAGTGAAGCCCCAAGTTGATTTGTACAACATCGACGGCAAAGAGGTCATCATCTTGGCCGAAGGCCGCTTGGTGAACTTGGGCTGTGCTACAGGCCACCCTTCATTCGTGATGTCAAACTCGTTCACCAACCAGGTATTGGCGCAGCTAGAGTTGTGGCAGAACGCTGACCAGTACGAGAACAAAGTATACACGCTGCCTAAGCACCTCGACGAGAAAGTAGCTTATCTGCACTTGGCCAAGATCGGTGTAGAATTAGATGAGTTACGGCCGAAGCAGGCTCAGTACATCGGTGTAGATGTACAAGGCCCGTTCAAGTCGGACTTGTACCGCTACTAGGATTCGGTTTAATTAATAAAAAAGCCCCCAGATGATATCTGGGGGCTTTTTGTTGTTTTAATACATTCTGCCAAAACCCTTATACCTGCTTTGCCTTCTTATTCGAGCATTATAGATTTAACAGAAAAGGCCAGCGCTATGCAATCATTACAGATATTTGCCCCCCATGTCCCTTTCTCTCTCCGTCGTCATTATTACGTTCAATGAAGAGCGCAACATCGGCCGATGCCTGGATGCACTTGGCGACATTGCCGATGAAGTAGTAGTAGTTGATTCCTTCTCGACTGATGAGACGGTAAGTATCTGTGAGAGTCGGCAGGCCCGGGTTGTTCAGCAGGCTTTTGCCGGCTACGTGGAGCAGAAGAATTTTGCCACGGCCCAAGCTCGCTTTGATTATGTGCTCCAACTCGATGCCGATGAGGTGCTGACGGAGGAACTGCGCCAAAGCATTCGGGAAGCGAAACAGAATTGGCAGGGTGCGGGCTACACCTTAGCTCGGCTCACCAACTATTGTGGTACCTGGGTGCGCCACGGTGGCTGGTACCCCGATCGCAAGCTACGCCTCTACGACCGGCGCTTGGGGCGCTGGACTGGCTTGCTTTTGCACGAGCGCTACGAAGTGACTGTGGGGCAACATGTCGGTGCATTATCGGGCGACTTACTCCATTACTCTTACGATTCGGTAGCACAACACGTCACACAACTCAACCGTTTTACCAGCATCGCAGCTGAGGAGCTGGCGCTACGCGGAAAGCAAAACGCCACGCTTTTTCATCTTCTGCTCAAGCCTATCTGGAAGTTCGTGCACGGTTATTTTCTGCGTTTGGGCTTTCTCGATGGGTTTGCTGGCCTGTGCATTGCGAGCATTTCTGCGGGGGGCGTTTTTTTAAAATACGCCAAGCTGCGTACTCAGTCTACACCTTCCGCTAAATGAAAACCTTTCTGGTAAGCCGGACAGATGCCATTGGCGACGTGGTACTGACCTTGCCCGTTTGCGGGCAGTTGAAGCGCTTATTTCCGGCGTGCCGGGTCGTGCTAATAGGCCGCACGTACACACAGGCCGTAGCCGAATCCTGTCCGCAGGTGGATGGGTTTATCAACGTAGATGAACTACTAGAAAAGCCCCCCAGCGCACAAGTTGAGTTGCTTAAAGCAGAAGGGGCTACCGCCATTCTTCACGTTTCCCCCAACAAAGCTGTAGCCCGGTTGGCGCAGCAAGCCGATATTCCTGTGCGTATTGGCACGCGCAACCGCTGGTTTCATTGGCTGACTTGCAACCGATTGGTGGCTCTGAGTCGTCGCCATTCTCCTTTGCATGAAGCTCAACTGAATCTTCGTTTGCTGGGTCCGCTTGCTGCTTCAACTGATGGTTTGCCTTTGGCCGAGGTAGCGACTTTAAGTAAGCTGCAGCCAGTTGAAGCGCTGGGGGCTTTTTTCAACAGCTGCTTCGAAATCGTAAAGCGGGCCAGCTCAATATTATTTTGCATCCTAGTTCCCGAGGTAGTGCGCGCGAATGGGGCCTCGATCATTTTGGCACCTTAGCACAGCTACTACATGAGGCTGGGCATCGCGTGTTTATTACGGGCACCGCTGCCGACGGTGAAATGCTGCGTCCGTGGCTAACGGCCCATGCTGCCGCACTTACCGCCGACTTAACTGGACAACTCTCTCTGCCCCAACTTCTGGCATTCATTCACGCGGCCGATGGATTAGTAGCGGCCAGTACGGGGCCTCTACATCTGGCCGCTGCGCTGGGCCGACAAGCACTAGGAATTTATCCACCCCTGCGACCTACGGACCCGGGTCGGTGGGCGCCGCTTGGGCCTCATGCCGAGTACCTCGTGTTCGACCGTCCCAACTGTACCGATTGCCGAGCTCAGCCCGCAGCGTGCACTTGCATACGTGCTATTCAGCCAGCGCAAGTGTTGGCACGTATTTCGGGGTGGCAACCGTTAGCTAGTCCCGCATCCTGATATTTTGGCGCTAATATCTAATTCTGCTCCTCCTACTTCCTCGTTGTCACGCTTGCGGCAAGCATGGCAACAAGGCCGCGTATCGCAATACTTGCTGCTGCTAGCTTGTGTGGCTGGGGTAGCTGGGCTTTTTGCTTCGCGGGCACTAGTCGCCCTGAGCCCGCTGGTAGGTGTGGCAGCTGCCTTAGCGAACCCCAAGGCACGCTTAGCCTTAGTGCCATGGCTGCGCAATAGATCAGCTTGGGGCTTAGCACTGCTGTATCTATTGTTAGTAGTAAGTGGCTTGTATACCGAGGATTGGCCGGTTTGGAAGCACCAGATATATCGGCAGCTTCCCTTGATAGGAGTACCGCTGGCTTTTGCTTTAGCTGTACCACTGAGCGCCCAGCAGCGCTACGCCGTCGGTTGTTTGTTTGTAGCTGGAGCGTCACTAGTAGGTGGTGCTACGGTTATTCGTTATTTGCTCAACCCGCTGGCCAACAATGAGTTGATTATGATGGGTCAAAACACTGCTTCCGTAACGGGTATTTTTCACATTCATTTTGGCCTGATGCTGGCCTTGGCTGCTTACTTCGGTCCATTATTAAGCAGTAGCAGATATGCGGGAAGAGTAGCGCAGGGGCTATTAATTCTGGGGGGCATTTCGGCGGCCGTAGCGCTACACGTTCTAGCTTATCGGACGGGGTTGCTAGTGCTCTACGCCGCTTTATTGGTAAATGGGGTCTTTCTTATTGTAAAGCAGCGGCGTTACCTGTTGGGGGGCATTTTGTTGGCTTTTCTGCTCATTGCGCCTTTCCTAACCTATAACCTCCTAACTTCTTTCCGCTACCGGGTGCTAGGTACAGCCTATGATATAGCGCAGTTTTCGGCGGACCGGGATATCAACGATTTTTCCGTGTCGCAGCGCTTTGCAGCCTGGGAAACGGCCCGCGTCATCACCACTTTCCGGCCGTGGGTGGGCGTAGGCATAGCCGATGTGCGGGCTGAGATGATGCGCCAATACGAGTGGCGTGACTATGGCCTATCACCCGCCAACCGCGTCATGATCCATAATCAGTACCTGCACTACTTGGTAGGCGGTGGCGTAATCGGATTATTTCTTTGGCTACTGGTTCTGCTTGGACCGCTAGCGCAACCTAGTTTACGTAGAAACCCGTACGTGATACATTTCCTGGTTGTAATGGGCACCGGAATGCTGGTTGATTCACTGCTGGAGCTCCAAATCGGCTTCAACTTGTTCGTGTTTCTTTACAGCTTTCTAGTGGTAGCTGGCGAGCGACGCGGCCAAATGGCTGCCGCAAACCTTCCCTAAGCGAACGGGTATAGTAGTATACGTTTCTTGGCTGATTGTCCTTTTTTGGTGATATTCGGCCGTAATTTTAGCCTCCATGAGCGATTCTCCCGAACGGGTACCCAAGCTGAGCAAGGAAGAAAAAGACCGGCGGTTTCAGGCCGAACTGATGCCGGTGCTCGACCCGCTCTACAACTTTGCCTACCGCCTTACTCTCGACGAAGACGACGCCAACGACCTCGTGCAGGAGACCTATTTAAAGGCCTATCGTTTCTTTGAGTACTTCGAACAGGGAACCAACGCGAAAGCGTGGCTGTTTCGCATCCTGAAAAACTCGTTCATAAACGACTTCCGAAAAAGAGTAAGCAACCCGCCAAAGTCGACTACAGCGAAATTGAGGGTTACTACAACACGGAAGATGTGGAGGCCGAGGGCGATGTGGGAAGCACTTCGTCGGATATGCGGCAGCAGTCTGTGCGCGACCTCATCGGCGACGAGGTAGCCAGCGCGCTCAACTCGCTGCCCGTAGATTTCCGCACCGTCATTATTCTCTGTGATCTGGAAGGATTCACTTATGAAGAAATGGCTAAGGTGCTGGATATTCCCATCGGTACGGTGCGTTCCCGTTTGCATCGGGCTCGCAACTTCCTGAAAGAAAAATTAGAGAAATACGCTAAATCAATGGGCTATGGCAACGACGACGAAAACGAAGCTGACGCTCCCAATACAGACGAAGATTAACAATAATACTTCTGGCTCCCTTATGGAAACTACCTCTACCACAGCCCCCAACCAGCAAGCCGCCGCTCCTGGACCTGATTGTGAACGTGTAAACACAATTCTCGACCAAATTATTGTGGGGCAGGATCCTAACGAGGAGGATGAAGAATATTTCATCAATCACGCCGAAGACTGCTCTCCTTGCTTCGATAGCATTGATAAACAGCAGGTTTTCGTTGATTTTATCAATGAGAAAGTAGGTCGTAAGGGTGCTCCTTCTTCCCTTCCCCACACCATCATGGCGAGAGTTCAGGCAGAAATGGCCTAATTTCGCCTCATGCAGGGTAAAATCATCGTGTTTTCGGCCCCTTCCGGAGCCGGCAAAACTACTATAGTCCATCGGCTGCTGGAGCGGATTCCAGAGCTAAGCTTTTCGATTTCAGCCTGTACCCGCGATAGGCGTGGCCGCACGGAGGCGAATGGCAAAGACTATTACTTTATCTCCGTTCAGGAATTTCAGGAGAAAATCCGCCACGATGAGTTTGTCGAGTGGGAAGAGGTATATGAGGGGGCTTTTTACGGCACTCTCAAATCTGAGATTGAACGCATCTGGGAGAGCGGTAAACACGCTGTCTTGGATGTTGATGTCAAAGGAGGGTTGAGTATCAAAGAGTTTTACAAAGACCGCGCATTAGCGGTTTTCGTAAAACCACCTTCGCTGGAAGTGTTAGAAGAGCGACTAAAATCGCGTGCTACCGACTCCGCGGCCAGTATATCGGCTCGATTGTATAAGGCAAACTTCGAACTTACATTCGAGGATCGCTTTGACGTAACCATAGTCAATGATGACCTTGATGAGGCAATGGCGCAAGCTCAAAAGCTGGTGCGTGAGTTTATAACCGCCGAACCTGCTATTCTGTGAGCTTAGCAGCAGAGCAAGAGCATAAAAAGGTAGGATTGCTTTTTGGCTCATTCAATCCTGTTCATACCGGCCACCTCATTTTAGCGCATTTTATGGCCACCCACACCGATTTAGACGCGGTGTGGCTGGTGGTATCGCCCCAGAGCCCCTTCAAAGTTGGTCAGGAAATGTTGCCCGAAGAGGAACGACTAGCGCTAGTCGAGTTGGCTATTGCTGGCAACGACCGACTGCGGGCATTAGATATTGAGGCGCACATGCCGAAGCCCAGCTATACGATTGATACGCTCGATGAGTTAGTTCGGCGTTATCCGCAACATCGCTTTGTGTTATTAATGGGCGAAGATAATCTACCCGATTTACCGCGCTGGAAGCAAGCAGACCGCATTCTGGCCGAACATGAGGTATATGTGTATCCGCGGCCCGATGTGGATTCCACAGAACTGAAAGTGCACCCCAGCGTGCGCGTAGTAGAGGCGCCTCTACTTGACATCTCCGCCACGTTTATCCGTGATTGTGTGCGGGGGGGAAATCTATTCGCTATCTGGTCCCTGAAGCAGTAGAAGATAGAATAATGGCAGCTGGTTATTGGCAGCAATAATAAAAAAGCCCCCCAGATTAGTCTGGGGGGCTTTTTTTATTAAAAGCGACAGAAATCAAACCGTCATAATTTCGGCTTCCTTCTTACTCATCAAATCATCAATTTTGGTGATGTAGCTGTCGGTAGCTTTCTGAACTTTAGCTTCAGCGTCCTTCACTGCGTCTTCCGCAGCGCCCTCTTTCAGCAGCTTGCGCAACGACTCGTTCACGTCTTTGCGAATACCACGAATGCGTACTTTACCACCTTCCGACTCGTTTTTCACCTGTTTCACTAGGTCGCGGCGGCGCTCCTCCGTCATTGGCGGAATGTTCAGGCGAACACCTTCCGCATCCGACTGTGGATTAAGACCTAAGTCACTGTTCTTAATAGCCTTTACGATCTCACCAACGATATTTTTTTCCCACGCTTTGATATAGAGTGAACGAGCATCGGGAGCGGAAATATTTGCTACTTGGCTAATGGGAGTAGGCGTACCATAATAGTCAACCCGGATGCCTTCAAGCATAGCCGGTGAGGCCTTGCCAGCCCGTATGCGACTCAGCTCCAAGTTGGTGTGCTGCAGAGCCTTACCCATTGATTCCTCTGCCTCGCTCAGATAAAACTGAATTTCTTCGTCCATTGTGAAAATATGTAAATGTTAAAAGTTGAGTTCTGAAGAACTGCGAATTAATTTGGCAGTTATTATTCGGCACTCATGATGTCAGGTGTGCGAATTGTTACGCTGGTAAATTCAGGTTAGGTTGTAGGCTGCTGTGCTTGGCATCCAAAATTTGCCCCCCAGCGCCTTCCATCGACACGCGCGTACCGATGTTCTCGCCATCGATTAGCCGTTGCAAGTTGCCGGTTTTGTTCATGTCGAATACAACGATGGGCAGGTTGTTTTCCTTGCAGAGCGTGAACGCAGTCATATCCATCACGTTCAGGTTCTTCTCTATCACCTCATCAAATGAGATTTCGGGGAAGCGCACAGCGGAAGGGTCTTTCTCTGGATCGGCCGAGTAAATGCCGTCTACGCGAGTCCCTTTTAGTACCACGTCGGCCTCAATCTCGATGGCTCGCAACGAAGCTGCCGAGTCGGTTGTGAAGTATGGTGAGCCGATACCAGCTCCAAAAATAACGACGCGGCCTTTTTCTAAATGCCGCAGAGCACGCCGCCGGATGTACGGCTCGCATACCTGCTGAATAGTAAGACCAGAAAGCAGGCGAGTATTCACCTCAAGCTTTTCGAGGGCGCTCTGCAAGGCCATGGAATTGATAACCGTGGCTAGCATGCCCATATAGTCACCCTGAACGCGGTCGAGACCAAAGGTTTCGGCCTGCACGCCCCGGAAGATATTGCCGCCACCAATTACTACCGCTAACTGAGTGCCTGTAGCCGCCACAGCCTTTATTTCTTCAGCGTACTGCATCAGTCGAGTGGCGTCGATACCGTATTGCTGTTGGCCCATCAGCGCCTCACCGCTTAGCTTGAGCAGAATTCGTTTGTACTTCAAAGTGGTGGAAGTTGGTGAATAAGATGCTTACAAAAATGGGTAGCTTCTAATACCCATTCCAAACGCATTTATGTGAACTGTACGAGCACTTGGCCCTTCTGCACGTTATCGCGCAAATTTATTTTAATGGCCCCAATCGTAACGTCGCTTGGGGCTTTTAGGATGTTCTCCATTTTCATCGCTTCTAATACCAGAAGCGGCTCACCCTTTTGTACCGTTTGGCCGGGCTCTACCCGAATATCCACGATCAGACCGGGCATTGGGGCTTTTAACTCGTGCACTTTGTTGGCCGCGGCATTGCTCATGCCCAGCTTATCAAGTAGCAGGTCGAAGCGGTCTTTGGCCTGCACCTCTACGAGCCGATTGTTCAGCTTTAGTTGGATGGTTTTGGCTGCATAATCACTAGTGATTAGCTCAGCAGAATAGGAGCGCCCTTCATAAAGTATGTGATAGCGACCAGAACCTAACGGTACGATATCCCAACTAAATGGCTCGTTATCTACGCTAATAGAGCCGTTGGCTTGGTACTCAATGTCCCATACTTGATTGGGGCCGGTGCGTACTTGCAGCATAGGGGAGGGGCGGTAAAAGACGGAAAGGGGCTTAAAGATAGGCCAAATCTGAAATAATTTCGGAACTTTAGCCATCCTTTCCTTATTGCCACCCAGCATGAAATACTCGGTCCTCGGCGCTCTTAGCCTGGTCCTTACGTGTCACTTCGGGGCTCCGGCTCAGGCGGTGAAATCCAATAAGCCGGCGGCGAATAAGGCTGCTGTAAACAAAAAAGCTTCTTCTTCTGCTTCCTCGCCAGCCGCTCAGACGGCTCCAGTTGCCCCATTGGTAGTACCTTCTTGGCTACCTCCTACCAATCCTGTCCAGCCATCAGCTACTATCATCACCAACGTACTTGATACGAAGCTCGATGTGCGGTTTGATTGGGCCAAACAACAGTTGCTTGGCACTGCTTTGCTCACGCTCCGTCCGCACTTCTATCCCCAGAACCAAGTTGTCCTCGACGCCAAAGGCTTTGATATCAAAAATGTGCGTTTGGTTACGGGCAATAAAGACAAGACGCTTACCTACGGCTACGACAAGCGCAAACTGACGATCAATCTCGACCGGCAGTACACGCGCTCCGAGACATATCAAGTCCGTATCAACTACGTCGCAAAGCCTAATGAACTACCTGCGAATGGTAGCGCCGCTATTACTTCAGATAAGGGTTTATATTTCGTAAACCCGCTCGGCACTGAGAAAAATAAGCCTAAGCAAATCTGGACGCAGGGGGAGACTGAGGCTAACTCGTGTTGGTTTCCGACTATTGATAAGCCAAATCAGCGGATGACCCAGGAAATTGCCATGACAGTGGAGGCGCAGTACAAAACGCTTTCGAATGGTCTGCTGATTTCCTCCAAGAAGAACTCCGATGGTACCCGCACCGATGTCTGGAAACAGTCATTACCCGCTGCGCCTTATTTGACCATGATGGCCGTCGGTAATTTTGCTGTGGTAAGCGACACTTGGAGAGGCAAAGCAGTAGATTATTACGTCGATCCACAGTATCAAAGCACGGCTAAGGCAGTATTTGGGAATACGCCCGAAATGATGGAGTTCTACTCCCAGAAACTTGGTGTTGACTTTCCGTGGGAGAAGTACTCTCAAATCGCTGTGCATGATTTCGTGTCAGGAGCGATGGAAAATACGACTGCTGTTACGTTCGAACAGTCCATCGTACAACGGTCGGCCCGTGATATTCAGGACATGAACTACGATGCCGAGTCGACTATCACCCACGAGCTATTCCACCATTGGTTTGGTGACTACGTTACGAGCGAGTCATGGTCCAATTTGCCCCTCAATGAGTCGTTCGCCGATTACTCGGAGTTTTTGTGGGCTGAACACAAATATGGCGCTGATGCTGCTGCCTTGGTACAGCAGAAAAGCCTAGGTCAATATTTAGACGAAGCAAGAAGTAAGCGCGAACCACTTGTGCGCTATCAATATGCTAGCCAAGAAGATATGTTTGATCGTCATTCCTATAACAAGGGAGGGCGCGTACTACATATGCTTCGTAAACATGTTGGCGACGAAGCTTTTTTTGCTTCTCTGAATCGCTATCTCACCCAGCACAAATACACAGCTGTTGAGCTATCCGAGTTGCGCACGGCATTCGAGGACGTGACCGGCGAGGACTTAATGTGGTTCTTCGATCAGTGGTTTCTACAACGAGGCCATCCCGAGTTGCGTGTTACGCATAGTTACGCTGGGGGGCAAATTGCGCTACGCGTTCAGCAGCTCCAAGACTCTACCTTCTCACCTATATATCGGCTACCCATCACTGTCACAACGTGGGTAAATAATCAGGCTACCGATCATCGGATCGTTATTACGAAAGCCAATCAAACATTTCAACTACCCGCAAGTCAGCGCCCTACTTTAGTTAAGTTTGATTCTGGGGGGCAATTATTAGCGGACATTGATGAAGAGCTAACCCAGGAGGAATTAGTTTATCAATACTATCACGCTCGTAATTATTTGCAGAAATACGAAGCCATCGAAAAGCTGCGCCCCAAGCTAGCAGACTTAGCCGTGAGCGGTATGATGCGCAACGCCCTCAACGATAATTTCTGGGCCGTGCGCCAAGCTGCTGCAGAAGCGTTACGCCGCTATAAAGGAGCGGAAGGCAACGCTGTACGAACTGAACTGCAACGGGTGGCCACTAAGGATAAGAAAAGCCAAGTTCGTGCTGCTGCAATAGCAAGCCTATCTTCCTTTCAAAACGAAGATTTTGGATCTGTATACACAATCGCTCTAGCGGACAGCTCTAATCTTGTAGTTAGTGCTGCCATCAACGCCCTTGCTAAGGCACCTACTATTGAATCGAGGGCACAAATAAATAAGATACAGGAAAAAGCTAGTCCCAGCCTATTAAGTGCCTTGTCGAATTACTATGCTCTTAACGGCAGCGTAGATCAATATCAATGGTATTTAGGCCGTATGAGTGAAGTAAGCGACGAGGATCTGTATGAATCCTACTTGCAGAACTTCGCCACCTTTATGTTACGAATGCCCCCTGTGGAGCGTGACAAAGGAGTACAGCGCTTAGAAAGCTATGCCCGGTCTCACTCACGCGACATCGTTCGGCTCGGCGCATATAAGGCCTTAAGCGCAATGGCTCCTAGCATGCCGACCATAAAAACGCTATTGCAAGACATTCGCACAAAAGAAAAAGACCCCAACTTGAAGACCATGTATACTTTGCTTCAATGATGTGAAGGCAGACCTTTATAGCTCTTACGCAGATAATTGGCTTCGTAAATCAGTAGCTCAAATTCTAGCCGTGGGGGGCAATTTCGAAAGATCGCTCCCCATTGCTAGAAAAAATATTGAAAGCTTTTCGGCTGT
The DNA here is from genome assembly GCF_004355185.1 of Hymenobacter radiodurans. Classification (NCBI taxonomy): domain Bacteria; kingdom Pseudomonadati; phylum Bacteroidota; class Cytophagia; order Cytophagales; family Hymenobacteraceae; genus Hymenobacter; species Hymenobacter radiodurans. The sequence continues at coordinate 650,341 of NZ_CP037922.1, forward strand.
GAGCTTGACTTACATCAGAAAGCCGTTAATTTTGCAACTCCTTTTGCCACCCTACCACTTTCAGGTCAGGGTTTTTAAAGGAAAATATTCTCTGCGAATGGTGGAGGAAATATACTTGGGGAGGTTCCAGAGCGGCCAAATGGGACAGACTGTAACTCTGTTAGCGTAAGCTTTCGAAGGTTCGAATCCTTCTCTCCCCACAGAGTAAGTTGAAAAATTCAAGAATTGAGTCTCTAACATGTAGCTATCATGCTGCTTTTGAGGAATCAATTCTTGAGATTTTAAACTTTATATCGCGGGAGTAGCTCAGTTGGTAGAGCGACAGCCTTCCAAGCTGTAGGTCGCGAGTTCGAACCTCGTCTCCCGCTCTTTATCATCTTCTATCAATAACGGTTGGTTGATTAAAGATGATAAGAGGACGATAATGTTTTACATCAAGCCGTTTTAGCTCAGTGGTAGAGCACTTCCTTGGTAAGGAAGAGGTCATGGGTTCAAATCCCATAAATGGCTCTTAATATCTAGTACTAATACCGGCGGAGCAGCGCGACTGCACCGTTTGGATCTTTCAGCAAGGCAAAGCGACATGCAGAAGCTTTTCAAATAGCGCTGCGTTTCGCTTTCTTGTAGGTTAGCTCAGTCGCGTTTTCCTCTTATTACCACTACATTTCTCTAATCTCTTTACAATGGCTAAAGAAAATTTTGATCGTTCCAAACCGCACGTGAACATCGGTACCATCGGGCACGTGGACCACGGCAAAACGACCCTGACCGCTGCTATCACCTCGGTACTGGCGAACAAAGGTTTGGCCGCTAAGCGTGACTTCTCCTCGATCGACAATGCTCCTGAGGAGAAAGAGCGTGGTATCACTATCAACACGGCTCACGTTGAGTACGCTACTGAAAACCGTCACTATGCTCACGTTGACTGCCCTGGTCACGCTGACTATGTGAAGAACATGGTTACTGGTGCCGCTCAAATGGACGGTGCTATCCTTGTAGTAGCTGCTACTGACGGCCCAATGCCTCAGACCCGTGAGCACATCTTGTTGGCTCGCCAAGTAGGTGTACCTCAGTTGGTAGTGTTCATGAACAAAGTCGACATGGTCGACGACCCTGAATTGCTCGAACTCGTTGAGATGGAAATCCGCGAGTTGCTCTCTTTCTATGACTTCGACGGCGACAATATTCCAGTTATTCAGGGCTCTGCTCTGGGTGGCCTGAATGGTGATGCTAACTGGGTTCCTAAGATTGAGGAACTGATGGCAGCTGTTGACAGTTTTATTCCAATTCCAGCTCGTTTAACTGACCTGCCCTTCCTGATGCCAGTAGAGGACGTGTTCTCTATCACAGGTCGTGGTACTGTAGCAACTGGTCGTATCGAGCGTGGTATCATCAACTCTGGTGAGCAAGTTGATATCCTTGGTATGGGCGCTGCTCCTGGTTTGAAGTCGACGGTTACAGGCGTGGAAATGTTCCGCAAAATCCTTGACCGTGGCGAAGCTGGTGACAACGTTGGTCTGTTGCTGCGTGGTATTGAAAAAGAAGCCATCCGTCGCGGCATGGTTATTTGCAAGCCAGGTTCAGTAACTCCTCACCAAAAATTCAAGGCTGAGGTATACGTGTTGTCGAAAGAGGAAGGTGGCCGTCACACTCCTTTCTTCAACAACTATCGTCCTCAGTTCTATCTGCGTACCACTGACGTAACGGGTATCATCACTCTGCCAGAAGGCGTAGAAATGGTAATGCCTGGTGACAACATCACTATCCAAGTGGAATTGATCAGCAAAGTGGCTATGGAGAAAGGTCTACGTTTCGCTATTCGCGAAGGTGGCCGTACTGTAGGTGCTGGTCAGGTGACCGAAATCCTCGACTAATTATTAACAGTCAAGACGATCCGCCTCCGATTTTTCGGGGGCGGATTTGTTTTGAACCTATATTACCTTACATTTGCACTCCCAATTGAGACATTTGTTTCGTGGGGTGCATTTTTTACGGGCGTAGTTCAAGGGTAGAATAGAGGTCTCCAAAACCTTTGATGGGAGTTCGAATCTCTCCGCCCGTGCAAAAAGGTCGTTTGTGCGGCCAATCTTTAAAGCCTAACCTGGCTCCAGACATGAGTAAGCTGACAAATTACATCCGCGAGACTACTGAGGAGATGCGCTACAAAGTAACGTGGCCTTCTTTTGAGGAACTGCAGAAAAGTGCCGGTTTGGTACTACTTGGCTCACTCATCTTTGCTGCTGTTGTTGGTCTGATGGACTTAGTGTTCAACACAGGCTTGGAAGCTTTCTACAATTCATTCCGTTAATCGGCTGATCAATGGGAGAATTGAAGTGGTATGTAGTTCGCTCTGTGAGCGGACAAGAAAAGAAAGCTAAGCAATATCTGGAAACGGAGCTTGGCCGACACAATCTGACGGAAATGGTACCACAAGTGCTAATTCCTATTGAGAAAGTGTTCGAAATGCGTAATGGTAAGAAGCGTGTTCGGGAGCGTAACCTGTACCCAGGTTATATTATTATCCATGCCGATCTGACCCACGGTGAGGTTGATCATATCATCACTAGCACTCCAGGAGTCATTGGTTGGGTAGGCGATAAGGACAGTAAGACTGCTTCCAGCAAACCCGCCCCGCTACACATCTCAGAAGTTAACCGCATTCTGGGCATTGTAGATGAACAGGAGGAGCAAACCGCATCCCTAGAGACTCCTTTCATTACTGGTGAGCTAGTAAAAGTGATTGACGGCGCATTCAGTGGTTTCTCGGGTACAGTTTCCGAGGTATTTGAAGAGCGTAAGAAGCTTAACGTAATCGTTAAAATCTTCGGTCGTAGCACTCCAATGGAGTTAAGTTACACTCAAGTAGAAAAAGAATCATAGTATATAAGATCTTATCGTCGCTGGCTAGTCGCTTCGAGCCAGTGATGCTTCCACATAGTAACTCGAAGCAAATTTTAAACTGAGGGCCCATGGTGTTACGACCTGCAAGCCCGAAGCCTTTTAACACCAATGGCCAAAGAAATTAGAGGTTATCTGCGATTGCAGATAAAGGGAGGCGCCGCGAATCCTTCGCCGCCGGTTGGACCTGCACTTGGTAGCAAAGGCCTTAACATCATGGAGTTTTGCAAGCAGTTCAATGCTCGCACCCAGGATAAGGCCGGCCAAGTATGTCCCGTTTTGATCACCATGTACACCGACAAGTCATTTGACTTCGTGGTGAAAACGCCCCCCGCGCCGGTATTGCTGCTCGAAGCTGCAAAAATCCAAAGTGGGTCGAAGGAGCCTAACCGTAATAAGGTAGGCTCGGTTACTTGGGATCAGGTGCGCCAGATTGCTGAAACCAAAATGACTGACCTCAACGCATTTAAAATTGAGTCAGCTATGAAGCTTGTGGCTGGTACAGCCCGTAGCATGGGTATCACTGTCAAGGGCGATTCTCCCTTTGCAAACTAACTTTTAAACCTAGAAAATCTCATGGCAAAAGTTAGCAAAAAACGCAAGGAAGCCCTTGCCAAGCACGACCTGACGCAAGTACGTTCACTGGTTGAGGCAGCGAAAATAGTAAAGGACATCACCTATACTAAGTTCGACTCATCCGTTGACATCGACGTGCGTCTGGGCGTTGACCCCCGTAAAGCTGACCAAATGGTGCGTGGCGTAGCCACATTGCCCCACGGTACCGGCAAAACCGTTCGTGTACTAGCTCTAGTAACGCCCGATAAAGAAGCCGAAGCAACTGCTGCTGGTGCTGACTTTGTTGGTCTTGATGACTATATCTCGAAAATCGAGAAAGGCTGGACTGACATCGACGTGATTATCACGATGCCCTCAGTAATGGCTAAAGTAGGTCGTCTGGGTCGTGTGCTCGGTCCTCGTGGCTTAATGCCCAACCCTAAGTCGGGTACTGTTACCACTGACGTAGCTAAGGCTGTTCAGGAAGTGAAAGCTGGTAAAATCGACTTCAAAGTTGATAAAACTGGCATCATTCACTGCAGCGTAGGCAAAGTATCTTTCGACGACAACAAACTCGCCGAAAATGCTTTCGAGGTAATTCAAACGCTAACGCGTCTGAAGCCTTCATCGGCTAAAGGTACTTACATCAAGAGTATTACGCTTTCGAGCACGATGAGCCCGGCTGTTCCGGTAGACACGACGGTAACTTCCGCCTAACTAACTGACGACGAACTATGACTCGGGAAGAAAAACAAGACCTCGTCAACGAGTTGAGCGAAAAGTTTCAATCGCACAACGCGTTCTATATCACGGACGCTTCTACAATGTCCGTAGCGAAGATCAACGATTTCCGTCGCCTGTGCTTCAACCGCGGGATGGAGTACAAAGTGTACAAGAACACGTTGATCCGCAAAGCTCTCGATACCCTCGGTGGCGATACCACCGAGATGGATGAGGCTTTGAAAGGCCAATCAGGCATCCTGTTCTCGAAAGAGTCAGGCAATGCACCAGCCAAATTGCTGAAGGATTTCTACAAGCAGCAGAACTACAGCAAAACTGCAGTTCCTAAGCCAGCCCTCAAGGGGGCATATATTGACAGCGGCGTTTATGTCGGTGTTAATCAGCTAGAAATGCTTAGCACTATCAAAGGCAAGCAGGAACTTCTCGGTGAAATCATTGGGTTGCTGCAATCGCCTGCTAAGAATGTTATATCTGCTCTATCGAGTGGCGGCAGCAAACTGGCTGGTATCCTCAAAACACTTTCCGAAAAAGAAGAGGTTGCAGGCTAACCGCTGCTCATCTTTTTCACTTTCAATTTCCAAACGATTCAATAACCTTTTTTTAACAATCTACAGAAATGGCAGATTTGAAAGCATTCGCTGAGCAGCTCGTTAGCCTGACGGTGAAAGAAGTAAACGAACTGGCTACTATCCTGAAGGACGAGTACGGCATTGAGCCTGCTGCGGCTGCTCCAGTAATGATGGCTGGCGGTGGCGGTGGTGCTGCTGCTGAAGCTCCCGAGGAGAAAACCTCGTTCGACGTAATTTTGAAGGCTGCTGGCGGCGCTAAGCTGGCTGTAGTTAAATTGGTAAAAGACCTGACTGGTCTTGGCTTGAAAGAAGCTAAAGAACTAGTTGATGGTGCTCCTAAGCCTTTGAAAGAAGGTGTTACCAAAGACGAAGCCGACACGCTGAAGAAGCAACTGGAAGAAGCCGGCGCTGAAGTAGAAGTTAAGTAAGCTGCGGCCCGCTTTTTCTCCTATAAACTTGGATAGGCCTGGCAACTAAGCCAGGTCTTTTCCTGTTTGTAGGCTATAAGTTTTAATAAATTGCCCCCCAGCGCCGCATTGCGGCTTTTCGTGCCTACGGGTACGTAGGTGGGAATGGTCAGGTTGACCAGAGTTAGTAAGCTTCAGTGTCCATTTCTTAAGACCCAAACGCATTGGCTACACCGAAAGCAGAGGCTTTGCAGAAAGCCGTTGAGCGAATCAATTTCGCCAAGATTAAAAAAGTTATCGAGTATCCGGATTTCTTGGACGTGCAGTTGCAGTCGTTCCAAGATTTCTTCCAGTTGGAGACTGCGGCCGAAAGCCGTGCCGATGAAGGCCTGTTCAAGGTGTTTGCGGAGAACTTCCCAATCTCGGACTCGCGCGAGAATTTTGTGCTACAGTTTATGGATTACCACGTCGACCCGCCGAAATATTCGGTCGACGAGTGTATTGACCGTGGCTTGACTTACTCCGTACCGTTGAAAGCTAAGCTCCGTCTTATTTGCAACGATACGGATAACGAAGATTTTGAGACGATTGAGCAGGAAGTGTTTTTGGGAAATATCCCTTACATGACCGAAAAGGGCTCTTTTGTGATCAACGGTGCCGAGCGTGTTATAGTATCACAATTGCATCGTTCACCAGGTGTGTTCTTTGCGCAGAGCAAGCACACCAACGGTACTAAGCTGTATTCAGCGCGTATCATCCCGTTCAAAGGTTCGTGGATTGAGTTTGCCACAGACGTGAACAACGTGATGTACGCCTACATCGACCGTAAGAAGAAATTTCCGGTAACAACTCTGCTCCGTGCTATCGGCTACGGAACTGACAAAGACATTCTCGACCTGTTTGGTTTGTCGGAGGAGGTAAAGGCAGAGAAGAAAAGCTTGAAGAAGGCAGTAGGCCGTAAGTTGGCTGCTCGGGTTCTACGCACCTGGACTGAAGACTTCGTAGACGAGGATACTGGTGAAGTAGTGTCGATCGATCGTAACGAAGTTCTGTTGGAGCGTGACTCCACTATTCAAGAAGAGGACATCGATGTAATCCTCAACGCGGGCCCCAAGTCCATCATTCTTCATAAGGAGAATGTGAATATTGCGGACTTCGCTATTATTTATAACACCCTACAGAAAGACAACTCCAACTCGGAGAAGGAAGCTGTGGAGCAAATCTATCGTCAGCTCCGTAATACAGAAGCTCCTGACGAAGAAACTGCTCGTGACATCATCCAGAAACTGTTCTTCTCTGATAAGCGCTACGACCTCGGCGACGTTGGTCGTTACCGCATCAATAAGAAACTAGGTCTTGATAAGAACTGGGAAGCCCGGGTATTGACTAACGAGGACATTGTTCTCATTGTCAAGTACCTGATCGGTCTTATTAACTCGAAGGCAGTAGTCGATGATATTGACCACTTGTCTAACCGCCGGGTACGTACGGTAGGGGAGCAGCTTTATGCCCAGTTCGGCGTGGGTTTGGCCCGTATGGCGCGTACTATTAAGGAGCGTATGAACGTGCGCGACAACGAGGACTTTAAGCCAGTTGATCTAATCAACGCTCGTACGTTGTCGTCGGTTATTAACTCCTTCTTCGGTACGAACCAGCTTTCCCAGTTCATGGACCAGACTAACCCATTGGCTGAGGTGACGCACAAGCGTCGCGTATCGGCACTGGGGCCAGGAGGTCTGTCGCGTGAGCGTGCTGGTTTCGAAGTACGTGACGTACACTATACCCACTACGGGCGTCTGTGCACGATCGAAACTCCTGAAGGACCAAACATCGGTCTGATATCTTCACTCTGCGTTCACGCTCGCGTGAATGGTATGGGCTTTATCGAAACTCCTTACCGTGCTGTAAAAGAAGGTAAGGTAGACGTAAGTCATGAGGTGAAGTACCTGACCGCTGAAGAAGAAGACACTCACCACATCGCGCAAGCTAATGCCCGTATTGATGATAAGGGCAACTTCTTGTCAGAATTGGTAAAAGGCCGCTTCGAAGGCGACTTCCCGGTGGTAGAGCCGGCGGAGTACTCTTACATGGACGTTGCGCCAAACCAAATTGTATCGGTAGCTGCCTCGCTGATTCCCTTCTTGGAGCATGATGATGCCAACCGCGCACTGATGGGCTCGAACATGCAACGTCAGGCTGTGCCGCTGCTCCGTCCTGAGGCTCCTATTGTGGGCACAGGCTTGGAAGGTCGTACTGCTATTGACTCACGCACGCTGGTTGTCGCTGAAGGTGATGGTGAAATTGATTATGTAGATGCTAATAAGATCATCGTTCGCTATGATCTGACTGCTGAAGATGTGCTTGTAAGCTTCGATGCCGAGCGAGTGTCATATGATCTGATCAAATTCCGTCGTACTAACCAGGACACTTGCATCAACCTCACGCCGCTGGTGAAGAAAGGTCAGCGCGTAACGAAGGGCGAGCCGCTATGTGAGGGTTATGGCACGAACAAGGGTGAGCTAGCTCTCGGTCGTAACATGCAGGTGGCCTTTATGCCATGGCAAGGCTATAACTTCGAGGATGCCATTGTAATCTCGGAGCGTGTTGTTCGCGACGACATCTTCACTTCTATCCACATTGAGGAATTCGAACTGGAGGTTCGGGAGACGAAGCGTGGTGAGGAAGAGTTGACTTCGGAAATCCCGAACGTGAGCGAAGAAGCTGTTCGTAACCTCGACGACAACGGTATCATCCGTCTGGGCGCAGAGGTGAAGGAAGGCGACATCCTCATCGGTAAGATTACTCCCAAGGGTGAAACTGATCCAACGCCTGAAGAGAAGCTCCTCCGCGCCATCTTTGGTGACAAAGCTGGTGATGTGAAAGACGCTTCGCTTAAGGCGCCGCCATCCTTGAATGGTGTGGTTATCGGTACAAAGCTGTTCTCGCGTCCCAAGAAAGACAAGAATTTACGCGCGAAGTCGAAGAAGGAAGTAGAAGAGTTGAAAGACCGCTATGCCCAAGAGCTTCGTAGTGTGAAGGCAGTAATGGTTGACAAACTGGTGCAGCTTCTAGAGGGTAAAACCTCTCAGGGTGTAAAGCACAAATTTGGCGATGAGATCTTGTCCAAAGGTGTGAAATTCGGTAAGAAGAACGTCACCGAAGCGCTCTTCCCCGAGAAGAACCCTTATAAGGATGAGAGCAACTATGCTGTACCGGAAGAGGTAAACATGTTCAAGGATCTAATCCTAGAGAACTGGACTGCCGATGAGAAAGTGAATAGCATGCTGCTTCAATTGGTGAAAAACTACGCCAAGCGTCGCAACACTATCACGGCTCGTTTCAAGCGCGACCGGTTTACCCTGGAGGTAGGTGATGAACTTCCCGCAGGTATCGTACAGCTGGCCAAAGTATACATTGCCAAGAAGCGCAAGCTGAAGGTGGGGGACAAAATGGCTGGTCGTCACGGTAACAAAGGGGTTGTAGCCCGCATCGTGCGCGATGAGGACATGCCTTTCTTGGCTGATGGTACGCCAATGGATATTGTGCTCAACCCGCTCGGCGTACCAAGCCGGATGAACATCGGTCAGATCTATGAGACTGTACTTGGTTGGGCTGGCTTGAAGCTAGGCCGTACCTACGCTACCCCAATTTTCGATGGTGCTACCGAAGAGGAAGTATCACGTGAGTTGGCAGAAGCTGGACTGCCGCACTTCGGTCGCTCCTACCTACACGATGGTTTAACTGGTCAGCAGTTCGACCAGCCGGTGACCGTGGGCGTTATCTATATGCTGAAACTGGGTCACCTAGTTGATGATAAGATGCACGCTCGTTCTATCGGACCATACTCGCTTATTACCCAGCAGCCGCTAGGTGGTAAAGCACAGTTTGGTGGACAGCGCTTCGGCGAGATGGAAGTGTGGGCGTTGGAGGCCTTCGGTGCGTCGAACGTGCTACAGGAAATCCTGACGGTGAAGTCGGACGACGTTGTCGGCCGGGCCAAAGCGTACGAAGCCATCGTGAAGGGCGACGTGCTACCCAAGCCAAATATCCCTGAGTCATTCAACGTACTTATTCATGAGTTGCGTGGTCTGGCGCTGGAAATCACGCTTGACTAATTAGAAAAGGCGCGGTTTGCTTCCAAGCAATTGGAACGGGCCGCGCCAGCTCTAGTGTTACGATAGGCTGCAAAGCACATTTTACTTCTGACATAGTTTTTAGAAAAACGACAGTATGGCGTTTGCAAAGAATAAAAAACTGGTGCAGGACTTCTCGAAAGTCACTATCTCGCTGGCCTCGCCCGAATCCATTCTGGAGCGGTCGAATGGGGAAGTAGTGAAGCCCGAGACGATCAACTACCGGACGTATAAACCCGAGATGGGGGGCTTTTTTGCGAGCGGATTTTCGGTCCTGTGAAGGATTGGGAGTGCCACTGCGGCAAATACAAGCGCATCCGTTACAAGGGCATTATCTGCGACCGTTGCGGCGTAGAGGTAACTGAGAAGAAGGTGCGTCGGGAGCGTATGGGCCACATCGAACTGGTGGTGCCTGTTGCTCACATCTGGTATTTCAAGTCCTTGCCCAATAAAATTGGTTACTTGCTGGGCTTGCCTACTAAGAAGCTCGACCAGATTATCTACTACGAGCGCTATGTGGTAGTTCAGCCTGGCGTATTAGCCGAAGAAGGCGTACAGCAGCTCGACTTCCTCACCGAAGACGAGTACCTGGACATCATTGATAAACTCCCCCGCGAGAATCAGATGCTGCCCAACGAAGACCCGAACAAATTCATTGCCCGTATGGGTGCGGATGCGCTGCAACTTCTATTGGAGCGTACCAACCTCGACGAGCTTTCTTATAGCCTCCGCGACTCTGCCGCGCACGAGACTTCGCAGCAGCGTAAAGCTGATGCGTTAAAGCGTTTGCGTGTAGTAGAAGCTTTCCGCGACGCGGCTACTCGTATCGAGAACAAGCCTGAGTGGATGGTGATTCGTATGGTGCCGGTAATTCCACCGGAACTTCGTCCACTTGTTCCATTGGATGGGGGGCGTTTTGCTACTTCCGACCTGAATGATCTGTATCGTCGTGTTATTATTCGTAACAACCGCCTCAAGCGCCTAATAGAAATTAAGGCTCCTGAAGTGATTCTGCGGAACGAGAAGCGCATGCTGCAGGAAGCTGTAGACTCGCTCTTCGACAACTCGCGTAAGGTGAACGCCGTGCGCGCTGAAGGTAACCGTGCGCTGAAGTCATTGTCTGATATGCTGAAAGGCAAGCAGGGCCGCTTCCGTCAGAACTTGCTCGGTAAGCGTGTTGACTACTCTGGCCGTTCGGTTATTGTGGTTGGTCCTGAGCTGAAGCTGCACGAGTGCGGTCTGCCCAAGAACATGGCAGCTGAGCTGTTTAAGCCCTTCATTATCCGCAAGCTCATTGAGCGCGGTATCGTGAAAACGGTGAAATCAGCGAAGAAGATTGTTGATCGTAAGGACGCTGTAGTGTGGGATATCTTGGAGAACGTGCTGAAAGGCCATCCAGTTCTGCTCAACCGTGCTCCTACCTTGCACCGCTTAGGTATTCAGGCATTCCAGCCTCGTTTGATCGAGGGTAAAGCTATCCAGTTACACCCGCTTGTTTGTACGGCATTTAACGCTGACTTTGACGGTGACCAGATGGCTGTGCACGTTCCGCTTGGACCGGCCGCTATTCTGGAGGCTTCAACGTTGATGTTGGCTTCGCACAACATTCTGAATCCAGCCAACGGCGCACCCATCGCGGTACCGTCGCAGGACATGGTACTCGGTCTGTATTATGTGACCAAAGGCAAGCGCAGCACTAATGACGAGAAAGTACAGGGCGAAGGTCGTGTATTCTACTCGGATGAGGAAGTTGTTATTGCTATCAACGAAGGTCAGCTTTCGAAGCACGCCTTTATCAAGGTGCGTACGAAAGTGCGGAACGAGAACGATGAGCTTGTTACCAAGATCATCGAGACCGTAGCTGGCCGCGTTCTGTTCAACCAGCTAGTTCCTGAGGAAGTAGGTTTCGTTGACGAACTATTGACTAAGAAGAAGCTGCAGCAGATCATCTCGCTCGTGTTTAAGCGTACGGGCATGGCTCGCACGGCCCAGTTCCTCGACGACATCAAGACGCTGGGTTTCCAGTCGGCTTACAAAGGTGGTTTGTCGATGGGTCTGGGTGATATTCAGATTCCAAAGGAGAAGGATGCTCTTATCGCGCAGGCTCAGGCCGACGTGGTAGCAGTAACCCAGAACTACCAGATGGGTCTGATTACCGATAACGAGCGTTACAACCAGGTTATTGACATTTGGACGCGTATCAACAATCAGATCACAGAGACACTCATGGGCCGCCTCGAAAAGGAGAACCAGGGGTTCAACTCGATCTACATGATGATGCACTCCGGTGCTCGTGGCTCGCGTGAGCAGATTCGTCAGCTCGGCGGTATGCGGGGTCTGATGGCTAAGCCACAGAAGTCGCTGCAAGGCTCGGTTGGTGAGATCATCGAAAACCCGATTCTGTCCAACTTCAAAGAAGGTCTGGACGTTATTGAGTACTTCATCTCGACTCACGGTGCTCGTAAAGGTCTGGCAGATACTGCACTGAAAACGGCTGACGCCGGCTACCTGACTCGTCGTCTGGTAGACGTATCCCAGGACGTTATTGTAAACGAGGTGGATTGCGGTACTCTCCGTGGTCTAGAGGTTTCGGCCTTGAAGGACAATGAGGACATCGTTGAATCTTTGGCTGAGCGCATCCTCGGTCGTGTGGCAGTTCACAACGTTGTGAATCCGCTGAATGACGAGATAATCTTGGCTGCTGGCGAAGAAATCACCGAAGAAATCACTCGCTTAATTGACAACACCGCTATTGAAACGGTGGAAATCCGTTCGGTACTGACCTGTGAGTCGAAGCGTGGTATTTGCGCCAAGTGTTACGGTCGTAACCTGTCTTCTGGCCGCATGGTACAGAAAGGTGAGGCTGTTGGTGTAATTGCTGCTCAGTCTATTGGTGAGCCTGGTACTCAGCTTACCCTGCGTACCTTCCACGTAGGTGGTACGGCTTCGAATATTGCCGTTGAAGCTAGCATCCGTGCTAAGTTCGCTGGTACTGTCGAGTTCGAAGATATTCGTACAGTAGCTACTACCACCGACGAAGGTGTGAAGGGAAAAGTAGTAATGGGTCGCTCAGGCGAAGTTCGGATTGTAGATTCTGCTACGGGCAAAGTCTTTATCTCGAACCACGTTCCTTATGGCTCTTTCCTGATTGTTGATGAAGGTCAGCAAGTAGAGAAGGGCGATGAGCTTTGCAACTGGGACCCTTACAACGCTGTTATTCTTTCGGAGTTTGATGGTACTGTTCAATACGACGCTATCACGGAAGGTATCACCTACCGTGAGGAGTCGGATGAGCAGACGGGTCACCGCGAGAAGGTTATCATCGAGTCGAAAGCCAAGGATCAAAACCCATCGATCATCGTTAGAGCCGGTAAGAAAGGCGATACCGAAGGTCAGAAGGGCTACAGCATCCCGGTAGGCTCTCACCTTAACGTGGAGAATGGCGACAAGATCAAGGCTGGTCACATTCTAGCTAAGATTCCTCGCGCTATTGGCAAGACCCGCGACATCACGGGTGGTCTGCCCCGCGTGACGGAACTGTTCGAAGCTCGCAACCCCTCGAACCCGGCTGTTGTGTCGGAAATCGACGGTGTGGTAACGTACGGTACGGTGAAGCGTGGTAACCGTGAAATCTTCATTGAGTCGAAAGACGGCGTGAAGAAGAAGTACATGGTGCCGCTGTCCAAGCACATTCTGGTGCAGGATAACGACTTCATCCGGGCTGGCATGCCGCTCTCCGATGGTGCCATCACACCATCCGACATCCTGAGTATTCAGGGTCCGGGCGCGGTGCAGGAGTACCTCGTGAATGAGATTCAGGAAGTATACCGCTTGCAGGGGGTAAAAATCAACGATAAGCACATCGAGGTGGTAGTTCGCCAGATGATGCAGAAAGTGGTTATCCTCGACGCTGGCGACACTACTTTCCTCGAAAATCAGGTGATCGATAAGATCGTCTTCATGGAGGAGAACGATACTATCATCGACATGAAGGTAGTTACCGACGCCGGCGACTCTACGGAGTTGAAGCCTGGTCAGATTGTGAGTGCCCGCCGCCTGCGCGACGAGAACTCTAGCCTGAAGCGCCGCGACCTGAAACTGGTGGAAGTGCGCGACGCGCAGCCTTCCGTTTCGCGTCCGACTCTGCAAGGCATCACTCAAGCTTCGTTGGGTACGCAGAGCTTCATCTCAGCCGCTTCCTTCCAGGAGACGACTAAGGTGCTTAGCGAAGCGGCCATCCGTGGTAAAGCTGATGAACTGCTCGGCCTGAAAGAGAACGTAATTGTTGGTCACCTCATCCCGGCTGGTACCGGCCTGCGCGAGTACACGCGTCAGGTTGTGGGCTCGAAGGAAGAGATGGAAGCCGCCGCCGCTGCTCCCAAGGCTGACACTGAAACGAAGCGCCCTGCTCGCGCAAGCAAGCGTGAAGCTTCTATTCAGGAGTAGTATTTGATACGTGAGTAAAGAGAAAAGCCGACTGGATACTTTCCGGTCGGCTTTTCTCTTTTCACTAATTTTGACCTCATTCTATTATTTGCCCCCCAACCTTATCCTATGAATCTGCCTCCTGACCAAAATGCCCCCCAGGACCCGAACGCAATCAATATTGAATTGTCAGAACAAATTGCTGAGGGTGAATACGCCAATCTGGCTATGATAGCGCATAGCAGCGGGGAGTTTGTTATTGACTTCATCCGCCTAATGCCGGGATTGCCGAAAGCGAAGGTTAAAGCTCGTATTATCATAACGCCAGAGCATGCTAAGCGTCTGCTAGCCGCGCTGGCCGATAACGTAGACCGCTTTGAGCAGACTTTTGGATCAATAAAAACGCAGCCTGACATGCCAAACTTCCCAATGAATTTTGGCGGTACGATGGGAGAGGCGTAAACATTGTATGTAAGCTGAACACTATCAGAGGCTATGCAACTTAATTATAAGTAACTCGAAAAAGCTCCCAGTTACTATTTGAGGCTTCTGGGGGCTAATTTGATAGTGTTATATAAGGTTAAGTGTAGTAATAGATAAGTCACTTGTAGTAAAGTACTTTCCCTAAAACAAACTATTTCAACCTGTTTGCTATTGTAAAGCAACTTCTATACCTTTGCAAGCCTAATTTTTTGGGAGAGAACCCTCCTTGACAAACCATTCCGTAGATGCCTACCATCAATCAGTTAGTACGAAAGGGAAGAGAAAAGCTGACGACTAAGTCAAAGTCGCCGGCACTCGATTCCTGCCCGCAGCGCCGTGGCGTTTGCACCCGTGTATATACCACTACGCCCAAGAAGCCAAACTCGGCGATGCGTAAAGTCGCTCGTGTGCGTCTCACCAACGGCAAAGAAGTCAACGCCTACATTCCAGGCGAAGGCCACAACCTGCAGGAGCACAGCATCGTGCTGATTCGCGGTGGCCGCGTGAAGGACCTTCCCGGCGTACGTTACCACATCATCCGCGGTGCTCTTGATACTGCTGGCGTAGGTGGTCGTACCCAGCGTCGTTCCAAATATGGTGCTAAGCGTCCGAAGCCAGGACAGCCCGCTGCAACCGGCAAAGGTGGCAAGCCAGCACCCGGCAAGAAAAAGTAATTAAATAAGAGATGAGTAGTAAGAAGTGAGAGGTGAGACACAGTTCTTATCTCACTTCTCACTTCTCGGTACTCACTTCTGATAAAATGAGAAAGTCAAAACCAAAGAAGCGCATTCTCCTGCCCGACCCTAAGTACAAGGAGACGCTGGTAACCCGTTTCGTCAACTACATGATGTATGACGGAAAGAAGAACCTAGCCTACACCATTTTCTATGATGCGTGCGAACTAGTAGAGCAGCGCACCAAAGAGAATGGCCTCGAAATGTGGCGCAAGGCTCTGAATAACGTGATGCCGACTGTAGAAGTAAAGAGCCGCCGTGTAGGTGGTGCTACCTTCCAAGTGCCGATCGAAGTTCGTCCTGACCGTCGTATTTCAGTAGGTGCCAAGTGGATGATTCAGTACGCTCGTCGTCGTGGTGAGAAGACCATGAAAGATAAGCTGGCTGGCGAAATTATCGCCGCTGCTAAAGGCGAAGGCGCTTCAGTGAAAAAGAAAGACGATACGCACCGGATGGCGGAAGCCAACAAGGCTTTCTCGCACTTCCGTTTCTAAAGGAGAAAATTAGGGACTTGGGGACTAAGGAGCTTCAGGAGATGTTGTATCATTTCTACGCTCTTTGGTCCCCAAGCTCTTAAGACCCTACAAATAAAATGGCTAAACAAGACCTCAAGTACCTCCGCAACATTGGGATTATGGCGCACATCGACGCCGGTAAGACCACGACTTCGGAGCGCATTCTGTATTACACAGGCAAAACCCACAAGATCGGGGAAGTGCACGAAGGTGCCGCCACGATGGACTGGATGGAGCAAGAGCAGGAGCGGGGCATCACGATTACGTCGGCTGCTACTACTACCTTCTGGAACTACCCAACGGACGCAAGTGGTGAACCTACTAGCGAAACCAAGCAGTACAAGATTAACCTGATTGATACTCCCGGCCACGTAGACTTTACTGTAGAGGTAGAGCGCTCATTGCGTGTATTGGATGGTGCTGTCGCGTTATTCTGCGCAGTATCAGGCGTGGAGCCTCAGTCAGAGACTGTATGGCGTCAAGCTGATAAGTACAAAGTGCCACGTATCTGCTTCGTCAACAAGATGGACCGTGCTGGCGCTGACTTCTTCAAGGCTGTAGCTGAGATTAAGGATAAGCTAGGAGCTAATCCAGTTCCATTGCAAATTCCGATTGGCGCTGAAGACACCTTCAAAGGTGTTGTTGATCTGCTGACCGGTAAAGCAATCGTATGGGACGATGCCACTCAAGGTAAAGCCTATCACGAGATTCCCGTACCTGAGGATTTGGTGGAGACGGTAGCTGAATGGCGTCAGAAGTTGGTAGAAAGCGTCGCTGAGTATGACGATGCTCTGCTGGAGAAGTTTTTCGAAGATCCAGAAAGCATCACGCGTGAGGAAATGATGGTTGTTATCCGCCAAGCGGTTATCGACATGAAGTTTTCGCCTGTAATGTGCGGCTCGGCTTTCAAAAACAAAGGTGTACAGTCCATGCTAGATGGCGTTATGGCTTACTTGCCTTCGCCGTTGGATATGCCCCCCATCATTGGTACCAACCCGGATACCAACGAGGAAGAGGTTCGTCTACCTACCACTGATGCACCGTTTGCTGCATTGGCCTTTAAGATTGCAACTGACCCTTTCGTAGGTCGCTTGTGCTTCTTCCGTTGCTACAGCGGTACGCTGGAAGCTGGTTCGTATGTGTTTAATAACCGCACAGAAAAGAAAGAGCGTATCTCGCGTTTGATGCAGATGCACTCTAACAAACAGAACCCTATCGACCGCCTTGAGGCTGGTGATATCGGCGCTGGTGTTGGTTTCAAAGACATCAAAACGGGTGATACCCTCACCGATGAGAAGCACCGTCTGGTATTGGAGTCGATGAGCTTCCCTGAGCCCGTAATCGGCTATGCTATTGAGCCCAAAACTCAGGCTGACGTTGATAAGATGGGTATGGCAATCGCCAAACTTGTAGAAGAAGATCCAACCTTGACCGTAAATACTGACCCAGAAACGGGCCAGACTGTACTACGTGGCATGGGTGAGCTTCACTTGGAGATCATCATCGACCGTATGCGTCGTGAGTTCAAAGTGGAAATCAACCAAGGTGCTCCTCAGGTTGCCTACAAAGAGATTCTGACTAAGAAGGTAGAGCACCGCGAAACATACAAGAAGCAGACTGGTGGTCGTGGTAAATTCGGTGATATTGTCTTCGAAATTGGTCCGAAAGAGACTGAGCCAGAAAAGGCAGGCTTTGAATTCGAAAATGCTATCGTTGGTGGTGTAATTCCCCGTGAATTCATCGCTCCGATTCAGAAAGGCTTTGAGGAAGCTATGAAAAATGGTCCTCTGGCCGGCTTCCCCTTGGATTCAATGAAAGTGCGCTTGTTTCACGGCTCCTTCCATGACGTTGACTCGGACGCCCTATCGTTCGAACTTGCAGCTCGTGGTGGTTTCCGTGAGGCAGCCCGCCAGGCTGGTCCCAAATTGCTTGAGCCTATTATGGCTGTAGAAGTAGTTTGCCCAGATGAGTATACTGGTCCTGTAACTGGTGACTTGAACCGTCGTCGCGGTATTATGAAGGGTATGGACACCAAAGCTGGTGCTCAGCTCATCAAGGCCGACGTGCCACTGTCGGAGTTGTTTGGTTATGTAACGGACTTGCGTACCATTTCTTCGGGTCGCGCTTCTGCTTCGCTAACCTTCTCTCACTATGAGCAGGTACCATCAAACTTGGCTGAAGGCATTGTTGCCAAGACTAAAGGTCACGCCGTTCGCTAATTCGCTTTCAAGACTTAAGACATGAACCAGAAAATTCGCATTAAACTCAAGTCCTACGATCACAACCTCGTAGACAAGTCGTCCGAGAAGATCGTGAAAGCGGTGAAGGCTACGGGCGCTATCGTTAGCGGTCCTATCCCGTTGCCTACAAAGAAGGAAAAGTTTACGGTTCTTCGTTCGCCCCACGTGAACAAGAAGTCGCGTGAGCAATTCCAGCTTTGCACATACAAGCGTCTAGTAGACATCTATTCTACTTCGTCGAAGACAGTAGATGCGCTGATGAAGCTTGAACTGCCCAGCGGTGTAGACGTAGAAATCAAAGTCTGAGGCCTGATTTCTCTGAATGCTAAAAAAGCCCCCGGATTATTTCTGGGGGCTTTTTTTGCTTATTAAGTTTGCCGCATTCTTATATAAATACCGTTCACCTCCTATCACATTTCACCAAGGTGTTTGTAGCTACTCCTCTTAATGCCGACCGAACTGAGTTGGCGACTACAGCGAGTATTGCGCTGATACTTGTTGGTCTCTTTAGTACTAATCTCCTGCCACATGTTTCTAGTATAGGTGTGCTCTGCTTATTACTAACAGCTTTGCTACATCTTATCCTACATCAACAGATCGTACAGAAGAAGCATTGGCGAGTATATGGTGCACTAACAGGCATCTTCTTTTTACACCTTTTTTCCGGGTTGAATACGAGTGAAGTAAATAGAGACGCTTTCTGGATAGATCTCTTTCAACAAATACCATCTCTATTAATGCCTGTATCATTCTGGCTTCTGCCACCATTATCGCTGCAAGCTTTACGGAGAATCTACTTACTGTTTTTTTACCTGGTGGTAATATCGGCAATTGGAAGTACCTGCTACTATCTAATGCATAGAGAGGAAATAAATCAACTCTACTATCAATCGCAGATTATGCCGACCGTCCCAGACTACATCAGATTCAGTCTTATGGTCACTTTAGCTGTTGTCATAGGATTATTGCTGGTAGTAAAGAACTTAGTTCAGGGACGGCATCGGGTACTAGTATTGCTAGCTATAGCGTACTTGATTCCATACTTATACTTGCTGTCAGTACGAAGTGGGTTAGTAGCTTTCAACGTGCTAGGTATCGCAACACTACTTTGGCTTCTCTTTAAACATAAGTACAAACAAGCCCTAAGGGTGGGGGCTCTGCTATTAGCACTACCATGGTTAAGCTTTCTATGCTTCCCTACGTTTCATAATAAATACTACAATACTAAGGATGATGTGAGCAGAGTAAAAAAAATAAGTTCAGCTAACAATTTTTCTTTGGTAGGTAGGGTGTATTCTTATAGAGTTGGGCTTCAGGTTGCGCAGACCCATCCTTTCATAGGAGTAGGGAAAGCGGATATCGAGGATGAGGTAGCAGCTTATTATAAAGCTGATTTCCCTGATATTAAGCCAGCCGCTTACCTATTACCACACAATCAGTTTATCTATTACTTGGTAGCCTTTGGCGGTATAGGCCTACTACTCTTCATTGTGTTCTTTTATTACCCATTTTATTGGGCATGGGCCAGAGTGGGGCCTTTAATGATAGCTCAATACGTAATTATTTCGCTTTCTTTTTTAGTAGAATATACGCTTGATCAAAAAAATCAAGTAGGCCTATTATTCACTTTACTATTTCTATTACTACCAATAAATGGCTTAATGCGGCCTGCTCGTCCAGAAGTAGGTTGGAGGCCTAGCTAGCTTAGTAGCTTGTAATCGGAAATGATTGATAGAGAGCTTCTAGCTTTAGACGCTTACATAGGTCTACCTTGAAAATATTTTAGGGCTGGTTTGAATAAAGCATTAAAATTCCCTAGCTTTGCACTCCCATTACGAAAACGTCATGCGGGCGTTTTCTCTGTGTCTTTTAATTAATCTAAAAACGAATGCCTGGCATCATCGGTAAAAAAATCGGTATGACAAGCCTCTTCACTCCGGACGGGAAGAACATTCCCTGCACGCTCATCGAAGCGGGTCCGTGCGTAGTGACGCAGGTTAAGACTATCGAAAAGGACGGCTATACAGCTGTTCAACTCGGTTACGGCGAGAAAAAAGCCAAGAATACTACCAAAGCACTGGCTGGTCACTTCGCCAAAGCTGGTACTACTCCTAAGAAAAAACTTGTTGAGTTTCGTCTCGATGCAGAGTCTACGTACGCTGCCGGTGCCGAAATCAAGGCTGACCTTTTTGAGGAAGGCGAGTTTGTTGATGTAGTAGGAACCTCAAAAGGTAAGGGTTTCCAGGGTGTTGTGAAGCGTTACAACTTTGCTGGTGTAGGTGGTCAAACCCACGGTCAGCATAACCGTCTTCGTCACCCTGGTTCTATCGGTGCCTGCTCCTGGCCTTCACGCGTATTCAAAGGAATGCGCATGGGTGGTCGTATGGGTGGTGATCGTGTGAAGATCCAGAACTTGAAGGTGATGCGCATTGTAGCCGACAAAAACCTGATTCTGGTTAGCGGCTCGGTTCCCGGCGCCAAGAATTCTTACGTGGTCCTGGAAAAATAACGCGAGATGGAACTGTCAGTATATAACATCAAAGGCGAAGACACAGGCCGCAAGGTTACGTTGTCTGACGCTATCTTCGGTTTAGAGCCGAATGAGCACGTGATGTACCTCGACGTGAAGCAGTACTTGGCCAATCAGCGCCAGGGCACGCACAAGTCGAAGCAGCGTCATGAAGTGCAAGGCACTACCAAGAAGCTTAAGAAGCAAAAAGGTACGGGTGGTGCCCGTGCTGGTAGCATGAAGTCGCCAGTATTCATCGGTGGTGGTCGCGTATTTGGCCCCCAGCCCCGTGACTATGGCTTCAAGCTGAACAAAAAGACGAAGCGGGTTGCTCGTTTGTCGGCTCTGAGCACGTTGGCTCAAGAAGGCAAAGTAGCGTTGGTAGAAACCATCACGTTAGATGCCCCCCGTACGAAAGATTTCCTTTCGATTCTGACTGGCCTGAAGCTGAACAACGGCAAGAAAACCTTGCTAGTGACTGGCGAAGCCAACAAGAACGTGCTGCTATCGGCGCGCAACATTCAGAAAGTGACCGTGGCTACGCCTGTCGCTCTGAACACGCACGACCTGCTTAACACGGACACTTTGTTATTGTCAGAGGACGGGCTGAAGTCGTTGGAACAACTTTATACCCCTGCTGAGTAATGAGCACGTTGAAGAAACCTATCGTGACCGAGAAGGCCACGGCTCTGAACGAAAAAGGTCAGTATGCTTTCGAAGTAGAGCGCACGGCTAATAAGGTTCAGATCAAAAAAGAGATCGAGCAGCTGTATGGTGTAACGGTAACGGGCATTAGCACGATCCGCACTAATGGCAAGATCAAGTCTAAATTCCAGAAAGGTGGTGCTGTTACAGGTCGTCGTTCCCATGGAAAGAAGGCTATCGTAACTGTGAAAGAAGGCGATATTATCGACTTCTATAGCGGGATATAAGGAGAGCTTACTAGAAAGCGCATTTTAAGATAAAATGGCACTCAAAAAACTAAGACCAACATCACCGGGTCAACGATTTCGCATCGCCCCGGCCTTCGACGAGATAACCACGTCGACGCCGGAGAAATCGTTGTTGGCACCCATGGAAAAATCCGGTGGCCGAAACAATTCGGGTAAAATGTCTAACCGCTACATCGGTGGTGGACATAAGCAGAAGTATCGTATCATCGACTTCAAGCGTGATAAAGCTGGTGTTCCAGCCACGGTGAAGACGATTGAGTATGATCCTAACCGCACGGCGCGAATCGCATTGCTTAACTACGCAGATGGTGAGAAGCGTTACATTATAGCTCCCGCTGGTTTAGAAGTAGGAACAACAGTAGTTGCCGGCCCTGGTGTCGCTCCTGAAGTTGGGAACGCTTTGACATTGCGTGAAATGCCGCTTGGTACCATTGTTCATAATATCGAACTGATGCCCGGTGGTGGTGCTGCTATCGCTCGTTCTGCTGGCACGTATGCTCAACTAGTTGCACGTGAAGACAAGTACGCTACGCTGAAATTGCCTTCGGGTGAGATGCGCATGGTACTAGTTACCTGCATGGCTACGGTTGGTACCGTTTCAAATGGCGACCACATGAATGTGCGTCTTGGCAAAGCCGGTCGCAATCGTTGGATGGGTCGTCGTCCACGTGTTCGCGGTGTTGCAATGAACCCAGTCGATCACCCAATGGGTGGTGGCGAAGGCAAATCGTCAGGTGGTCACCCACGTAGCCGTAATGGTATTATTGCCAAGGGTCAAAAGACTCGCAATAAGAATAAGTACTCCGAGCAACTCATCGTAAACCGTAAAGGCAAAAAGTAAGCAATGGCACGTTCGCTAAAAAAAGGGCCGTACATTGACTTCCGGCTCGAGAAGAAAGTAACGGCAATGGAAGATTCTGGTAAGAAATCAGTGGTGAAGACTTGGTCGCGCCGTTCGATGATTTCGCCAGACTTCGTAGGCCACACCTTCGCAGTACACAACGGGAATAAGTTCATCCCAGTGTACGTGACTGAAAATATGGTTGGACACAAGCTCGGCGAGTTCGCACCTACACGCAACTTCCGTGGCCACGTAGCCAAAAAAGATAAAGGCAAGCGCTAAGATGGAAGCAACAGCTAAACTCCGCAATGTGCCTACCTCGCCTCGCAAGATGCGCATGGTAGCCAATCTGGTCCGCGGTCAGAAAGTGACCCGTGCCTTGGGCTTGCTAAAGTTTGAAGCCAATTCAGGTGCTGAGCGTATCGAGAAACTACTTCTCTCCGCTTTGTCGAACTGGCAGCAGAAGAACGAAGACGAGCGTATCGAAGATGCTAATCTCTATATCAAAGAGATATTCGTTGATGAAGGTCGTCAGTTGAAGCGTTTGCGCCCGGCACCTCAGGGTCGCGGTCACCGTATCCGCAAGCGTAGCAATCACGTGACACTGACAATTGACTCGAAAGTTGAGCCGCTAGGCAGCAAAGCTGCTGTGAAGCAAGCTTCAGAGCAAAAGCCAGTAGAAGCGAAAGCTGGAGCTACTCGTACCCGTCGTAGCTCGACCAAGAAAACCA
The DNA here is from genome assembly GCF_004355185.1 of Hymenobacter radiodurans. Lineage (NCBI taxonomy): Bacteria > Pseudomonadati > Bacteroidota > Cytophagia > Cytophagales > Hymenobacteraceae > Hymenobacter > Hymenobacter radiodurans. The sequence goes on from NZ_CP037922.1 coordinate 673,075, forward strand.
CTACTGAAAATAAGGCAGAAGCCACCGTATAAGCACTATGGGACAGAAAGTAAATCCGGTTGGCTTCCGCTTAGGTGTCATCAAAGGATGGGACTCGAACTGGTACGGCGGTAAAGACTTCGCCGATAAACTGGTAGAGGACGAAAAAATCCGTAAGTACATTCTCGCGCGTATTCCGAAAGGCGGTATCTCACGCATCGTAATCGAGCGTACTCTGAAGCGTATAACTATTACTATCAACACGGCTCGTCCAGGTGTAGTAATTGGTAAAGGCGGTCAGGAAGTTGATAAGATTAAAGACGAGCTAAAGCAGATCACCAGCAAAGACGTTCAGATCAATATCTTCGAAATCAAGCGTCCAGAACTTGATGCAAAGCTAGTAGGTGAGAGCATTGCTCAGCAGCTACAGGCTCGTATTTCGTTCCGCCGTGCGATGAAGCAAGCTATTCAGGCTGCTATGCGCGTTGGTGCTGAAGGTATCAAAGTGCAGTGTGGTGGTCGTCTTGGCGGCGCTGAAATTGCTCGCTCGGAGCAATACAAAGAGGGTCGCACTCCACTGCACACTTTGCGTGCTGACATAGATTATGCTTTGTCAGAAGCTCAAACTGTGTACGGTAAGATCGGTATCAAAGTGTGGATCATGCGTGGTGAGGTATTTGGCAAGCCTGACTTGTCGCCTAACCAGCAGCCTACCAACCAAGGCGCCGACACCCGTGGTGGCGGTAACGATCGTGGCCCACGTGGTGAGCGTGGCGACCGTGGTGGTGATCGTGGCCCACGTCGTGATCGTAATGATCGTGGCGGTGAAGGCCGTGGTGATCGTGGCGGTGACAACCGTGGTGGTCAAGGCCAAGGTGGTGGCCCACGTCGCAATAGTGGCACTGGAGCTGCTGGGGGGCAAAACCGCGGTGGCGGTGCTCCTCGTCGCTAACCCTTTCTCATTTTTCGAATCTATATTTTCGATAATCATGTTACAACCGAAAAGGACCAAGTATCGCAAGATGCAAAAGGGTCGCGTAACAGGCTTAGCCTACCGCGGCAGCTCCATTGACTTCGGTTCATTCGCTATCAAGTCGCTGGAAACTGCGTGGATTACGGCTCGCCAAATTGAGGCGGCTCGGATCGCTATGACCCGTGCTATGAAGCGTGAAGGTCAAGTTTGGATCCGCATTTTCCCTGACAAGCCTATTACCAAGAAGCCTGCTGAAGTGCGGATGGGTAAAGGCAAAGGCTCGCCCGAGTATTGGGTAGCTATTGTACACCCTGGCACTATTATGTTCGAATCGGATGGTGTCCCGCTCGAGGTAGCCCAGGAGTCACTGCGTCTTGCGGCGCAAAAGTTGCCCGTGAAGACCAAGTTTGTTGTTCGTCGCGACTACGTAGAAAACTAGTAAGATGAAAAACGCTGATATCCGTGCTCTCTCAGTAGAAGAGCTGAAGAACCAGATTAAAACCGAACAGACTAGCGGTCAGTCGCTGCGTTTCGCGCACGCTATCTCTCCCCTAGAGAATCCGATTCGCCTGAAGCATAGCCGCAAGAACGTAGCTCGTCTGAAGACCGAGTTGACCCGTCGCGAGAACGAGCAGGCAAACCAAACTGCTAAATAACGATGGCAAGCAACACAGATCAGCAGACTACCGCTACCGTTGAGCGGAACATGCGCAAAGAGATTACTGGGCGTGTCTCTAGCTCCAAAATGGATAAATCTATCACTGTTGTGGTAGAGGAAAAGCAAAAGCACCCCATCTATGGCAAGTTTGTGAGCAAGACTACTAAGTTTATGGCTCATGATGAAAACAACGAATGTGGCGAAGGTGATACCGTACGGATTATGTCCACTCGGCCGCTAAGCAAAAACAAGCGTTGGAGATTAGTAGAAATCGTAGAGCGCGCCAAGTAAGATGATACAACAAGAATCCCGTCTGACCGTCGCTGATAATAGCGGCGCTAAAGAAGTGCTCTGCATCCGTGTCCTTGGCGGCACTGGTAAGAAATATGCTAGTGTAGGTGATAAAATCGTTGTTTCGATTAAATCAGCTATACCTTCTGGCAACGCTAAAAAAGGCACTGTATCTAGAGCAGTAGTTGTTCGCACGAAGAAAGAAGTGCGTCGTAAAGACGGCTCTTACATTCGTTTCGATGATAATGCTGCGGTACTGCTCAATAACAACGATGAACCCCGTGGCACCCGCATCTTCGGACCTGTTGCTCGTGAGTTACGTGAGCGTCAGTTTATGAAGATTGTTTCACTGGCCCCTGAGGTTCTATAAGCATAGTAGCAAATGGCAACGAAAGCAAAAGACCAAAAGCCAGTGAAATTGCACGTAAAAACTGGCGATACCGTTAAGGTGATTGCTGGTGATGAGCGTGGCAAGACTGGTACCATCAAATCGGTTAATCGCACTTCACAGCGCGTTATCATCGAGGGTTTGAACCTAGTAACGAAGCACAACAAGCCGAGCGCTAAAAACCCTCAGGGTGGTATTACTAAGATCGAGGCTCCCATTCATGTGAGCAACGTGCAGCCCATTGACCCCAAGACGGGTGAGCGGGTACGCAAAAATGCCCCCCAGCAAAACGCCTAACCCGGCTTTACGACAATGGCTCGACTCAGAGAAATATATCAGAAAGACGTGGTGCCTGCGCTCCAGGAGAAATTCCAGTTCAAGAGCGTAATGCAGGTGCCACGCATCACTAAGATCTGTATTAACCGCGGTATCGGTGCAGCAGTAGCTGACAAGAAACTGGTTGATAATGGTGTAGATGAGCTGACGACCATCACTGGTCAGAAAGCTGTTCCTACTATCGCTAAGCGTTCGGTATCTAACTTTAAGCTTCGTGAGGGCATGCCCATCGGTGCTAAAGTTACCTTGCGGGGCGAGCGCATGTATGAGTTCATGGACCGTCTTTTGACGGTTGCTTTACCTCGTGTACGCGACTTCAAAGGCATTAACGATAAGGGCTTCGATGGCCGGGGTAACTATACCCTCGGTATAAAGGAGCAGATTATTTTCCCAGAAATTTCTATTGACAAGATCAAGTCGATTTCTGGTATGGATATCACCTTCGTTACAACCGCCGAGAACGACGAGCAGAGCTATGAGCTGCTTAAGGCTTTCGGAATGCCCTTCACTAACGCCAAGAAAGAAAACAATGGCTAAGGAATCCGTTAAAGCAAGAGAAAGAAAGCGTATCGCTACAGTTGCTCGTTATGCTGAGAAGCGTAAGGCACTTAAAGCTGCTGGTGATTACGAAGGTCTGGATAAGTTGCCACGCAACGCTTCCCCAGTACGTGTTCACAACCGCGACAAGATTAATGGTCGTCCCCGTGGTTACATGCGTAAGTTCGGCATCAGCCGTGTTACGTTCCGTGAAATGGCACTAGCTGGTAAGATTCCCGGAGTAACTAAGTCGAGCTGGTAGTAAAAATAGCCAGTATGCCTTATCAAACGGTGTGCTGGCTATTTTTTAATCCACCTACGAAGTAGACTCAAGAAACCATTGGCCGCGCCCCGATAACCGAGCCAAGTAGTCTTAACTGAAAATTTCGCTGTTGCTTTCTGCAGCTGCGAAATTTTCTTATCTTTGCGCTCCCTAAAAAGGAGTGTAGCTTTTCTATATCAAATGAATACAGATCCAATTGCCGATTATTTAACTCGCGTGCGTAATGCCATCAAGGCAAATCACCGGGTAGTAGAAATACCGGCCAGCAACATCAAAAAGGAAATCACGAAAGTGCTCTACCATAAGGGTTACATTCAGAGCTACCGCTTTGATGACTCGTCGGTACAAGGCACGATCAAGATTGCGCTTAAGTACAATCCTGCTACCAAGCAGCCAGCTATCACGAAGCTAGAGCGTGTGAGCACGCCTGGTCTGCGTAAGTATGCTCACGTGGAGAATCTGCCACGCGTATTAAGCGGCCTTGGAGTAGCTATCCTGTCTACGTCGAAGGGCGTGATGACGGAGAAAGAAGCCAAAAACGAAAACGTGGGCGGCGAGGTGCTGTGCTACGTTTACTAAGCGAGAGGAAATAGAACTATGTCACGCATTGGTAAACTGCCGATCAGCCTGCCCGCTAACGTGCAGATTGATATCAGCAAAGAAAACGAAGTAACCGTTAAGGGCCCGAAAGGAAGCTTGACAACTCCCGTAGACCGCGACATCACCGTTTCTACTGCCGATGGTCAACTCGTAGTAGAACGTCCTACTGAGCAGAAGCGTCACAAGGCTATGCACGGTTTGTATCGCTCGCTTATCAACAACATGGTTGTTGGTGTGAGTGATGGCTACACGGAGCGCTTGGAGTTAGTAGGTGTAGGTTACAAAGCTGCAATGGCTGGTACTACCCTCGAACTTTCTTTAGGTTACTCGCACAATATTTTCTTGGCCCTGCCTAAGGAAGTAACTGCTACTGCTCTTACAGAGAAGGGTAAAAACCCTATCGTTACTCTGACTAGCATCGATAAGCAATTGTTAGGTCAAGTAGCTGCAAAAATTCGTTCGTTGCGTAAAGTCGAGCCCTATAAAGGGAAAGGGGTACGCTTCGTGGGTGAGCAGATTCGTCGCAAGGCTGGTAAAACGGCTTCGAAATAATTTCGCATTATGGCTTTTGATAAAGCAACAAGAAGAAAGCGGATCCAGCGCATCATCCGTACGCGGGTGGCTGGCACGTCCGATCGGCCGCGTTTGTCGGTGTTTCGCAGCAATAAGGGCATTTACGCCCAAATTATTGACGACACCATTGGCCAAACGCTGGTATCTGTATCATCTAAGCACGTAACAACGGCTGATGATGCTACCCCAGTAGCTTCTGCTGCTGCAGTAGGCAAAGAAATTGCCTCCCGCGCTCAGGAGAAGGGTATCACCAAAGTAGTGTTTGACCGCTCAGGTTATCTCTACCACGGCCGCGTAAAATCATTGGCAGAAGGAGCCCGCGAAGGCGGCCTCAATTTCTAAATCATCATGGCAGAATTTAATAACAGCAACCGTGGTGGTGGCAATGACCGTGGCGGCAACGATCGTCGCGGTGGTGGCAATGATCGTGGTGGTAACCGGGATCAGACTCCCCGTGCTGGCGACACGGACTTAAAAGAAAAAGTAGTAGCCATCAACCGAGTAGCCAAAGTGGTTAAAGGTGGTCGTCGTTTCAGCTTCTCTGCAATTGTAGTAGTAGGTGACGGCAACGGTACTGTAGGTTTCGGCCTAGGTAAGGCTAACGAGGTAACTGATGCAATTGCAAAGGGTATCGATGATGCTAAGAAGAACCTAGTAAAAGTTCCTCTTTATAAGCATACGGTTCCTCACGTGATGGAAGGTAAGTATTCGGGTGGCTTCGTATTGGTACAGCCAGCAGCAGCTGGTACCGGTGTAATTGCTGGTGGTGCTATGCGTGCCGTTTTCGAAAGTGCTGGTATCAAAGATGTACTGGCTAAATCTAAAGGCTCGTCTAACCCGCACAACGTGGTAAAGGCTACCTTCGATGCTCTTTTGAAGATGCGCGACCCCATGCAGATCGCACAGCAGCGCGGCATTACTCTCCAACAAGTTTTTAACGGCTAGACGAGATGGCGCAGATCAAAATCAAATTGGTAAAAAGCGTGATTGACCGCCCTGAGCGTCAAAAACGTACGGTTCAGGCCTTGGGGCTGGGTAAAATCGGTAGCACCTCGGAAAAAGAAAACACCCCCCAGATTGCTGGTATGGTGGCCGCAGTGCAGCATTTGATCGAAGTAACCGAACTTTAAGAAGTAACTCAACATGAATCTCAGCAATCTAAAACCTGCCGTCGGCGCTACGCGCAATGAGAAGCGCATCGGTCGCGGTACGGGTTCGGGCCGTGGTGGTACATCTACCCGTGGTCACAAAGGGCAGAAGTCACGTTCGGGCTATTCTAAGAAGTCAGGCTTCGAAGGTGGTCAGATGCCTCTGCAGCGTCGTGTGCCTAAGTTTGGTTTCACGAACATTAATCGTGTGGAGTATAAAGGTATAAACCTTGATGCTCTTCAGAGCCTAACAGACAAAGACAGCACAACCACTATGGATGTTGCTTACTTCGTGTCTAATGGACTTGTTTCTAAGAACGCTAAAATTAAAATTCTTGGCCGCGGTGAAATCACTCAAGCTGTAGAAGTGCATGCACATGCTTTTTCTAAATCTGCTGTTGAGGCGATTGAAAAGGCGGGTGGCAAAGCAGTGACTTTATAAAGCCTGATTGGCAATGAAGAAGTTTATCGAGACGATAAAGAATATTTTTGCGATTGAGGATCTGCGTATGCGGATTCTCAATACGCTTTTTTTCATTGCTATCTACCGGCTCGGTTCCTTTGTTGTGCTGCCTGGGGTAGATGCTACTAAATTAAAGCAGGGAGCTGAAGGCCTTTTTGGAATCCTTGATACCTTACTAGGTGGAGCATTTAGTAATGCTTCTATCTTCGCACTAGGTATAATGCCTTACATCTCAGCTTCTATCGTACTGCAACTGTTGACAATAGCAGTTCCTTACTTTCAGAAGCTACAAAAGGAAGGGGAATCTGGGCGTAAGAAGATCAATCAATACACCCGTATTCTGACCATCCCGATTGTAATGGCTCAGTCGATTGGCTTCATTGCGACTATCACTCCTGAGGCTATCATTTCTCCCGGCACATTCTTTACAATTTCCACCATGATAATTATCACGGCTGGAACATTGTTCTGCATGTGGCTCGGTGAAAAGATTACTGATAAAGGCATTGGTAATGGTATTTCCATGATCATTATGATTGGAATCGTCTCCCGATTCCCAGGAGCCATTATTGGTGAAGCAGCTGCTAAAGGGATGCGTGGATCATTGATCTTTTTGATAGAGATGGTAGTGCTTTTCCTAGTCGTAATGGCTGTGATTGTACTAACACAAGCGGTTCGTCGTATTCCAGTACAGTATGCGAAGCAAGTAGGTGGAACTACACAACTCAACGCTCAGCGCCAATTCATTCCATTGAAAGTGAACGCGGCTGGTGTAATGCCAATCATTTTTGCTCAGTCATTGATGTTTGTGCCCGCTATTGTGGCTTCAATATGGCAGAATGATAGTGAAACGGCTAGCTACATTGGTGTTAAGTTTTCAGACTACACCTCTTGGCAGTACAACCTTGTGTTCGCTACTCTTATCATTGTCTTTACTTATTTCTACACCGCTATTAGCGTCAATCCTAATCAGATTGCTGATGACTTAAAACGTAGTGGTGGCTTTGTCCCTGGAGTAAAGCCGGGTCGTGATACATCCGAGCATATGGATGAGATTCTGACTCGTATTACTTTACCTGGCGCAATTGCTTTGGCTCTAATTGCAATCTTTCCTGCCTTAGCATTGTTGGCTGGCGTAACTCGTCCTTTCTCTGCTTTCTATGGTGGTACCTCACTGATTATCATGGTAGGAGTTGTATTAGACACACTCAATCAGGTAGAAAGTTATCTACTCATGCGTCACTATGATGGCATGATGAAAACAGGTAAGCTGAGGGGAAGATCGCAAAACGTGGCGATGGCTTCTTAGTCATGATCTTTTATAAGACCGAAGAAGAAATAGAACTCATTCGGGCTAGTGCGAAAGTTCTAGCCCAGGCTCACGGAGAAGTTGCGAGTCTTATTAAGGAGGGAGTAACCACCCGTGAGCTTGATAAGCGTGCGGAGGAGTTTATTCGAGATAGTGGGGGGCAACCTTCATTCAAAGGCTATAATGACTTTCCTTATAGCCTTTGTATCTCACCAAATTCAGTTGTAGTACACGGATTTCCTAGTGACTATACTTTGAAAGGTGGAGATATAGTTTCGATTGATTGTGGTGTATTCCTCAATGGTTATCACAGTGACAGCGCTTATACTTACCCAATTGGGGAGGTAGATACTGAGGTGCTAGACTTATTGGCTCATACTAAGCAGTCTTTGTATCTCGGTATAGAGCAGGCAGTGGCCGGCAACCGGATGGGTGACATTGGCTATGCAATTCAGAGCTTTGTTGAAAAGCAAGGTTATGGAGTTGTAAGAGAGTTGGTTGGCCATGGCTTAGGCAAAAAGCTACACGAGCGACCTGAAGTACCTAATTACGGTAAACGTGGTTCAGGACTTAAGTTGCAAACGGGGTTAGTAATTGCAATTGAGCCAATGGTTAATTTGGGTGTCAAGAATATTGTCCAAGAGAAAGATGGATGGACCATCCGTACCAAGGATAAGAAACCTTCAGCTCATTTTGAGCACACTGTTGTAGTTAGAAAAGACAAGGCGGAAATTTTAACCTCCTTCGATTACATAGAAAAAGCCTTACAGTAGCCTTATGGCCAAACAATCCTCCATTGAGCAGGACGGAGTAATTCTAGAAGCACTCTCTAATGCGATGTTTCGTGTAGAGTTGGAAAACGGTCACCAACTGGTGGCTCATATTTCTGGGAAGATGCGTATGCACTACATCAAAATTCTGCCTGGAGATAAGGTGAAGCTGGAAATGTCACCCTACGACTTGTCAAAGGGACGCATTGTTTACCGTTACAAATAATTTACTAACGACGACATGAAAGTCAAAGCATCGGTCAAAAAGCGCAGCGTTGACTGTAAGGTAATTCGCCGCAAAGGCAAACTTTACGTCATTAACAAAAAGAACCCTCGCTATAAGCAGCGTCAAGGTTAAACCATTCGTTTTATAAAAGCATATGGCTCGTATTGCAGGGGTTGATATCCCGGACAACAAGCGCGGCGAAATCGCCCTCACGTACATTTTCGGCATTGGCCGTTCTTTAGCTCAGAAGATTCTTGGCCAAGCCGGCATCTCTGTGGACAAGAAGGTTAAAGACTGGACGGAGGCTGAAGCCAGCGAAATCCGTGCTATCATAGCCGCCCAGCACAAGACTGAGGGTGTACTGCGCTCAGAAGTGCAGCTCAACATCAAGCGCCTGATGGACATTGGTAGCTACCGTGGATTGCGTCACCGTAAGGGACTGCCAGTTCGTGGTCAGCGCACCAAGAACAACTCACGCACTCGTAAGGGTAAGCGTAAGACTGTTGCCAACAAAAAGAAGGCTACTAAATAAACAGTAGCGGAAATCGGTGCTTGCTTATACGAAGTGAGCATCAACACCTTCCGCATTTTTTGCGATAACTAAATGGCACAAAAGAGAAAAGACAAAGCCAAGAAGCGCGTTGTCGTTGTAGAGCAAGTAGGTCAGATTCACATCAAGGCCTCCTTCAACAACATCATCATCTCCATCACCAACAACAACGGCCAGGTTATTTCTTGGGCTTCTGCTGGTAAGATGGGCTTCCGTGGCTCAAAGAAGAATACTCCATACGCTGCTCAGATGGCAGCCACGGATTGCGGTAAAGTTGCCCATGATCTGGGTATGCGCAAAGCCGAAGTATTTGTAAAAGGACCAGGCTCAGGTCGTGAGTCGGCTATCCGTACCCTCCAGAATGTGGGCATTGAGGTAACTACCATCCGCGACGTAACACCGCTGCCCCACAACGGCTGCCGTCCGCCTAAGCGTCGTCGCGTCTGATATACTGAACAGGCAAAGCGCAGGCTAAATGTCTGCGAATTTGCCCCCTGGTGTCGGGTTTCCGATGCGTATGCACCCGTTGCAACGCGTCTGCGAGGCTCGACATTCGTGGTTCAACCCCTGCAAAACTCAACATCCTCGAAATGGCACGTTATACCGGTCCTAAAACCAAGATTGCCCGTCGCTTTGCTGAGCCGATTTTCGGTCCGAGCAAGGCACTCAACAAAAAGAATTATCCCCAGGCCAGCATGGTCGTGGCCGTCGCAAGAAGCAGTCGGAATATGCTATCCAACTGATGGAGAAGCAAAAGGTGAAGTACATGTACGGTGTACTAGAGAAGCAATTTGAAAACCTATTCCATAAGGCTGCTGCACTTCCCGGCATTACTGGTGACAACCTGTTGGCTCTGCTAGAGTCACGCCTAGACAACACAGTATACCGCTTAGGAGTAGCTCCTACCCGTCGTGCTGCTCGCCAATTGGTGTTGCACAAGCACATAACGGTAAACGGTGAAGTGGTTAACATCGCTTCGTACAAGCTGCGTCCTGGCGACATCATTGGCGTTCGTGAGAAGTCAAAGTCGCTGGAAACTATCACTACTAGCTTGAGCGCCCGCAACGCCCGCGCTTTCTCGTGGTTGGAGTGGGACGGCAAGGAAATGGTGGGCAAGTTCACCAACGCCCCCTCACGTGAGTTGATCCCGGAAAAAATCCAGGAGCAACTGATCGTCGAGCTTTACTCGAAGTAATTGCCTTTTGGCATTCTTCGTTTTTCCCTTGTTGTATTTTTAAAGCCCCACTTATGTCAATCTTAGCTTTTCAAATGCCGGAGAAAGTTGTGATGGAGAAATCCGATGACTTTTACGGAACGTTTGAATTCAAACCGCTGGAGAAAGGCTACGGCGTCACGATCGGCAACGCTTTGCGCCGTATCCTGCTGTCGTCGCTGGAGGGCTATGCCGTTACATCGGTTCGCACGCCCAGCGTGCTGCACGAGTTCATGACCATTGAAGGTGTGATTGAGGACATGTCCGAAATCATTCTGAACCTGAAGATGGTCCGCTTCAAGAAGGTAAGCGACGCTATTGAGGACAAGATTACCGTCCGCATCAAAGGTCAGGAGACATTCACGGCCGGCGACATCAATAAGTTTACCAACGGCTTCCAGGTGTTGAACCCAGATTTGGTTATCTGCCATGTAGATGCCAACACTGAGCTGGAGTTTGAACTGGCTGTGCAGAAAGGTCGGGGCTATGTACCCGCCGAAGAAAATAAGCCTACCGATCAGGTATTCGGGCAAATCGCTATTGATGCCATCTTCACACCTATCAAGAATGTGAAATATAGCATCGAGAATACCCGCGTAGAGCAGAAGACTGACTATGAGAAGCTTCTCATCGAAATTCAGACGGATGGCTCTATTCACCCCGAAGAAGCGCTAAAAGGTGCTGCTAACATCCTGATTCAGCATTTCATGCTGTTCTCGGACAATACAATGACCTTCGAAACGGCTAAGGCTGAAGAGGAGGAAACTGTAGATGAAGAGACGCTGCACATGCGCAAGGTTCTAAAGACGCCATTGGCGGATATGGACCTGTCGGTGCGTGCTTATAACTGCCTCAAGGCTGCCGACATCAAAACGCTTGGTGACTTGGTACAGTTGGATATGAGCGACATGATGAAGTTCCGCAACTTCGGTAAGAAGTCGTTAACTGAGTTGGAGAACCTCGTAGAAGAGAAAGGTCTGAACTTCGGTATGGACCTGAGCAAGTACAAGCTCGACGAAGATTAGTATTTCAGAGTAATGGCTGAATTGCGGATGGCTTAACGCCTAAGCAGTTCAGCCATTGTTTTTAATTTTATTTCAGTGTGCCCGAGGTTAGGCGGTTCTAATGAGGTAGCTGCCACAAGCAAGTTGCCCGCCGTGGTCGCCCAACGCAAGCACATACACCCCGCATTCGCATAACAATACAATGAGACACGGTAAAACAATTAACCACTTAGGCCGCACTGCTGCACATCGCAATTCGATGCTGTCTAACATGGCTTCTTCGCTGATCATGCACAAGCGTGTGTCAACGACTGTAGCCAAGGCCAAAGCTCTACGCAAGTTCATAGAGCCACTTTTGACCAAAGCAAAGAGCGACACTACGCACGCTCGCCGTACTGTATTCTCGACTCTTCAGAATAAAGAGTCGATGAAGGAACTGTTTGGTGATGTAGCTTCTAAAATCGCTACTCGTCCTGGTGGCTATACTCGTATCATCAAGTTGAGTGATGCTCGTCTGGGCGACAACGCTGAGATGTGCATTATTGAGCTTGTCGATTACAACGAGACACTGCTTGAAGCAAAGAACGTTGGCGAAGCTAAGTCAACGACCCGTCGCTCACGTGGCCGCAAGAAGGCTACGACGGCAGGTGAGGGCAAGTCTTCGGCTGAAGTTGTTTCCGAGTCAAAGGCAGAAGCTCCAGTAGTTGCTACTGCTGCTCCTGAGGATACGCCTACAGCGACCGTTAAAGGTGATGACACTCGCGACGAGGCTAAAGCAAAAGACGAAGAAGCTGCTTCATAAGCTTAGCTAACACTTAAAAAGGGGATGTACCGCAAGGTGCATCCCCTTTTTGTTTCTGATCGTTCTGGGGGGCAAAATACGGCTCTTCCTCGGAAATCAGATTTCCTGTAGAACGAATTCCTTACCTTGCTACCCTCATTCGAGACGCATCAAATCTAGCTTAGCCTTTACAAAGCAGCATACTGATTCATTTTTCACTCCTTACCTCTTAACCATGAGTATTATCTCTTCCATTCACGCCCGGCAAATATTTGATTCGAGAGGCAATCCAACTGTAGAAGTAGATGTGACTACTGACAATGGTGTAGTAGGCCGTGCCGCTGTACCATCTGGGGCCTCTACGGGTAAACATGAAGCAGTGGAGTTGCGCGACGACGATAAGTCGAAGTATATGGGGAAAGGAGTGTTGAAGGCTGTAGAGAACGTGAACAGCACAATTGCTGAAGAACTGATTGGCTTTTCGGTGTATGAACAAAGCTTGCTCGACCGCATCATGATAGAGCTGGATGGAACACCGAACAAAGCCAACTTAGGAGCTAATGCCATTCTTGGTGTGTCGCTGGCTATTGCACGTGCTGCCGCTCAAGAGGCTGGTATGCCGCTGTATCGCTATGTAGGTGGGGTAGGGGCGTCTACACTGCCCGTGCCTATGATGAACATCCTTAACGGTGGTTCACATGCCGACAACTCCATTGATTTCCAAGAGTTCATGATTATGCCCGTGGGAGCTGAGTCATTCTCTGAGGGGTTGCGTTGGGGAACTGAGATTTTTCATCATCTGAAGAACGTGCTGAAAAAGCAGGGCTTAAGCACGAACGTAGGTGATGAAGGTGGTTTTGCTCCGAATATTAAATCGAACGAAGATGCTATCAAGGTGGTACTGCAAGCTATTGAGACAGCTGGCTACCGCCCGGGTGAGGATGTGATGATTGCGATGGACGCCGCTACTTCGGAATTTTATGAGAATGGTGTTTACCATTTCAAGAAGAGCACGGGCGATAAGCTGACTTCTTCAGAGATGGCTAACTATTGGGCTGACTGGGTTAACAAGTACCCCATCCTAAGTATCGAAGACGGAATGGACGAGGACGACTGGGCCGGCTGGAAACAGCATACAGAAAGTCTGGGGGGCAAAATTCAGCTCGTGGGCGACGATCTGTTTGTGACCAATGTGGATCGTTTGCAGCGTGGTATTGACGAGAAAATAGCCAACGCAATTCTGATTAAGGTAAACCAGATTGGTACGCTAACCGAGACAATTGCTGCTATCAACCTTGGCCGTCGTAATGGCTACAAGAGCGTTATGTCGCACCGTTCCGGCGAAACTGAAGACAATACTATTGCTGACTTGGCAGTAGCTCTGAACACAGGCCAGATCAAAACGGGATCAGCTTCGCGCTCTGACCGGATGGCGAAATACAACCAATTGCTCCGTATTGAGGAGGAGTTGGGCGAGATAGCCTACTATCCTGGGCGCAAAATGTAGCTTGCTCAGCTGGGCTAATTCTTTCCTAATTCTCTCAGTTTAACAAAACGGCACCATAGCCCAATAGGCTGTGGTGCCGTTTTTAGTATATTTGAGCCTATGAGCTTTTCCGTTATCCTTGCTTCTGCAGCGCGCATTGTACGCAGCTTTTACTTTCTGACTGGGGTAAGCTTCATGGTGTGGATGTTCGTGTTCGACGCCAACGACTTGCTGAAGCAGTACGATATGTACAAAAAGTGGCGCGAACTACAAACGGAGAAGGAGTACTACCTGACCAACATTGAGACGGTGAAGAAGGAGCGAGCCGAGCTGCTCAGCAGTCCGGAGCTATTAGAGAAGTTTGCCCGTGAACGCTACATTATGAAACGCCCTGGTGAGGATGTGTTCATCCTGGTGCCGCAGGAAGAGGAGTAATGCTGCCCCTACTAACTGACACCCGCCAGCAAATGCGCCCTTGCCGCGCGGGGGGCAAATTGGTTGTCTTCCTACTACTTCTCCTGCTGAGCCTGCCAGCCGCTGCCCAGTCGTCTCAAATTCAGGTAGCCCGACAGTTCTTAATCGCGGTGCTTAGTGGCGACAACTCCGCGGCGTATAAGCTGTTGGCGCCAGAGGTGAGTAGTACTGTCTCAAAGAAGCAATTTCGCGCAGCAGTGAGGCCTATGTATGAGCAGGGGAGAGAGCTAGGCCGCCCCATTGCACTATATAAGCTGGGCTTGCGACTAGGTGATGAAGCACAGCCTCGCTACTTCTATGCTTTCTCGTTCAAAAGTGACACGCTGCAGGCTAAGCCGCGCGTTATGCTCGACGTTACGTTTCGAGACACTACGGCAACGCGTATCCTGAGCTTTGGTATGATTCCGGCCCCTCAAAGCAAGCGCAAGTAGGAGCTACTCTATCTTCTTGCCTGTCATCGCCTGCTTGATGGAGATGTTCATGACCCGCTCCGCGAAAGGGCTAGTCAAGCTTTCTAACTCGTCTACGGCTTTCAGAATAGTATCCTTATCTTGGGTAGTAAGGGCGTCTTTTAAGTTCTGAACCGAGGCGGCAGTCTGCGTGATTTCGTCTTCGGTTAGATACTGGGAGTTCTTGTCAACGAAGCGTTCCACCTGATAAATCATCTGCTCGGCTACGGTGCGGGCTTCGATGACCATACGCGCCGTCACGTCCTCACGAGCGTGGGTGATGGAATCCATAAGCATCTTCTCTACCTGCTCATCGGTAAGGCCGTACTGAGGCTTTATTTCGACAGCCTGATGGGTATTCGAGCGAAGCTCAAGCGCCTCTACTTTCAAAATACCGTCGGCATTTAGAATAAAATTGACATCAACCTTTGGTAAACCTGCGGGCATGGCGGGTATACCGCGAAGATCAAACTCGGCTAGCTTACGGTTTTCCTTCACCAAGTCCCGCTCACCTTGGTACACGGAAATCTTGAGGTTTACCTGTCCATCAACGCTAGTCGTGTACTGACGTCCGGCTTTGGTCGGAATCTTCGAATTGCGCGGGATGATAGGGTCCATGAGCCCGCCCAAGGTTTCAATGCCGAGGGTGAGCGGCGTCACATCCAGCAGAAGCACATCACGACGGTTGCCGCCTAAGATGTCAGCTTGGATAGCAGCTCCTAGGGCCACAACTTCGTCGGGGTTAAGAGAGCTGTTGGCGGGTTGCTGGAAAAACTCAGACACCGTATCGTACACCAAGGGCACGCGCGTAGAGCCGCCCACTAATAGTACCGCGTCGAGGGCACTGGGAGGCAATTTGGCATCCGTTAAGGCTTGCTGACAAGCAGTAATGGTGCGAACAACCAGAGGACGGATTAGATCATTAAACTCCGCTTTGGTAAGCTGCACTTGGCCAGCGCCGGGCAGGTCGGCGGTAAATTCGTCGTGCTGGCTTAGGTGCTTTTTAGCTTGCTCAGCGGTTAGGCGGAGCTGTTGCTTGAGCTGCCCATCTGTAGCGGCAGCCAGTCGACCGGTTAGGTTGTACTGCTGAATCCAATGCTCACTCACTAAGCGGTCGAAATCGTCGCCGCCCAAGTAGGTATCGCCATTGGTGCTGAGCACCTCGAATATTCCTTGGTGAATATGCAGAATGCTGATGTCGAAGGTGCCACCGCCGAGGTCATATACGGCTACGGTTTTCTCTTCGTCGGGCGATAGGCCAATACCATAAGCCAGCGCGGCAGCGGTAGGCTCATTCACGATGCGCAATACTTCCAACCCAGCCAAGCGCCCCGCGTCCCGAGTGGCTTGGCGCTGCGAGTCGTTGAAATACGCGGGCACCGTGATGACTGCCTTGTTCACCGGCGTTTTAAGGGCGTGCTCAGCGCGGGCCCGTAGCTCCTTCAAAATCTCGGCGGAAAGCTCGATAGGAGAGTAGAAATGCCCCCCAACGCGGATTTTTACTAAGCCTTCTGAGTTATCATCGATAATTTTATAGCCTAACTGTCCGGCGTGCTCACCCAGGTCACGGTACGATTTGCCTAGTAGGCGCTTCACAGAATAAATCGTGTTCTGCGGATCGGTGAGAAGGTATTGCTTGGCTTCGGTGCCAACGATAGGAGCATCATCACCAGGGAAGTGCACGACACTAGGCACGATAGTGCCGCGGCCCTGATCGTTGATGGCCACCGGTTGCTGGCCTTCGGGATGAATGTAGGCTACCAAACTGTTTGTAGTGCCCAGATCAATGCCAACGATGATTTCTTCCTGCTGAATACTCCCTGTGGAGAGGTTTATTGCGACTTTAGCCATGAATGCGAAGGACGACGCGCCGAAGCGGTAGATGAGCAAAGCGAATTTGCAGATAGCAAATAATCAGAACCGCTTTGGAGCAACAAAAGTAGATAAGAAATGTGGGCAGCCTTTGTTTACGCCTTCGTAAAGAAGAGGTGCAGGATCGAAAAGGAAATAATTATCTTCCAGGGATAACAGCCACGTAGGACTATGTACTTGGAATACGCACTTTAAATCATCTGAACATTGTTTTTTAGCGCAGGCCAGTTAACTTGTATAAGTGTATAGAATTACGATTGATACACGAAAGTAGCCTACCTGTTGGTAGCATCTAGACCCGGAAAAACGGCTGATAAGCGGTTAAGCAGATATCAGCGGAAAACCTTAAAGGAATCAAAAAGGCCTTCAGGATGTTAAAACAACTCTAGTACTGAAATAGATAGCTATATCGTTTTGTAAGGCTTTGCGTATAAGAGCCTTTGTGTGAAGAAGGTAAGCTCTGCTTAGCTAAGCTACTCATCCTAAAGAATCAAGCAGATGGAAAAGACCAGTGTAGTACATCGTCAGCGTGTGAAGCGTCGTGCCCGTCGGGTAGTTCGGCGTATGCTGCCCTTTATGGCTTCGCTGTTTATGGCCACGCCTCTGGCCACGCCCATCAAAAGCTCCATGGCTAATGCAAAAGGAGTAGAGACGAAAATGCCAACGGAAAAGGAAATGGAAGCAGCCTTTTTCGATCAGCGCATGCACGATCTATACCGCGACCTAAATGTGGAGCAGCAGGGCTTGCGCTTTGAAGTATTTGAGAAAGCCATGACGGGCTACCTCAATCTGCGGAACGAAAACAAGCTCGGCGACAAGCAGCTTTTGACGGTTGTTGACTTTGAAAAGCCTTCCACCGAGAAGCGTTTGTGGGTATTAGACCTCGAAAAGAAAGAAGTCAAATTTCACACGCTTGTGGCTCATGGCCGTAACTCGGGCGAAAACCTGACTAGTACCTTCTCCAACGAAAATGAGTCGAATATGAGCAGCCTGGGCTTTTATGTAACCCAGGATGAATATATCGGCAAACACGGCCGCTCGCTTAAGCTGGACGGTGTGGATGAGGGATACAACACGAATGCTTTAGCTCGCTCAGTGGTCATGCACGGTGCCGACTATGTGAGTGAGGAGTTTGTGCGTCAGTATGGCCGCTTGGGCCGTAGTCTCGGTTGCCCAGCCCTACCTATGGACCAATACGCCCAGATTATTGATGAAGTAGGCGGCAAAACCTGCTTGTTTCTGAATGGTCCGGATGAAAATTATTCCTCTAAGTACCTAAATCATGATGTCGCCTTATCTACTTTGGCGAGTGCGAATCAAATGATTTAAGTGTAAGTTGAATAGATAGAAAAGCCCCCAGAAATATATCTGGGGGCTTTTCTGTGTTAAATATTACGCTAACACTAAAGCTGCACGCCAAACTTACGGCCGACTGTCTCCAAATCTTGCACTACGGTTTCGAGCAGCGGAATGCCCCCCAATAGGCGCTCAGCAGCCATTTCACGTTCTGGGTCACCAGGGATGAGGACTTGCTGGCCATCTACGGCGCGGGCTTGCCGAAACGTGGAAATCCAGTTATCCATGTGCGCCTTGAACTCAGCAGCGGGGCGGAAGGCATCGACGCGCATAGCGCCAAAGAAGTGACCAATACCCTGGCCTACTGGGTCGGCGGGGGCTGGAGGAAAGCAACGAAAGGCGGTACCCAAGGTCCATAGTTGGCGCCTGATAATACCGCCGAAAAAATATCGACTATGCTACCCAGGCAATACCCTTTATGCGACCCTGTTTCGCCCCCCAATGGCAATAAAGCGCCGCCGTCTTTCAATTCATTGGGGTTGGTGGAGGACTGTCCCTGCGCATCCTGAATCCAGCCAGCGGGCGCAGGCTGCTGCTTGCGCTGCAAAATCTCGAGCTTACCGTTGGCGGCCGTCGTAGTAGCAAAGTCGGCCACAAAATCGGGCTGCTCACCAGCCGGGATAGCCACGGCAATCGGGTTCGTACCCAGCAAACGATCAAGCGAGTGGGTTGGCGCTACTAGGGGGCTAGCGTTAGTCATGGCAATCCCGATCATATCGTGGGCCAGCGCCTTCATCGCATGGTAGCCCGCAATGCCGAAGTGGTTGGAATTTTTTACCGAAACCCAGCCTGTACCGGCGATACGCGCTTTTTCTAAAGCTACCTGCATCGCCTTGGGCGCCACCACCAAGCCCAGTCCACCGTCGCCATCCACTACAGCGGTGCTGGGCGTTTCGTACACTACTCCCACCCGCGGCGTCGGATTGATGCGGCCAGCTTCCCAAAGACGCACATAGCCGATGAGCCGCGCCACGCCATGCGAGTCGATGCCGCGCAGGTCGGCGGCCAGCAGTGCTTCCGTAGCCGTAGTGGCGTCGGCCTCAGGGCAGCCGATACTACGAAACACAGCCTCGGTAAATGTGAACAGATGATTGTAGGAAAAGGTCATAGCAGGAAATATGCAGCAAGCTCGGCCGCGTAGTCGTGGATTAAAGAAAAGTGCGAAGAATGGAAGTGAAAGCGCTGGGGGGCAAATACTACCTAATCAGCCAGCTGTCTGGATTCAGGCCTTCAGAATCTCCGCCAGTAGCCCCTCCTTCAACGCATATGACGAAGCCCTTATATTGGAATTGGTAAGGTGGTAAGTCGTCAGGATGAAATCAATCAGGATACAGGCTACCACAATCATATCGGCGCGCATGGGCGTCATGCCGGGCATGGCTAGGCGTTGCGAGTGAGTAGTGGTGAGCAGTAGTTCGTAGCTCTGATAAAAGCTCTGGAGCGTAATTTCGGTAACGGGCGGCGGCATTTCGGGGCGAAACTCATTGCGCTGAGCTGCCTGCAAATCTCCGAGTGTATCAAATGTGCCGGAAGCCCCAACGAGGCCAACAGGCTTGAACTGCTGCACGGCCGCTGTCAGGGGCGCAAGTTGTGCAGCCAGATACGCCTGCTCCTCGCGTACATCGTCAGCGGTAAGCGGATCATGCTTGAAAAACAAGTCCAGTAGACGCTGAGCCCCAATCTCGAAGCTTTGTTTCCAGAAAATGGTGTCCTCATTAGCAATGATGAACTCCACGCTGCCCCCGCCAATATCCACCAGCAAGTGTGGCGATTGACCTAGTGCCACGGCCTGCCGCATGCCTTTACAGATTAGCTCAGCTTCCCGATCGCCCGGAATAATATCGACTTTAATACCTGTCTGCTCGAATATTTCTTCTGCCAACTCCGCGCCATTGCGGGCGCTGCGTACGGCGCTGGTAGCTGTAGCGCGTACATCTGTCACTTGGTGCAGCTCTATTTCTTCCTGAAAGGCCGCCAGGGTGTGTAAAGCCCGCGCATAGGCCTCAGGCGCAATTTCGCCGTTGCTAATGCCACCCTCGCCCAGCTTCACGCCCACTTTGGTACGCAGCAATACGGTGGGCTCGGCGTCGGAGCTCGTGGGGGGCATTTCCACGATGAGCAGGTGGAACGTGTTGGTGCCCATGTCAATCAGGGCCAGACGCGGCGTTTTGGTCATTGTCATGGGTATGAATGCAGGGAAAGGCTCCCTTTGGCAAGGTGTGACTTTAGGAGCTAAAGCGGCAAAAAGTACCTAGCGGCAGCTTGCGCTGGCCTTGGTCGTGCAAATAAATCTCGCCGATTTCGCGAGTGCCTCGGATGGCCGGAAAAATATTAGCGACCAGATTATCCAGGATAAGCGCCGAGAAGCCCAGCGAATACAAGTTGATCAGAAAAAAATGATCCTGCGGGTCCAGCAATTCTTTGCACAGCTTCAGCAGTTCGTTCAGTTCATCTTCCAGTTGCCATTTCTCCCCATTCGGGCCACGGCCGTAGGCGGGCGGATCGAGGATGAGGCCTTGGTATTTGCTGCCACGCTTCACCTCGCGCCGCACGTATTTCATGGCGTCTTCTACCAGCCAACGCACCCCATCGAGCTGGCTGGCTTCCATGTTGTCGCGGGCCCAGAAGTTGACCTGCTTCACAGAGTCGAGGTGCGTAACATCGGCGCCGGCGGCCCGCGCGGCCAGGGTAGCGGCGCCGGTGTAGGCAAAGAGGTTGAGGACTCGCGGCTGGGGGGCTTTTCTCTTTTTGGTTTGCTCAAAAATGAAGCGCCAGTTGGGGTCTTGCTCCGGGAACAGCCCGACATGCTTAAATGCCGACAAGCCCAAGCGGAAGCGCAAATGCAAGTCGCCTTGGTCGTAGTTAATTACCCATTGCTCGGGCATTCCTGCCTTCAGTTGCCACTGTCCGCGCTCCTGGCTGCCTTTTTCGCGGCGAAAGGTGGCGTGGGCGCGTTCCCATTCGCTGGGGGGCAAATGTTGGTCCCAGATAGCTTGGGGCTCGGGCCGGGCCAGCACGTAGCGCCCAAAGCGTTCGAGCTTTTCAAAGTTGCCCGCGTCGAGCAATTCATAATCGGGCCAGGTGCCGGTAGTGAGGAAGGAATACATAAGGCGTCGTAAAGCTGCCGCTGAGCAGGCAGCCAAAGGTAAGGTAGTCGCGTAAGCTTTGTGTTTGATGGTGTTATTTTAGGAGCTGCAACTATCGTATAGCGTTTCACTCAAGCCTCTACTATTATTCACCATGACTACTTCGCAAGCTAGCATGAATGAAACCTCGCGCATTGTTGACCAGCTTCAGCGTGCCTTCGATGGCGATGCGTGGTCGGGCCCGTCGTTGCTGACTACACTGCAGGGCCTCAACGCTACGCAAGCAGCAACCCGGGTACTACCAACGGCGCACAGTATTTGGGAAATTGTGCTGCACCTAACAGCCTGGATAGAAACGGTGCAGCAGCGTATACAGCAAGATAAGCTGATTGAAATATCAGCCGCTGCCGACTGGCCATCTGTCCCATCCGGGGCCGATGAGGCCGCGTGGCAACAAGCCCTAGCCGATTTGCGCCACGCCCATACTCATCTGATTGATGCGGTAAATCAATTGACTGATTCTGATCTTGACCGGCAACTAGGCGGGCCCCGCGACCATGAGCAAGGTGGTGGAGTAAGCTACTATATCATGCTCCACGGGCTGGTGCAGCATAATCTCTATCATGCCGGCCAAATTGCTTTACTGCATAAATCCGTTTAGAACATCAACGTGCAGTTTACCGCCCATAAATGCGACCTTTGCTCTATGACACTTCGTTTCTATAAATACCAAGGCACCGGCAACGATTTTGTGATGGTGGACGATCGTGCGCATGCGTTTGATGCTACCAATCATCAGCTGGTGCGCCGCCTCTGCGACCGCCGACTAGGAATAGGCGCCGATGGCCTGATCCTGCTACGTCTGCACGCCGACTACGACTTTGAGATGGTGTATTTCAATGCCGACGGGTATCTGGGCTCCATGTGTGGCAATGGTGGGCGCTGTACCGTGGCCTTCGCGCATCACTTGGGAGTTATTGAAAACGAAGCCCGTTTTATTGCCGCCGATGGTGAACACGAAGCGCATATCGAGGCCGATGGAACCGTAAACTTGCGTATGCAGGATGTGCTGGGCCAGCAGGAGGTAAGCGAAGACGGCGTATTCCTGAATACAGGTTCGCCCCACATCGTACGGTTTCTGGATGCCAGCCGACTGGCCGAGCTGAATGTGGTTAGTGAAGGACGAGCCATTCGCTACAACGAGCGGTTTCGGGAGCGCGGTACGAACGTAAACTTTGCCGAAATGCCCCCCACGCCCGATTTGCCTTGGCAAGTGCGCACCTACGAGCGGGGCGTAGAGGATGAAACCCTTTCCTGTGGCACTGGCGTGACGGCCGTGGCACTGGCCGCTTCCCGGCGCGGAGCTGTTAGTCCGGTGCAACTACGTACACCGGGTGGCGATCTACGGGTTGCTTTTGAAGCGCTGCCTGATGGCTCCTTTACCAATATTTATCTCAGCGGCCCGGCTTTGCGCGTATTTGAGGGCAGCATAGACGTATAGCCAGCTGCCATTTTGCCCCCCAACTGGCTCGTGTTGGGTGCCCACTCGTATTTCAGGTCAAATGGTAGCTTCTCCGGTTTTTCTGCGCGCTCTGGAAGACTCCGATCTGGATTTCCTTTACGCACTGGAAAATGACCCCGAAATATGGGGCGTATCAGATACCATAGCACCGGTGTCGCGCTACGCCTTGCGTGAGTACTTAGCTCACGCAAACGCCGATTTTTATGAAGTGCGCCAGCTACGACTCGTTATCTGCGCTCAAACGGATCAGCGACCCGTGGGCATTCTCGATATATTCGATTTTCAGCCTCTACATCTGCGGGCCGGGCTGGGCATCACCATCCTGAGCGCTGAGCGTCGGCGTGGCTATGCGGTGGCTGCCTTGGCGGTAGGGGTAGAGTATGCCCGCCTCACGCTACGCCTCCATCAACTGTATTGTACTGTTGCGGCCACCAACCAAGCTAGTTTGCGCTTGTTCCGTAAGGCAAGTTTCCGGCGGATTGGGGTACGACAAGACTGGCTGCGGACGGCCGTTGGGTGGGACGATGCGGTTGAGCTTCAAAAAATTTTATAAGCAGTACTGTGTAAGGCAATTAGCGTCAGGCTAAATACTTACAACTTTTAGCGACAAGCCAAGCGACACCTAGTGTTGAGGTTGGCCTGTGCTAATTAAAGTAGCATTAAAAAGGTAGCATCCTTTTTAGCAAATGCCCGTATAGATTAAGCGTTGTAGCACCGGAGAATTATACTGTTGAGTTAGCGCATCCGGTTTACCACGATACTTCCTAGCCATTTGTCTATGCCGATTTCTACCTCGGCTGAAACGCCTACGCGCGCTTCAGTCTCCGTATCAACCCAAAATACTGCTTCTTCCCAAACGATTAACCATACACTCTCCTCTTACTCACTCCCGGATTTAGTTTGCTTTGCGCACCTACACTGGGATTTTGTATGGCAGCGTCCTCAGCACTTATTGTCGCGTTTTGCGCAGTATGGGCGGGTTTTTTACGTAGAAGAGCCTTTTGTGCATGGCGATGATCCGGCGCTTGAAGCACACTTTGAAATAAAAGAGCGTCAGAATGGATTGAAAGTGCTGGTGGCTCATCTGCCGGCCGGCCTTAGCGAGGAAGCTACTAATCAGGCACAGGCGAAGCTACTGACGCAGTACTTTGCTGAAAATAGGATCAACCAGTTCGTAGCGTGGTACTATACCCCGATGGCGCTCAGCAAATCGCGCCATTTGCAGGCGGCGCTTACCGTGTACGACTGTATGGACGAGCTAGCAAATTTCAAATTTGCCCCCCGCAGTTACGTGAGTTAGAACAAGAACTTTTTAAGCGCGCCGATCTGGTATTCACGGGAGGGCAAAGCTTGTACGAGGCCAAAAGCCTGCAGCATGCAGATGCGCACGCCTTCCCCAGCAGCATCGACAAAGCCCATTTCGGGCAGGCCCGTGAAGCAGGAGTTGATCCGGCTGATCAGGCCAAAATCGCACATCCTCGCGTTGGGTTTTTTGGCGTGGTAGATGAGCGCCTGGATATTGAACTACTCGGTCAGTTGGCGAAAGCGCATCCAGAATGGCAGTTTGTCATCATCGGGCCAGTGGTAAAGATTGAAGAAACCGCTTTGCCGCGCACTTCTAATATTCATTACCTGGGGGGCAAAGATTACAAGGAACTCCCTGCCTATCTGCGGGGTTGGGATGTAGCTACGTTGCTTTTCGCTGATAACGAGAGTACTAAGTTTATTTCGCCCACCAAAACGCCCGAGTATTTAGCTGCGGGCAAACCTGTAGTCAGCACACCAATCCGGGATGTAGTGCGGCCTTACGGTGAGTTGAACTTAGTACAGATTGCCGCCAAGGCCGAAGAATTTGGGCAAGCCATCGGGCGAGCGTTGCAGCAAAAAGACGATGCTGAGTGGTTAGAGCGCACGGATGCTTATCTGGCCACCATTTCCTGGGACCTTACCTGGCAAGATATGGTCAGCTTGATGCAACAACGCTTAGCCGACAAGAGATAATTGGATAATACCGAATCGTAGGTAGTCCTCGTAATTACTGACACTTTAAGAAGCCTTTCCGCCCCTTTATATCTCACCAAAACACAAACTTAGCTATGTTCGATTATCTGATCGTTGGGGCCGGCTTCGCTGGCAGCGTACTAGCCGAACGGCTCGCTACCCGCTCAAACAAAAAAGTTTTGATTATTGATAAGCGCAACCACATTGCTGGTAACGCCTACGATCATTACAACGAAGACGGGGTGCTGGTACACAAATATGGTCCCCACATTTTCCACACTAACTCGAAAGACGTATTCGAATACCTTTCCAATTTTACTGATTGGCGACCTTACGAGCACCGCGTATTAGCCTCCGTTGATGGACAGTTGGTGCCTATGCCTATCAATCTGGACACCATTAATAAGCTCTATGGCTTAAGCCTGAACAGCTTTGAGGTAGAGCAGTTTCTGGAGTCGCTGGCCGAAACCATTCCGGTTATTAAGACCTCGGAAGATGTGGTCGTCAGCAAAGTAGGCCGCGAGTTGTACGAGAAGTTCTTTAAGAACTACACGCGGAAGCAGTGGGGCATGGATCCTTCGGAGTTGGATAAGTCGGTGACCTCGCGTGTGCCTACTCGCACCAATCGCGACGACCGCTACTTCACCGATACTTATCAAGCCATGCCGTTGCACGGCTACACCCGCATGTTTGATAAGATGCTCGACCATCCAAACATCAAGGTGATGCTCAACACAGACTATCACGAAATAATCGACTTCGTCCCGTTCAAGGAAATCATCTTTACGGGACCTGTTGATGAGTACTTCGACTTTAAGTTCGGTAAGCTCCCGTACCGCTCGCTAGAGTTCAAGCACGAAACACTGAATGTGGAGAAATTCTTGGCCGCACCGGTTGTGAATTATCCCAACGAGCACTTGTACACGCGCATCACCGAGTTTAAGGCGCTTACTGGTCAGCAGCATCCCAAAACTAGTGTAGTGTATGAATATCCCAAAGCGGAAGGAGACCCATACTACCCCATTCCACGCCTCGAAAATGCTGAACTGTACAACAAGTACAAGAAGTTGGCTGATGAGACACCGAACGTACACTTTGTAGGCCGCTTGGCTACCTACAAGTACTACAACATGGACCAAGTAGTAGCGCAAGCTCTCACCTTATACAAGAAGCTAACAGAGAAAACAGAGGAAGCTCAAAAAGCCAAAAAGCCAGCTATTTCCGGCTCTACCTCACTCGTAGAAAAACTTGTTTCCCGCGCCCCTGCTAAGGAGTAGTAGATAATATAACACTTGTGAGGCCTCTGGCCCTTTGCGACAGAAGGAAACGAAAGTCAAAAAAGCCCCCGGAACCTGACAACCTTTCCTTATTGGAAACCCCGCACACTCTTTGAGGTGGCGGGGTTTCGTCGTTTTAGAGGCTGGGGGGCATTTTGGCCGGTACTTTCCCAAAAACGCCGTAAATTTGGAGTGCGCCCCGGCGTTTTAAGCTAAATACTATCAGCATGTTTGATTTTCTAGGGAAAACTGTCGCCAAGATTTTCGGCTCTAAATCGGAGCGGGACTTGAAAGAGATTATCCCATACGTGGCGCTCATTAACGCCGAATATGCCAAATTGGCATCGCTCTCCGACGACCAACTGCGTCAGCAGACCCAGGAAGTCCGCGCTCGTATCGATGCTCACCTCAAGGCCACCGACGACCAGATAGCCAGCCTACACCAGCGCATCACCGACCAGCCTAACCTCGATATCACGCAAAAAGAGCAGCTTTTCGACCAGATCGATGCGCTCGAAAAACAGCGTAACAAAGAGCTGGAAGTAGTGTTGCTACAAGTGCTGCCTGCCTCTTTTGCTATCGTGAAAGAAACGGCGCGCCGCTACAAAGAAAACGGCCAGCTGACCGTTACGGCCACCGACTACGACCGCGAATACGCTGCCCGCAAGCAGAACGTCACCATCCAGGGCGACCAGGCGGTGTGGGCCAACAAGTGGATTGCCGGCGGAGCCGAAATCACTTGGGACATGGTGCACTATGATGTGCAGCTAATTGGCGGCGTAGTACTGCACCAGGGTAAGATTGCCGAAATGGCCACTGGTGAAGGCAAAACCCTGGTTTCAACCCTCCCTGCTTTCCTTAATGCGCTGGCGAAGCGTGGTGTACACCTCGTAACGGTGAACGACTATCTGGCCAAGCGTGACTCGGAGTGGAATGCGCCCCTGTTCGAGTTCCACGGCATTACTGTGGACTGCATCGACAAGCATCAGCCAAATACCGATGCTCGTCGCCGCGCCTACGCTGCCGACATCACCTACGGTACCAACAACGAATTTGGCTTCGACTACCTGCGCGACAACATGGCGCGCGAGACCGAGGAGCTAGTGCAGCGCAAGCATCACTACGCCATGGTCGACGAAGTTGACTCCGTACTGATCGACGATGCCCGGACGCCGCTGATTATCTCCGGTCCAGTGCCTCGTGGCGACGTGCATGAGTTTTATCAGCTGAAGCCCCGCATTCAAATGCTGGTGGATGCTCAGAAAAAGATCGTGCAGGATTACTTGGTGCAGGCTCGTAAGCTCATCAAAGAAGGTAAAGACGGTGCGGAAGCTGGTGGGAAGGATGGCGAAGGTGGGTTGATGCTGTTCCGTGCTTACCGTGGCCTGCCCAAGAGCAAGCCGCTCATCAAGTTCTTGTCTGAGACGGGTATGCGTGCCATTCTGCAGAAGACAGAGAACTTCTACTTGGCGGACAACTCGCGGCAGATGCCAAAGGCCGATGAGCCGTTGTACTTCACGATCGACGAGAAAAATAACCAGATTGAGCTGACTGAAAAGGGCATCGACCTGATTACGGCTCAAGGTGAAGATCCGCAGCTATTCATCATGCCCGACATCGGGATGGAAATAGCCAAAATCGAGAACAGCAAAGCCATTGGCGACGAGGATAAGCTGCACCAGAAAGAAAAGCTGATGCAGGATTATCAGGAGAAGTCGGAGCGGGTACACACTGTGAACCAGTTGCTGAAAGCCTACACGCTGTTTGAGCGCGACGACCAGTACATCCTGACCGACGACGGGAAGGTGAAAATCGTGGATGAGCAGACCGGCCGTGTAATGGAAGGTCGTCGTTACTCCGACGGCTTGCACCAAGCTATTGAAGCGAAGGAAAACGTGCGCGTTGAAGACGCTACCCAGACCTACGCTACGGTTACGCTCCAGAACTATTTCCGCATGTACCACAAACTGGCCGGTATGACCGGTACGGCCGAAACGGAAGCGGGCGAATTCTGGCAGATCTACAAACTCGACGTAGTCGTGATTCCGACCAATCGTCAGATTTCACGCAAAGACGAGCACGACAAGGTTTACAAGACAGTTAGGGAGAAGTATAATGCCGTAGCCGAGGAGATTCAGACGTTGGTACAAGCTGGTCGGCCCGTGCTGGTAGGTACTACTTCCGTGGAAATCTCGGAGCTGGTAAGCCGTATGTTGAAGCTACGCGGTATTCAGCACCAGGTGTTGAACGCGAAGCAAAACCAACGCGAAGCTGAGATTGTAGCCGGTGCTGGTTTCCCCGGCACCGTGACCATTGCCACCAACATGGCCGGTCGTGGTACCGACATTAAGCTAAAAGAAACTTCCCGTGAATCAGGTGGTCTGGCCATTATAGGTACGGAACGCCACGAAAGCCGCCGCGTAGACCGGCAGCTACGCGGTCGTGCTGGTCGTCAGGGTGACCCAGGTTCTTCGCAGTTCTTTGTATCGCTGGAAGACAACTTGATGCGTTTGTTCGGCTCGGACCGCATTGCCAAACTCATGGACCGGATGGGCCTGGAGGAAGGCGAGGTAATTCAGCACTCCATGATTACGAGCAGCATCGAACGTGCTCAGAAGAAAGTGGAGGAGAACAACTTTGGTACTCGGAAGCGCCTACTAGAGTACGACGACGTGATGAACGCTCAGCGCGAAGTGGTGTACAAGCGCCGCCGCAACGCCTTATTTGGTGAGCGTCTGGAGCTAGATATCTGGAACATGATCTATGATGTCTGCGACGACATCGTGAACGTGCACAAAGTCAGCAACGACTTCGAAGACTTCAAACTGGCCGTTATTCGGGTGTTTGGCTACGATACGCATCTTACCGCCCAAGACCTAAACAGCCAGCAAGCGCCTGCTTTAGCTCAGAAACTGTATGATGAGGCGTTAGGCTATTATCAGAGCAAAAATGACCATATCGCGGCCAATACGCTGCCGCTGGTGAATGACCTGATCAATCAGAACGCGCCCTTCGAGAATATCGCCATTCCGTTCACCGATGGCCGCAAGCAAATTACAGTCGTTACCAACCTGCGTCGCAACCAAGCAACCGGAGGCCACGAAACGATTCGGGGCATGGAGAAAATCGTGGTGCTTTCCACCATCGACACGGCTTGGACGCAGCATCTGCGTCAGATGGACGACTTAAAGCAAGTAGTGCAGAACGCGGTGTACGAGCAGAAGGACCCGCTATTGGTGTACAAGTTTGAGTCGTTTGAACTGTTCAAGCAGATGATCGGCAAGGTGAACGAGGAAACTGTATCCTTCCTTTTCCGCGCCGACATCCCAATGCAACAGGAAGCTGGTCACACCCAAGAGCCGGAGTTCTTTGTGGAGGCCGATTTGCCCCCCGCCCCGAAAGCTCCCAAGCTGAAGGCACAGAAGGAAGTATCCTCAGTTTCGCTGGGTGCCGGCCCGAGGATTTGGCCCCCGAGCCAGCGCACGTGCTGGAGAAGCAGCAACCGGTGCGGGCGCATAAAGTGGCTAACCGCAACGAAAAAGTAAGCGTGCAGTACATGGACGGCCGCATCGTGCGCGATGTGAAGTACAAAACCGTAGAGGACGATATACTGAATAACCGCTGCGTTTTGGTTGACTAACAACTGGCCCCGCATTTAGCAAGTGAAGTAAGTGGCAGGTGGCTTTCTAGGAAGCTGTCTGCCACTTGTTATTTGGCAATGTTTCTGTGTAGGCTAGGTATCGGAAGCACTGATCATTAGCTAGCTAGAGCCTGCAATGGTGGCTGTGCGGATCCGATTTAGCGCTACCTTACCTTTGCCTACTTGTTCGTTCGGTTTATGAGCCTTCCTATTACCCAGCTTGCCGCTTCCATCGATCATACCTTATTGCGCCCCGATGCCACGCCAGATGAAATAGCCCAATTATGTGCCGAAGCAGTACAGTTCAAATTTGCGACAGTGTGTGTACCACCGTGCTACGTGCGTTTTGCCTCCGAGCAGTTGCGGGGGGCAATTCCGGTGTGTACTGTGGTTGGTTTTCCGTTGGGGTATCAAATCACCAAAGTCAAGTTTTTTGAAGCTCATCAAGCGCTCAATGACGGAGCTACAGAAATTGATATGGTTATCAATATCGGCGCCTTTAAGTCGGGGAGGGTGGAAGAAGTAGAAGACGAAATCGGCCAGTTGGTAGAGCTTTGTCACTTCAAAAACGCAATTTTGAAGGTGATTATCGAAACGGCCCTGCTTACGGAAGAAGAAATAATAACCGCCTGCCGGATCTGCGCCGCTGTAGGAGCCGATTTTGTAAAGACATCCACTGGGTTTGCGGCCCGCGGGGCCTCAGTGGCCGACATTACTCTAATGCGTGATCATTTGCCCCCAGAGTCCGCATAAAAGCTGCGGGCGGCATTCGGACCCGGGTGGCAGCGCTGGCTTTGCTAGCTGCTGGCGCTCATCGGATAGGGTCCTCCAATAGTTTGGTTCTGTTGAAAGAAGATGAAATTCCTGCTACGTAACGTGATTTTATTCTCCGCCTTACTTTCCCTGGCGTCGTGCGCGGCCTCAGGAACAGTAGGTAAGGCCATTACCCCTGATACTACCCGGCGGTCGGTGCCGGCCGAAGATCTGAGCCGTTACCGGCCGGTATTCACGTCGCCGGCAGCTACTGCGCAGCCAGTTGGTCCGAAGCCCGCCGTAATGCCGACAAATCACGTGAACAGCCAGATTGACCAGCGCCTTCGCGACCAGGCTGTCACGAACCAGAACGTGAAGTATGCCCAAGGCTACCGCATTCTGGCGTACGTAGGATTGGAGCGCGACCAGGCAATGGCTATCCGCCGCGCTGTTATCAGTCGTTACCCCGAGGAAACGGACTACATAACCTTTAAACAGCCGACCTATCGCTTGCTTATTGGTGATTACTTAACTCGTTTGGAAGCCGAGCAAGCTATGCTGCGCATTAAGCCCTTGGCTCCGAAAGCTCAATTGCAGCCGACACAAGTAGTGCTGAACAAAACCCGGTTTTAGTCTGCCGGGGCTACACAGCGGGGGCACTGTTACTTTTAGGTTCCCAGTCACTTTATGAAGCCGAATTAGCTGCTATCAAAGCCTTTAACTTCTTGCCCATGAGCCAGAGCCTTCTTTCCCGTATTCAACAGCTAGCGGCCGCTACTGCTGCCGAGACTGTTGCTTTGCGCGAGCATCTGCATGCGCATCCTGAGCTTTCCTTTCAGGAGGTAAATACGGCAGCTTTTGTAACGGCGGAGCTGAAAAAACTTGGTTTGGCTCCGCAGCCGCTGGCTACTACCGGTGTGGTAGCTCTTATCGAAGGCAAAAACCCTAATAGCCGCACCGTAGCCTTGCGTGCCGATATGGACGCACTGCCCATTCAGGAGACTAACGATGTGCCATATCGTTCCACCAAGCCGGGCGTGATGCATGCCTGCGGCCATGATGTGCACACTTCGTCCCTGCTGGGAACCGCCCGTATTCTGACCCAATTGCGCACTGAGTTTGAAGGCACTGTAAAGCTGATTTTCCAGCCCGGTGAGGAAATACTACCCGGTGGCGCATCGCTCATGATAAAAGAAGGCGTTCTGGAAAACCCAGTTCCGGCCAGCGTATTTGGTCAGCACGTATTTCCGATGCTGCCAGCTGGTAAGGTGGGGCTGCGGCCCGGTCGCTACATGGCTAGCACCGACGAGCTGTACATGACTGTTCGGGGTAAGGGCGGCCACGGCGCCATGCCCGAGCAAAACATTGATCCGGTGCTGATTACGGCCCATATTATCGTTGCTGCCCAACAAATAGTGAGTCGCCGCGCCAATCCTAAGCTGCCCTCGGTGCTATCATTCGGTAAAGTGATTGCGAATGGTGCTACCAACGTGATTCCCAATGAAGTGTACGTGGAAGGCACTTTCCGTACCCTTAATGAAGAATGGCGCAACGAGGCTCACATACATCTGCGTAAGCTGGTGGAAGGCATAGCCGAATCGATGGGAGCTACCTGCGAGCTAGAGATTCGCCGGGGATATCCTTACCTCGAAAATGAGCCGCAACTGACGGCGCGCACGCGCGCCGCGGCTGAGGAATATTTGGGCGCAGAAAACGTGGTTGAGCTGGATCAGTGGATGGCCGCTGAGGATTTTGCCTACTTTTCTCAGCAAGCTGATGCCTGTTTCTACCGCCTCGGCACTTGCGCCCCCGACGGCCGCCACAAGTCCTCCGTACATACGCCCACCTTCGACATCGACCCTAAGGCCCTCGAAACGGGCCCTGGACTTATGGCCTGGCTTACCTTGCGTGAGCTAGGTGCCACCACTCCATCTCTTGCTGCCGATGCATCGGCTCCTATCAATGTATAAAGTATTTCTCAAAAAATGCCCCCAGACGCTGGGGGCATTTTTAGTTATCCTACTCTTTGCACTGCTAAACGGAGCGCTAGTAAAAGGCCAGAGTCGCAGGGTTGTGAATGGGCTGGAAGTATCTCCGGTACTGCAAGCTGAATATGCATTGTCCGGCGATGATTATCTGTTTTTAGGAACCAATACGCCTTTCTCCACCGGCGGCTTCGACGGCTTCAATCTTGATCGGGCGGGGTTGAATATGGGCTATGAGCGATTTTGGAATACTCGCTGGAGCGGTGGCGCAACTCTTGGGCTAAGTAGCTATTCTACTACTGGTGGTGGAGATGTATCCTCGCTTTACGTTGATGTAGCTCCTGAGCTGTTTTTGCGGCATTGGAATACGCTGGGAAGCTTTAATTTTCGTCAGCGGTTGGGTGTCGAATACCTTATTCCGGGCGGTGTGGGTAATGAAAGCCGCGCCCGCACAAGGCTTCGCTTTGACCTTGATCGACTAATTCCGGTAGGGGGGCAGGTAGTGCTGCGGCCACGCCTGTCGTATGAAGCATTTGCTTACCTGCGCTTTCAGCGAGATGAAGATGAGCCGAAAGAACGCACGATTGACTTCACGGCTCTACGAGGAGAAGTCGGCTTTCGGTTATCCGACCACTTCGACTTTACCCCCTGGTTTGCTTATCAAAGCGCCTATAGTAACGTGCTTCAACAGACTGACATAGATGGTAAAGTCGTTATTCCAGGGGGGCGTCGCAACTTTGTGACTCCCGTGCTCGGCTTAGATCTGCGCTATACCATTTTCAAGGGTAAGCAGGCATTTGAGCGTCGTCAGTTACCGACGCAGCACTAGTGTTGCTCGTGCATAAAAAGTAACACGGGGGCTTTTTAACCGTGTGAGTCAAAGCTGTTGTATACAATACATCAAAATACTGACTTAATGGCATTAAAGGTTGTGAGGAAAATATAGTTCTGACACTCTTGAAAGGGACAATTTTTCAATAATTACTAATTCTTATTGTTGCCTTCCAAGCAGTCATAAGACTTTTTGGCAGTTGAAAGTACTCGTCTGTGGCTTGGTACAGATTTTATTGAATAAGAGTGAAGGCCGCTTCAAAACGGCCTTCACTCTGACTCCTTAAAACATCTTTACCCATGGCTACTATTCTGTATAATAACCGTCCTGCTACTCGCTCAACCCGCGCTTTCAATTCTGTATTGAATGAGCTTTTGCGTGATACCCTGCCTACCACCACTGAGCCTGCTAAATCCTTCACTCCACAAGCCGATATCCTCGAATCGGAGGCTGGCTTCGAACTGCACCTAGCGCTGCCTGGCGTAGCGAAGGAAGCCGTTAAAATTGATTTTCAAGAAGGCAAGCTCGTTATCAGCGGTGAGCGCAAAGCGCCTGAAGTTGCTGAGGCTAAAGAAGGTGAGACGCAAAATGCCCCCCACTTCCGCCGCGTTGAAACTAATTACGGCAGCTTCACCCGCACCTTCCGCCTACCTGATACAGTAGATGTGACAGCAATTGAAGCCGAAATGACGGACGGAATTCTGCGTGTTCGCTTACCTTTCGACGGTAAAAAAGTGACCAAGTACCACATTGAAGTGCGTTAAGTATATGATTTAAAAAAAGGCTCCGGATTTGGAGCCTTTTTTTAAATCTCTTCTGTTGTACATATAAGCAACCTCGCTGCGTTAGGTTGCATCTTATAGTAGGAGCGAGGTTCATATTTGAACCTTGCCTTTTTTGCTTTAAATTCATCTTCTTCTCATATCCAATCCTCGTTTCTTACCCATGCAAGCAAAACAAATGATGCTCGGCCTGCTCGGTTCTGCCATTCTGGGCGGGGGCGTGGCCGTGGGCGGGTATAAGCTATTAGAGCCTACCAACTCCAATGCACCGCAGGTAGTAGCCGCCGATCCGAATGTGCGCTATACCAGTGAGTTGCGCAACAGTGATTATGTAGTGCCTGAAGGCTTAAACTTTGTGGCGGCCGCCTCATCGGTGACGCCAGCTGTGGTTCACGTAATGACTGAGTACGCTCCCAAAATGCGCAGTAATGCTGGTTCTCAGCGCATGGACCCGCTTTTGCGTCAATTCTTTGGTGAGGACTTTGATCAGTATCATCAGTCGCCCCAAGCTGGTCCTCAGATGGGCTCGGGCTCAGGTGTTATCATCGCGGCTAATGGCTATATCGTCACCAATAATCACGTGATTGATAAGGCTGACAAAATTGAAGTCGTTCTGGACGACAAGCGTAAATACAAGGCTGAGCTGGTGGGCACTGACCCGACCACGGACCTCGCCCTGCTGAAGGTGCAAGCCGACAACCTGCCCTTCGTGCGCTACGGCAACTCCGATAATGTGAAAGTCGGGGAGTGGGTGCTGGCTATCGGTAACCCATTCAACCTTAACTCGACTGTAACGGCTGGTATTATTTCCGCGAAAGGCCGCAATATTGGTATTCTGCAGCGCGAAGACCGCATGGGTCTTGAGTCATTTTTGCAGACTGATGCCGTTGTAAACCGGGGTAACTCGGGTGGCGCACTGGTGAATCTGAATGGTGACCTAGTGGGTATCAACTCAGCTATTGCTTCTCAAAGCGGCAATTTTGAAGGCTACTCTTTCGCCGTGCCCAGCAGCATTGTGAGCAAAGTAGTAGATGACCTGCTGAAATATAAAGTAGTGCAGCGTGCTTTGCTTGGTGTTCAGATCCGGGAAGTAGATGCCCGTTTGGCTTCCGAGAAAAAGCTGAAAAACCTGAACGGCGTATACGTGGAGGAGCTAAGCGAGAATAGCGCCGCCGCGGCTGCCGGCCTAGAAAAAGGCGACGTGATTACTGAAATCAACGGCGCGAAGGTGAACACTTCATCGCAGTTGCAGGAGCAGGTAGCCCGCTACCGCCCCGGCGACAAGATTAAAGTAGCCTTCCTACGTGGCAACAACGAGCGCACCACTACTACTACGCTTCGCAACGCTACCGGCACTACCGATGTAGTACGGGCGGAAGTGGCGAAGGCTGTGAAGTACGAAGGTGCTACGCTGGAGCCTGTTACGAGCCAAGAGCTAAGCAAACTCGGCATCGAAGGTGGCGCCAAAATCAAGGGCATCCGCGACAGCAACTTCCGCCAGACGGGTATTGCTGATGGCTTCATCATCACGCGCATCGACAAGAATAAGGTGTCGAAGCCCCAGGACGTGCAGCGCTATTTGGAAATTGCCAAAAACGGTGATGGGGCCTTAGTTGAAGGTATCTATCCTGATGGCCGCAAAGCCTATTATCCTATTGGTCAGGCCGAATAAACGACTTAGGTAGAGCACAAAAAAAGCCCCCAGAAAACTGGGGGCTTTTTTTGTTAGTTTTGTTACTCGTACCACCCACCCCTCCCCAGCTTTTATTTCCCTTGATTTTATGAAACAAGCACTCGAAGAAGCCACTGCTACGGGCACCGATGTACAAGAGCATGATCCGCACGGTATCAAGGCGGTATTGCGTGAATTAGGCATCGAAGCCCGCAATCCAGCCTTCAGCACCGGTTTGAAATGGGGCGGCGCCAGCAATACCAAGACCCGCGCTATTCATTCGCCCGCCGATGGCCAGCTGATTGGTGAAGTAAGCTTTGCTACCGCCGCCGACTATGAGCAGGTGGTACAAACGGCTCAAGCGGCGTTTCAGACCTGGCGGCTAGTACCAGCTCCCAAGCGTGGTGAGATTGTCCGCCAAATCGGTAATAAGCTGCGCGACTACAAGGAGCCACTCGGCAAATTAGTAAGCTACGAGATGGGTAAAATTCTGCAGGAAGGCTTGGGCGAAGTGCAGGAAATGATTGATATCTGCGACTTCGCGGTGGGCCTTTCGCGCCAGCTGCACGGCTTTACCATGCACTCGGAGCGGCCCGCCCATCGCATGTATGATCAATATCACCCGCTGGGCGTAATAGGCATTATCTCGGCTTTCAACTTCCCGGTGGCGGTATGGAGCTGGAATGCCATGCTGGCCGCCGTCTGTGGTGATGTGAGCATCTGGAAGCCCTCCGAAAAAACGCCCCTTACTGCCGTGGCCGTGCAACATATTCTGCGCGACGTACTGACCGAAAATGAGCTGCCCGAAGGTATTTTTAACCTCATCATTGGCGACGCCGAAATAGGCCAGCTGATGGCCGCCGATGGCCGCGTGCCGCTGGTGTCGGCTACTGGCTCTACTCGCATGGGCAAGAAGGTAGGCGAAGTAGTAGGTGCGCGTCTGGGTCGGGCGCTACTGGAGCTGGGGGCAATAATGCCATTATCCTCACCGAGCACGCCGATCTGGATATCGCCATGCGCGCCGTTGTATTCGGGGCCGTGGGTACGGCCGGCCAGCGCTGCACCACTACGCGCCGCCTCATCATTCACGAATCCATTTTTGAGGACGTAAAGCAGCGTTTGCTCACCATATATCCGAAGCTGCCCATCGGTAATC
The DNA here is from genome assembly GCF_004355185.1 of Hymenobacter radiodurans. Taxonomy (NCBI): domain Bacteria; kingdom Pseudomonadati; phylum Bacteroidota; class Cytophagia; order Cytophagales; family Hymenobacteraceae; genus Hymenobacter; species Hymenobacter radiodurans. The sequence goes on from NZ_CP037922.1 coordinate 709,500, forward strand.
CGCTGATGGAAGGTACCCTAGTAGGTCCGCTGATTGACGAAGCCGCCGTGCGTGGTTTCAGCGAAGCGCTGGAAGCAGTGCAGCAGGAGGGAGGCAAAGTGCTGACCGGGGGGCAAATTTTGACGGGTGACCAGTATCCGGGGGGCAATTATGTGCAGCCCGCTTTGGTCGAAGCCGAAAATCAGTACCACACGGTGCAGGAGGAAACCTTCGCGCCTATCCTGTATCTGATCAAATACAGCGGTGACGTAGACGCAGCTATTGCCCTGCAAAATGGCGTACGCCAAGGCTTGTCCTCGTCCATCTTCACCCTAAATATGCGCGAGGCCGAAGCATTCCTGTCACAGGCAGGCTCCGACTGTGGGATTGCCAACGTAAATATTGGTACTTCCGGCGCCGAAATAGGCGGTGCATTCGGCGGCGAAAAAGAAACCGGCGGCGGCCGCGAATCGGGCTCTGACGCCTGGAAAATCTACATGCGTCGGCAGACGAACACCATCAACTATTCGCGCGAACTGCCTCTGGCCCAGGGAATCAAGTTTGACATATAATTGACATATAAAAAGTACACTAAGCGGATTGCCCTTTCAATAAAAAGGCTCGTGTGTAAATCACACGGGCCTTTTTTATTCATTTTTGGGGAAAGGATTATTTATCGCAATTTGAGTTATCTATATTCCTGTTGGGTAGAGGATGATAGAGATAACTTCTATGTTAGAAGGCTTATAGCTGCTTGCTAACGAAAACAGGCGTCGCTTTATCAGCGTTTGCCAGCCAACATTGTCTTAGATCAGATGACTAACCCCTGCGCTCCATGTCCATCACATCTCACATAGACTTAATCGGCCTTCAGCGCATTAGCGAAGCCGTTGGCACCACTCTGAAGCAAATGCGCGAATACGCTCAGCCGGGCATGACAACCAAAGAGCTAGACGACTATGGCGGACGTATTTTGGCCGCCTTCGGGGCTAAATCGGCGCCGCGGCTTACCTATGGCTTTCCGGGCTGGACGTGCATTAGCGTGAATAATGAAGTGGCGCACGGTATTCCCTCGGTCCGCAAGGTGCTGCAGCCCGGCGACCTGGTGAACATTGACGTCTCAGCAGAGATGGGCGGCTACTGGGCCGATAACGGCGGCTCCTTCGTGCTCGGGCCCGATATTCACCAGCATCAACCTTTGGTCGATGCCTCCCGCCAGATCCTGCGCATCGCACTCAGCCGCATTCGAGGCGGCGTACGTATTGCCGATATCGGTGGGCTAATTGAAGGTGAAGCGCGCAAAGCGGGTTTTCGGGTGATCAAGAACCTAGTGGGGCACGGAATTGGTCGCAGCCTGCACGAGGAACCCACGGAAATTCCCTGCTTCTATGACCGCTACAACCGCAAGCGCTTCCAGAAGAACTCGGTGGTAGCGATAGAGACGTTTATTTCCACCCGCGCTACACTGGCTCATTCGCTCAGCGACGGTTGGACGATGGCTACCAAAGATGGCAGCTTTGTGGCTCAGCACGAGCACACCATTGTGATTACGGATGGCCAGCCCCTTATTCTCACGGAGGCGAACTGCATTTGGGAGTAAGCAGCACAGATTGGGGAGACGCCCCCAGCCACTAATTTTAAACTACGCCGCGACATGGGTTATTTAGTCTTAAACCCCGTGCAACCCCGCCTTATAGTTCATTGTCTTTCTCTCGCTTACCCATCAGAACGAGGAGTTTAGCGAAGAAATCCGGATATTCACGGGCTACTATTTCTGAGCATGCACAACCCAAATACCGCACATGGAGGCTTTTGCGTATACTGATATCAACGCCCCATTGGTGGAGCGTTGCCGTTTGGGCGACCGCCGTGCCCAAGCTGAAATCTATAAGCGCTACGCGAAGGCGATGTTCAATGCCTCCCTGCGCATCACCGGCGACTTTGCCGAGGCGGAGGACGTGTTGCAGGAGTCGTTTCTGAGCGCGTTTCGTGAACTGCATAGCTACAAAGGCGACTCGTCGTTCGGGAGCTGGCTCAAGCGCATCGTCATTAATAAAAGTATTAACTGCCTGCGCAATCGGCGCTTGCAGTTAGTTCCTCTGGCCGAACAGCACGATTCGGTTGGCTCCGAGCAGGACGACGATACCGACTTTACGGAAGTAAGTTGGCGAGCCGACCGCTTGCGGCGCTGCATTCAGGAACTACCCGATGGCTACCGCGTAGTACTCTCATTGTATCTGCTTGAAGGCTATGACCACGCCGAAATAGCAGGCATTTTGAATATAACTGAATCAACCTCTAAATCACAGTATAGCAGAGCCCGAAAAAAATTGTTGGAACTAGGGCGCCAGCACGGATTGTAAAGCACCTAATAAACGTAGATGAACCGGCCGGGCTGACGCTCCACCCACATGATAGCGGGCCACGGTCGGAAGGGGAGAAACGTGCGAATAACCACCTGTATGAACGAGAATAAGAAATCACTGGAAACTTTCGTAGAGCAGCACCGCGCCGATTTTGACGCGTTCGAGCCGCGCCCCGATTTGTGGGACAGCATCGAAGAAGAGCTGACAACGTCCACCGTGGCGTTCGACGAAACGGAAGAGGAAGTGCCCTTGCGCGTGATAAAGCTGGCCCCCGAGCCAGTGGTTCCATCCAAAAAAGCCCTCTGGAGTGGCCGTTTTGGTATTGCTGCCGCTGTTGCCCTTACGGTAGTAGCCGGTGGGGGGCTTTTCTGGAAAAATTCCGCCTCGCCACAACCTGCTTCTGCCTGGACGAGCATTAGTCCTTCACCTTACCTTACTACGGCACCTACTGAGGAAGAAACCAACGATTCCTTCTACTTTGGAACTAACCCTGTAGCTACGGCCGCCGCCAATGCCCCCACGCAGCGTTTGAATACGGCTGTGAAGCAGATGGAAGCCTACTTCGCCTCGCAGATTAAAGAACGGGCCGGCGAGTTGCGCCAGCTGGAAGAAGAGAGCTCCAACGCGCCAGCTGCCGATTGGCAACGCGAACTGGCTGTGCTCGACTCGACCTACGCACAACTCAAAACCGAGCTTTACCGCAACCCGGAGCCAGATATGGTGCTCGATGCAATGAATCGTAACCTGCAAATCAGGGTTGATATCTTAAACCAGCAGCTACGTACTCGCGAACGAATTCTAGAGTACCACGCTGAGGAGCCAGAAGTGGCCAAAAATAGTCGCAAGCGATGAAAACGGTCTGGATGGGTTTTAACTATCTTCTGTTGTCATTGGCCGCAAGTCTAATGATGATTCAGCCCCTAAAAGCTGAGCAGATCTCTCCTATGGAGCCGGTGACAGTTGTTATTGATCACTACCACCAAGGGGCGAGCAACACACAGCCGAGCGTGGAGCAGCAAGGTAGCACTCAGCCTTCTACTTCGCCTGTGCAGCAGGGCAGCCAAGGCCAGCAGGAAATGAGCGCCGTGCCAGCCGTAGAAAAAAGCCGCAAGCTGAGCCGCACTTTTGCAGCTCGCGTCGATAAGCCATATTCCCTGCAAACCCGCTACGGTCGTGTTCAGATTAATACCTGGAATCGGGCCGAGATCCGCACTGATGTTGACATCATTACCCGCGCCGATTCGGATGAGAAAGCGCAGGAATTGATGAACATGATACAGGTGCGAATGCAAGAAAATGACCCCGCTACGGGCGGCATTGCCGTGCAATCGAAGTTTGGGGCGATGCCTAACGGCTGCGCCAGCCGCCAGCGTCTATACGAAGTGAACTACACCGTATGGCTACCCAAAAATACTTCTTTGCGAGTGTACAATACTTTCGGCGATGTCAGCATCAACAATGATCTGACGGGCACCACGGAGCTGGCGGTAGAATATGGTAGCCTGCGCACAAGCCGCCTTGATGGCCCGCAGAACCTGCTACGCATAGGTAATGGTCAAAGCACAATTGCTTTTGCCAGCAAAGCCAGCATCGATGCTTCCTACTCCAAGCTTCGGCTAGATGCCGGAGAGGTAGTGGACCTGCGCAACAATTACTCCGATATCGACATCGGTACCGTGCGCGATCTGACGGTGCACAGCAAATACGGCGATGTGGCCCTAGGCACTGTTCGGAACCTGCGCGGCTCGTCGGGCTTCTCTAAATTCAGCATTGATCAGCTGAATGATCAGCTGGATATGAAAGTGCAGTACTGCCCCGTTTTTGAGGTTCGCAATACAGGCAAAAACTTCCGCCAGATTAATCTGGATGGTGGCTACAGTACTTTTCTACTGAATTTTTCGGAAGGTGCCGGTTTTGACTTTGATGTGAATACCCTGCACGGTAAACTTCTGGTTGATAAAGACTTAGTGCGCGTAAGATCAGAGGAAAGAAGCTCTACCGCCAGCGATACACAAGGCAAGTTTGGGGGAGCCAGCGCCAAGAATTCGGGTAACGTAAACATCAAAGTTCGCTACGGCAACGTAAGCTTTAATAAATAGGGCGCTGCAACGCCCTCATCACTATCGTTCTGGTGGTGAGTGCAGAAGGGTAGTGAAAAGAGGAGAAAAGTCAGCCGGAGCTGGTTTTTCTCTTCTTTACTTTTAGCTATATTCCACACTGGGGGCAAAATACAGGCCGCCATTGAGCAGCGGTTACCTTTGTGGCTAGCAATCTGCCCCTATGCGTTTTCTATTTACTTTGCTTTTGCTGGGACTGGCTGTCTCTGAGGCTTTTGCCCAAACTAAAACCGCTATGCCTTCGACTGCTGCGCCCGTCGTTTCTGCCCTGTCATCGCCCATGCGTACGTATGCGCTCCGCCTGGCGCCCGGCCAAGATTTACGGCAGCAGCTACAGGCTTTCGCACAAGCCCAGCAGATAAAAGCCGCCACTATAGTTACCGGCGTGGGCAGCCTGACGTCTGTTCGTCTACGTCTTGCCAATCAGCCGGGGCCTACCGAATACAAAGGACATTTTGAAGTAGTGTCGCTGGTGGGTACGCTTTCCATAAATGGCAGCCATCTGCATCTGGCCGTTGCCGATTCTACGGGTCGGACTATTGGGGGGCATTTATTAGACGGTAACCTCGTTTACACCACCATGGAATTGGTAGTAGGCGTGCTGGAAGAGCTGGACTTTCGGCGCGAAACAGATCCTGTTTCTACCTATCAGGAGTTGGTAGTTTATCCGGCTGAGCGTAAGACTAAAAAAGCACGGCCAGCGAAGGCGCCAGAGCTATAAAGTAGCACCGTTCGATCTTACTTACTATGATGTCTTCCTCGCCCGTTGCCCCTCCCGATACGCCTCAAGCCGCTGATTTCCGGCGCACCATTCAGAATCCGTTGAAGTTGCGCCTGTTTATGTTGCGCAGCTTACCTATGGCTTACTTGGCAGGGTTGCGCGTGCGCGACGTAACGCCGGAGCAGGCTACCGTGACAGTTCCCTATAAATATTTGACCAAGAATCCCTTTCGCAGCATCTACTTTGCCTGCCTGAGCATGGCCGCCGAAATGGCCAGTGGCGTACTGGCGCTCATGCATATCAGCAGCGGCTCACCCGTGTCGATGCTCGTAACGGGGCTGGAGGCGGAGTTCACCAAAAAAGCCGTGGGCCTGATTCGCTTCACTAGCACCGATGGGGGGCAAATTGGTAAGGCCATTGCCGAAAGTCGTATTACTGGCGAGGGCCGCACCGTGGTATGCACCAGCATCGGAACCGATGAGGCTGGCGATGTGGTAGCTGTTTTCCGGATTAGGTGGTCGTTTCGAGCGAAGCGTTAAAGTAAAACGAGCTATAAGTTGTCAGCTAGAATGCTGTCTGCAGAATTGTCAGGGAGCTTTTTGCTGAAAAAACTGCGTATTTTTGACTTGGAATCCTCGGATTCAGCTTGCAAGAACGCTTGTTACGAATGTCAGTATAGTACAGAGGCCCAGCGCAAATCCTAATTTGCAGCAACTAGGTTATGAAGGCTTCGTATCTTGTAAGCTCGTCCGTAGGGCTGCTTGCCACTTAGCAGATTCTAGGGCTTTTCGACTGGTGCGTGGTGGCCCATGTTTTTTTTGTATGAACCATATTGCTTACATGAGCCGGGCTGTTCGGCCTCTATCTGATCAGGACTTGCAGGAATTGCTGGCGCAATGCCGCCGCGACAATGAGCGTAATAATGTCACTGGCATCCTGTTTTATAGCCACGGCAACATCGCCCAACTGATTGAGGGCGATTCAGAGGTTACTAGGCCCCTTTTCGAAAAGATTGCTCTCGATGGGCGCCATTCCAACGTTGTAAAGCTAACGGATAAGCCCATCACTGCGCGTAGCTTTCCCGATTGGTCAATGGCATTTCATCCGATTAATCCTGAAGGCTTTGGTGCACTCACTGGCTTTTTTCTGCCCCATCATATGCCCGCTACCCCCGATACGCTCAGTATTGCTGATGCGCTTCTGGTTGACCTGGTGCGCCAAGCTGTATTTGGTGCCAATACTACCGCCGCTGAATCGGCTGGCGTAGGCAGTTAGCACTGCTCCTTTGTGCTTACGCTAGGGCTGGCGGGTATTCATCGCGAGGCTCGAGATAGGAAGGCGCGTAGTAAAAAATGAGGTTCTTTAGCTGCAGATAGGTTGCGGTTTCTTTGGTTCGTGGCTGTGTTAGCGCCGCATTTTAGTTTGTTGCTGCTTTTGAATTATCTACATGCGTGACCAAGAGCTTCAGCGTATTCTGCGGCATATGCCGGCTGGTATTGCTACCCTTTTGGGCTCGGAACTGCGGTATGGCTTTGTAAATGAAGCGATGCAAGCCTTATTAGGCGGAAATACTCCTGAAGGTCAGCCTCTGGCCGATGGAATATTACCCGCCGACTTGCGTGAAGTGATGCAACAGGTATATGACTCGGGGAGACCTTTTGTTGCTAAAGCCTACGGATTGCCACTTCCCACAGATAACGGCGAGCCACCCATTCCGCGCTACTTTGATATTGCTCTCGAACCACTGCAGGATGATGAAGATCAGGTACACGGGCTGTTACTATTTGCGGTCGATGTAACAGGGCAGGAAGAGGCGCGCCAACGTGCCCACGAACTGGCTTTGGAAACGCGCCGACTCGATACGCGCTTACGGGTACTAACCGAAACAGCCCCCCAGATTACGTTTACCGTTGATGTAGCTGGCAAGTATGAGTATGTAAGCCCCCAATGGTATTACTTTACTGGGCAGCCTCCTACCGCCGACCTAGATGCTATATGGCCATTGCTCGTTCATCCTGAGGATCGATTGCGGGTAATATATCAGTCGGAAGCTGCTCGAAAGGCGGGTATAGGATGGAGTTATGAGTACCGGTTGCGGCGCCATGATGGACAATACCGCTGGATGCTCAGCCGGGCAGTGCCCGAACTGCACGCACCGGATCAGGCTGCTCACTGGCATGGTGCGGTTACGGAGGTGCATGATCAGCGCGAGCTAGCCGATGCCCTACGCCGGGGTGAGGCCGAGTTACGGTTTTTGGCCGATAGTATTCCCCAGTTGATCTGGACGGCCACCGCAGAGGGATTTATCGATTATTACAATCAGCATACGGCCGAATATACTGGCTCTTCGGCTGAGGAACTGGGCCCCACGGGCTGGGTTTCTCTGATTCATCCTTCTGAGCAGACCAGTGCTGCCCGCCGTTGGGTACACTGCGTGGCGACGGGTGAAAGCTACGATGGGCTTTTTCAGATGCGCCGCCACGATGGCCAATATCGCTGGCACATCATCCGGGCCCGGCAGCTGAGCGACGTACGGGGGCCGCGCTGGTTTGGAGCCTGTACGGATGTAGACGATCAGCATCGTCTGCGGGAAGTATTGCAGCATCAATATGACGAGCTGGCGCGCACCAACCGCGACCTGGATACCTTCGTTTATACCGCCTCCCACGACCTCAAGCAGCCTCTATTTAATCTTAGGGGGCTTTTTGATGAGCTGCGCCGCACGGCCACCTTCGACGACGATGAGCATGAGGTGTTGTTGCGCATGGTCGATGGGGCTTTAGGGCAGCTTGATACTACCCTACACGATCTGGCCGCCACGGTACAGGAACAGCGGCAATTAACAGCTCCCACGGAGGCAATCGACCTGCGGAGTGTGGCTGAGGAAGTGCTGTTGGGATTGCGCGTACTCGTGCAGGATACGGAAGCAACCGTAACTCTCAATTTTGAGGCGGCTCCTACCTTGGTATACGGCCGCGCTAACTTGCGTAGCGTACTACACAATCTGCTCAGCAACGCCCTCAAATATGCCTGCCCCGAGCGCCCGCCGTGCATAAGCATAACGAGTGGTATGACCGACACTAGTCAACCCTGGCTGAAAGTGCAAGACAATGGCCTGGGTATGGAAGTAAACAAAGAGGCCGACCCAATATTTCAGCTCTTCGACCGCCAGCATCCACATATTAGTGGCACGGGCGTAGGCCTATACCTGGTGCAGCGCATTGTTACGAGCCGTGGGGGGCATTTAGACGTAGCCAGTGCTGTGGGGGAAGGCACAACCTTTACGATATATTGGTTTAGCTAAGCTCAACGCCAGTACATTTTCCATGACTGTATAAAGCTGGAAACCAAGTGCGATTTGCCCCCCAGCGTCTAATCTTCTTCCGCTAGGCTCTCCTTCGTAATCACATCCACCATTCCGTCTTCGCTTACGACGATAGCCATACACGGATACGGGCTGCTCTCAACGTAGCGAATGGCAGAGTTGTAGCGAGCGCCGCGCGTGCTAGTGCCCCGGCCCGAAGCCTTGCCATCGAGAATAACCCCAATCGAATAGCAGTATGACTCAGGGTCAACGAGCACGGCGCCATCAATAGACGTAACCAAGCGGGTAATAAGCGGCGTGAGCGGTACGGGCTCGATAAGCGTGCATTGGAGCTTAAGCCGGTCGGCTTCGGCCAGCGCCTCCGTCGTAACAACTACCAGGGTACCGTGCTTCTGCTTGCTGGCTTCTAGTACTACGTCCCAAAGCCGTTCTACTTTTTCAGGGGCGGTCAGCTCGAAAGTCCGGCGCAGGTCTTTGCGGAAGCGACTGCGGTTAAGGCGCGCGCGCGGCAAGCTTGGGTTGCCATAAGTAGTACGCATGAGCACTTTGCCGTCGTGCTGAAACTCCCAGGCATAATGCGTCACAAAGTTGATAACGAACAAATCTTCCCGGCTAGGGTCGTAATGACCGATGGGCCGGCCCAGAGCATACACGTTTTCGCCGTCGGCCAGCAGGCTCACATCGCCAGTCGTCATTTCTAGCAACTTGCGCACGGCTCGGTAGTCGGTGAGCGGGGTAGGGCAGGTGAGGGCGAAAACTTCCTCCAGATTAGGATGCCGCCGCTTAGCCAGATACATCTTGCCCACGCCTTCAGCACCTTCGTAGCGCAGCGATGAAATGGTGTTGTAGGTAGCAAATAGCTTGGCAGTGGCGGGACTGATGCCTAGAGCTTGCGCGGGAGTATCCATTAGCAGCTTGCCGGCAGCGCGTAGTAGCTCGTCGGTTTCGCGGTGGCGCAGTAGCATACCGGAGCCGGGTTCGGGCTCCGTCAACGATTTTACGCATTCTTCATGAAAGCGCAGCACAGCCGCCAGTCCCAGCGACGAGGCCAGCAGGCGGCCATCGGTATAATAGCGGTTGGGGGTGAGAGCGGGGTGGGTACGCAGCACTTTTCGGTTCAGGCGCAGTACCGTCAGCACGTAGAACCCACCAATCTGAATGGGGATTCCCGCGAACGATTGCCGCTTTTTGTCTTCCGAATCTATCCTGTCGAGCACTTCCTGCACAGCCAGCCGCAAGCCAATAGCGTGCTGCTTACGCTTAATCATTTCTTCGGTCATCACCTGCTCGCGGTCAAAATAAGCCCCCCAGGGCTCCCGAAGCTGAAACTCTTCACCTCGTGCCAATACCTGCCCAAAATGGGCGAAGTCAAGCCCGCAGTCAGCGGGCTCCAGACACACGGCGGACAGCACATCTTCGTCTTGTTGGTTAGGCCCCGCGACCGGAATGCCGAGGATGAGCACTTCGGGGGCCAAATCATCATCAAGCGTATCAAAAATGCCGTTGGCAATAGCTTGAGCCGCCTGCTGAAAACGTGATTGGTACGCCCATATTACTTGCGCGCTCGGCGTGGCTATGTGCATAGTGGGCGCTACGGGAGGAGCCGAAACGAGGGGGAGCGGAGAAAGCATAGTGTAGACAGTAAGAAAGCGGAGCGGAATAAATAAATATAAGTAGCTGATTTATAGTTACCTGTATAATATATGGCTGGCCAAGTTTAATTGGCGGTGCATCGTAGCTTCTACAGTTGAAACACAACCGGCAACACCATCTTTTGCTTCATCGGCTGCCCTTTGTAGCGGGCAGGCGTCCACTTAGGAGCCGCTTTGATCAAGCGCAAGGCTTCTTCATCGAGGCCAGAGCCGAGGCGTTTGATGACTTTCGGCTCAACGAGCGAACCGTCTTTTTCCACAATAAACTCCATCATCACCCGACCTTCTACCTTGCGCTGACGAGCCAGGGCTGGATATTTCTGGTTTTCCTGAATCCACGTGAAAAAGGCCTCGGTGCCGCCTACAGGGCGGGCCGGCTCATCCGGTTTTACCATTGTTGGGCCCGATGAGGCACTGGCTCCAGCCGGAGCCGTGGCCGCCGTAGCGCCAGACTCATCCGCCGGAATAGCAAACGATACGGGTACCGTGACGCGCTGCCGAACTTTTGCCCCCCGGTGCTGCGCCGGAGTCCATTTTGGGCCACCTTTAATCAGGCGAATGGCTTCCTTATCCAGTTCTGGGTCGAGGGGCTGCGTAACGGCTACGTTGGAAATAACGCCTGATTTCTCCACCACAAACGTAACGGGTGCTGTGCCCTGTACGCCGCGCTGCAAGGCGCCCGTAGGGTATTGCTGATTGTCGGCAAGATACTGCGCATACGCTTCCACGCCGCCCACAGGCACGGCGGGCTGGGCTACACTATCATAAATCTCGTCGGCGTCGGGCTTGGGAGCTTTCAGCTTTTGTTGGGCATGAGCACTAGAAAAGCCAGCGGTGCTTACCAACAGGAACAAGCTCAGACGGCGAACGGAACGCAATAGCGACATAAAGCGGAGTATAAGAGTGGATAGTATGGCCGTGCCACAACAACCACACCAGCGGCCCACTGGGTTCAGATGACACCTGATGTGGCGTAAGCCGCCGGCTTCAATGGCTTGCCACCTGACAAATAGTAATACCTGTTTCTAGTAGGAGACATTACATAGGGTATCGATAGAGTAGACGGATAAACCCGGAAAATGCTTTAGGCTTTGGTACTTTTAGGCTCAACTGTCGCTTGCCTGTGCCCCAACCTACTGCCTTTCGCCCGCTTTCCGTCGCGCCCGCCGACGTATTCACTGACAATTTAGCTGCCCATACCAAGCAGGAGCAGTACTATGGTCGGCGCCATCAAGCCGTAGCTTGGATTCGGGTAGTAGTGTTTGCGGCGGGTGCGCTGGGGGGCTATTATTTATTCAGCAATGGCAGCAACCTCGCTGGACTGGCTTATGTGGTGGCCCTGTACGTGGTGTTTGTGCTGGTCATGCGCTGGCACAGCCGCCTTGGGTATCACTACAACCACTATCGGTTGTTAGGCATTATCAATCAAGAGGAGTTGGCGCGCTTGGGGGGCAAATTGACGCAGTTTGACGCTGGCGCACGCTACCTGGATGCCAGCCACGCCTACGCCGCGGACCTTGATGTGTTCGGTCCGCATTCTTTGTTCCAACTGCTTAGCCGGACTACCTCTCGCTTGGGCCAAGACCGACTAGCTGATTGGCTACGGCAAGCGGCTTCGCCAGCCGTTGTGCGCGCCCGTCAGGCTGCCGTGGCCGAGCTAACTCCGGATGCTAGCTGGCAGCAGGAGTGGCAGGCCCGAGCCCGACACTTCCCGCGCCAAGCCGACGATCCGCGCCGCTTTGCTGCCTGGCTACAGCAGCCCGATTTCTTTGCCGACAAGGCCTGGCTGAAAGCTGCCCTGTTCATCTTGCCGCCGCTGGCTCTTACCAGCGCGGGGCTGTGGCTGTCGGGCTATTCATTTGGCGTCGTTGTGCCGTTTTTGCTGTTGCTGGGGGGTATTAATCACTACTATCGCGTGGCCCGCGACGACTACTTTGAACACAGCGACAGCATGTATGACGTGCTGCGAGCCTACCGCGACCAACTGGCATTGCTCGAAACGCAGACCTTTACATCACCTCAATTAATTGAATTGCAAGCCGTAGTGAGCGCGCCGGGCACCGTGCCGGCCTCGCAGCTAATTGGGCAACTAGCTAGCATTGTGGCTTACTTCTCCATGCGGCAGAGCACCCTGGCCGCCTTTTTCGCGAATAACATACTGTTCTGGGATTTCTTCTGGATGTGGCGCCTCGAAGGCTGGAAGCGGCGACTGGGGGGCAAATTGACCAGTATGCTCGATGTCGTGGCAGAGGTAGAAGGGCTGGTAAGTCTGGCGGCGTATCAGTTTGCCAACCCTACGTACACGGTGCCCGAGCTGAGCAGTGAAGCGCTAGAGTTTACAGCTCAAGGGTTGGGGCATCCGCTTATCTTCACTACCGAGCGCATCACCAACGATTTCAGCACTATAGGCGCAGGATGTACGGGTGTAGTGACGGGCTCCAATATGTCGGGCAAAACCACTTTTTTGCGGACTGTGGGCGTGAATATGGTGCTGGCGCTGGCCGGCGGTGCCGTTTGTGCCCGCCACTTGCGTGTGAGCCCGGCCCAAGTGTACACCGCGATGCGCACTCAGGATAATCTGGCCGAAAGCACCTCCTCGTTTTACGCGGAATTGAAGCGCCTGCGCTTGCTGCTGGAGCTTACTGCCTCCGGCACGCCTGTATTCTACCTGCTCGACGAAATTCTAAAAGGCACGAACTCCCGCGACCGACACCGTGGGGCGCGTGCCCTTATTCACCAACTCCACCAGCGCCCCGCCAGCGGCCTTATCAGCACCCACGATCTGGAACTGGGCGCTCTGGCCGATGAACTGCCCGGCGCTGTTACCAATTACAGCTTCAACAGCACTATCGAAGGCGACGAAATCCGGTTTGATTACCGCCTTACACCGGGCCTATGCCGGAGCTTCAACGCTAGCAAGCTGATGCAGCTGATAGGTATCGCTATCGATATTTCGGCCGATTAATGCAGACAAATGCTGGCTTCAACGGTTACGGACAGCCTGATTGTTGAGCTTTTGCGTAAAGAGCATATCGGCTTCCGCATATCGGCCGCCTCTCCCCATTTGTAAGCTTTTCATCTCATTGAAGCGTGTACGTTCGTAATAATATTCGCTGGCGCGTCGTCTGGAAGTACTCCCGGCGTAGCGTATGCATCTTTTTGCTTCACGCCTTTTTGGTGTGTGTCGTGTATGGTCCGCTAAATTTCAAGTCAATTGCTATTCCGTGGCAGCCCGTGGCCACGTTGGGTATTGCGGTTTCCTTTTATATCGGCTTTAAGAATAACGGCTCTTACGACCGTTTCTGGGAAGGCCGGCAACTGTGGGGAGGTATCGTTAACTATAGCCGCCTGTGGGCTGTGCAGGCGCTGGAGTTTATTACCTCCCGTGTCGATGCCCCCGACGTAAATGCTCCCGAAGCCACCGCCGAAGAACTCACTGGTCGGCACCAGCGGCTTGTGCACCGCCAGATAGCCTGGTGCAACTCCGTACGCCTACAATTGCGCCGCCAGGTAGCCGACTATTGGGATACCGATGTGGCTCCTTTTCTGAGCCAGAAGGAAAGTGACGACATCCGTAATTTGCAAAACCCAGCGGCCCATATTATTCGTCTTCAGGCCGCTGAGCTACGCATTTTGCGAGAGGATCGGGGTCTGCTCAACGACTTTCAGCACATGCGCCTCATGCAGACGCTGGAGGAACTTTATAACCTGCAAGGGGGCTGCGAGCGAATCAAGAATACGCCCTTTCCGCGCCAATATGCCTACTACAGCTTCGTATTTGTGTGGCTGTTTTCCACTTTGTTACCCTTGGGTCTGATCAGCGAGTTTGCCCAAATGGGCCCCGATCATATCTGGCTTACCATTCCATTCTCGGTGCTTATATCGTGGGTGTTCAACACGATTGAAGTGGTAGGGCATACCAGCGAAAACCCGTTCGAAAACCAAATGAACGACGTGCCCATGACCAGCATCTGCCGCACCATTGAAATTGACCTGCGCGAAATGCTAGGCGAAACGAATGTGCCGAAAAAACTGGAGCCCATCGACGATATTCTCTATTAATGATCCTTGGTTCACGGCCTATTGGAGTATTAGCTGGTGAAGCGATAGTTGCTTAGTTAAGTCAAATTCTGGCGCTAATCGTAGCTTGCAGCATGCCTGATTTTCGTCTGCGTGTTTTTCAAGCGGTGGCGCGCCATCTTAGCTTTACCAAGGCCGCGCAGGAGCTGTTCATTACTCAGCCCGCCGTCACCAAGCATATTCGGGAACTGGAAACGAGCTACGGTCAGCGCCTCTTTGAGCGGCGCGGCAACCGGGTGAGCCTGACCACTGCTGGCACGTTGTTGCTCACCCACGCCGATGAGGTAGAGCTATTGCATGAGCGCCTGCAAAACCAGCTCCACGCCTTACACGATGAGGCAGCCGGCCGCCTACGCTTGGGTGCCAGCACCACGCTGGCCCAGTATGTGTTGCCACCCATTTTGCCCGGTTTTCAGGCCCAGTACCCCCTTGTGGAGCTAACCCTACTCAACGGCAACTCTGAGCAGATTGCCGAAGCGTTACTCAGGGGGCAAATTGATCTGGGCTTTGTGGAAGGCCAGGTCAAAAACCGCGACCTCCACTACGAGCTTCTCCTGGATGATGAGCTGGTGGCCGTTCGTTGCGCTCATCCTGAAAAAAAGCCCCCCGAGAGTATGACTTTGGCAGATGCACTGCGGCATCCGCTCGTTTTGCGTGAGCGTGGCTCCGGTACGCTTGAAGTGCTAGAATATGCCTTACGTGCGCACAAAATCAAGCTGTCAGACCTCAACGTTGCGCTCTATCTGGATAATACGGAGGGAATTAAGTCTTACTTAGAGGCGGCGCCTCATTGCCTAGGATTTGTATCACGGCGCGCCTTACTGAAGGAAGTAGCGGCTGGGTGGCTAGAAATCGTGCCTGTACAGGAACTGCACCTTTCTCGACGTTTCGAGGTCGTGTGGATTCAGGGCCAACCTTTATCCGCTCAGGCCCAGCGTTTTTTGACGTACACACAGCGACTTAGGAAGCTTTCTCGATAACCACAGGTTATTGCTGATAATCAATTTTGATTATCCAATGCGGCTGAAAAGCGTTATTCTGGAATAGAGCTTGTAGCACTTTCTTTCATGAAAATTGCCCGTCCTTTCGCTTCCAATTCAGCCCGCCTGGTTTCAGTACACCATCATGCAGCTTCGTTTCTAAACCATTCATTTACAGTATTCGGCTATCCACTAACACCCCAACAGGTCCTTTTCTGGATCGGACTTATCTTCTGCCTGACACCTTGGGCCTCGCCACCAGTAGCTTTGGGCTTGGGCTTGTTGGTGGCCTTAGTAATGGGCAATCCATTTGCTACTCAAACACATAAATACACGAGTAAGCTATTACAGTATTCGGTAATAGGTTTGGGTTTCGGCATCAATGCCAGCGCTGCTGCACAGGCTGGGCGTCAAGGGTTTATATTTACTATTGCTACTATTTTCGGTACCCTAGTACTAGGGTATGGCTTGGGTCGCTGGCTGGGCATCGAGCGCAAAACGGCTCACCTTATTTCCTGCGGAACCGCTATTTGCGGTGGCAGTGCCATTGCCGCCGTAGGGCCCGTATTACAGGCTGAAAAGTCGCAGTTTTCGGTGGCGCTGGGTACCGTGTTCGTGCTCAATTCGGTGGCGTTGCTGGCTTTTCCAGCGCTGGGCCACGCCTTACAGATGACGCAAAACCAATTCGGATTGTGGTGCGCTATTGCTATTCATGATACCAGCTCGGTGGTAGGTGCTGCCAGTCATTACGGCGACCAAGCCCTGCAAGTGGCTACTACCGTGAAGCTTTCCCGCGCCCTGTGGATAATACCCGTGGCGCTTGGTACAGCCTTTTTATTCAAAACGCCGGGCACCAAGGTAAAGCTGCCTTACTTCATTCTGGGCTTTATCGGAGCGATGCTGCTCACTACCTATGTGCCGGCCTTGCGCGGCGCGGGTGCAGTAGCGGCGCAGATAGCGAAAATAGGCCTGACGCTGACCTTGTTTCTGATTGGAACTGGCCTCTCGATGGAGATGATACGCAAAGTGGGCGTGCGGCCTTTTGGCTTAGGCATCATACTGTGGGTCCTGATTTCGGCGACCTCGCTGTGGGTGATTCTGCACACCGTCGCTTAGATTTATTTTGCGATTATTACAAAAAAGCCCCCCGGCATTGCGCTGGGGGGCTTTTTTCGTTGAGTTGTGTCAAGAGTTATTCTTTTGTGGGCTTCTTGCGGCCTGAACCGCTTTTCTTGCCGCCCCCATCTTGCTTATTGACGGTGGCCCACGCCCGACGCTCCGCCTCGGCTTCCGACAGGCCTTGCTTTTCGTAGGTTTCTTCGATGTGTTCGGCCTTGCGCTTCTCTTTGTCGGTGTAAGCCGATTTATCTCCTTGTGGCATGATAAAAAAGGTTAGCGGGGAAAAGAAGGGGCGGCACAGCCGTATACGCGACTTGCAGACAGCGTGGTTTCATGGCAACACAAGCCGTTGTTGAACGTGAGCTGCCTATCTTCGCCTATTCATCAGAAAAAGCCCCCCAGCCATGCGCCACGTAGCCGATATCCCGCACCCGGATGCCAAAATCACGCTTTTCTCTTGGAATGGTAAGTACCTGATCAAGCTGGAAAAAGGCCCTTTGGAGCAAACGTATAAGGTAAGCGAAATGGACCTGACCGGTGGCGATGCCGAAGTACGCACCCTGCTCGACGACGAGTTTCTGCAAGCCGCCGTGCAGCGCTTCGAGCACATGCGCCAAGACCTGCACGCCACCTTTGAGCGCCACGATATTTAAGCCCGCATGACATGAAAAAAATATACACATTATTGCTCCTGGGGGCTTTTTAACGCTGCTGGCTCAGCCCACCGCGGCGCAGCTGTATGATGTGCGCGATGGCACTGTCAGTTTTGAGCGCAAAGAGCGCGAAGCCCTGAAAGTGCAGGTTGATGGCACTGCGCAGTGGCTGCGCGACTACTGGCAGGCTTGGCTGAAAGACACTTACAACATCCGCCTGAAAGGTGACGGCACCTTTGGCGTGGGTAAAAAGGACCTGTTAGTAGCTAAGCAGACACCCGTCTCCAGCGTGTCGGGCAAGCTAATCGACCTGTACGCCAGTGTTGTTTCCCCAGCCGATACTGTAGCCGAACTGGCTGTATGGGCCACGCTGGGGGGCAATTCTTTTATGTCGGCTACCCAAACGCCTTCGGAATATGCGGCTATGCGCACGATGGTTCAAAGTTTTGCCGCCGCCGCCCGCATCAAAGCTTACAGAGACCAAATTGCGGAGGCAGAGAAGCAAGTGAAGGATGTGGAAAAGGAGCGGGAGAAGCTGGAAAAGAACATCCAGAACCTGCAAGCCAACACTACCAGTAACCTGGCCCGCATCGAAACCCTGCAAAAGCAGAATGTAGAAAATACGCTCAAAGCCCGTCAGGATTCGGTCAAATTGATAACCAACGCCCAACAACTGGAACTGCGCAAACTTCGCTTAGAACGTCGACGTGATCGTCTGACCACTCTTGAACGTAAGTAGGTAGCAAATGCGTTTTGCCGTTGCTTTTGCTTCGGTTTATTTGCCGCCTTTGCCCTATGGAAAACGAGCCTTCTGCCCTTGCTACCTTACGCCAGCTGAAAGAATGGCTGGATGCGGGCGCCATCACGCCCGCCGAATTCGAGGTACTCAAACGCAAGCTGCTCTTCAGTGATAGTGAGTCTGCTGCCTCCGCGGCGCCGTCTGCATCGTCGGCTACGCCGCCGGTGCCATTGGCCCCCGTCTCTGCACCTCCCACCGCGGTGCCTACATCCACGCCACTGCCGCCACCTCCTCCTTCCTGGGACTTTAAGCATGACCCAACGGTCACGGTCCGGCCGGCAGAAGATCTAGTAACTCCCCCTCCCGCGACTACCGCCCAACCACGCACAGAACCCACACCGCGCCCAGCTACTCCGGTTCCACCTGCGTTTACACCGCCAGCGGTACCACCAGTGCCACCCGTGGTGCCCCCACGCGAGCAAAGTCAGGCTTCATCCAAAAAGCCAGCTCCGCCAATTGATACTTTTACGCGCCCCGTTGAGATGGTGAAAGTGGGTTCATCATCGTATCGCGATGCCGATTCACTTACGCCTACGGAGTCACAGCTTTCGGATAGCCGTCGTTCCCGTCCGGCTATCCCACCGCCCTCTGGTCGAAGCCCTCTGGCCACTGCCCTTATTGTAGGGGGATTTTGGCTTTGCTCGCCCTGATTGCCTACTTAGTGATGGATGACCGGAAGTCCGAACGCCTCACCAGCCTTTTGCGCTCCGGTGCCGATACCACTAGTGTTGCACCGGAAGTTGGCCCCCAGGTAGAGCAGCTTGAGCTTCCGCCCGTAACTGATACCGATTCGGATTCCGATACCGCACGCGTGACCCCAGCCCTACCCGCCACGCCTCCCGTAGCTACCGCCGATTCTGCTCGAAGCGCACCAACGCCGACCACGCCAGCGCCAGTGATAACGGCTCCCTCCCCTTCGTCGTCCGAAACGCCCCCTGCTACCACGCCGTCTCCATCAACTGCCCCAGAGGATAGCCAAGCCGCACCATCAGAGCAGACGCCAGTCAATACTCCAGCGCCCAGCGCAAAAGTGGGGGAGGTAGAAGCCAAAGTTCGTAGCGCGCTAAGCTCGTACTATGATGACCTGAAAGCACCACCCTTCAATGCTGCCCAGCATTTCGCTCCTGTCGTTGAGCGGTTTTATACCTTACAGAATACCACACCGGCCGCGATTAGCGCTGAGCTAGATAGATCACACTTTCCAGAGTTTTTAGAAGGAGAAACTCAAGGGGTACCCGGCAGCCTTACCATCAGTGAGCCAGTGCGCGATGGCTCGCGGGTGGTCACGTATGTTGAGAAAAGCCGGGCTTTTCGCAAATCCCGCCAACAGTACCAGAATACGACTGCCCAGGTGCGCATTCGCTTCAACCGTGATTTCAAAATAACTTATCTGCGCCAAGAGCGGCTGCTGGAAAACACGTTTTCGGAGTAAATTTGTGCTTGTTAACTAAGCACTTGTGGCCTGCACCCTTGTGCAGGCCTTTTTTGCCTTATAAGTAATGTCGCTTTCCTCTTTTCCTCACCGCTTCCCCTCATCGGGCTGGCTATTGTTGCTGCTCGTACTCTCTTCTTGCCTGGGCGTTATCAAACCAGTTCGAAATTTCACGGCTTATAAGCCAGCCGCTGCACCCAACTATGCAGAGGAAACCAGTTGGGCCGCGCTTCCCACTCGCCGCGACTCCGCCGATGCCGTACCTAAAAACGCCGGCCTGCATGACCAACAGGCTACTGCATCCGCCGATGTGTTTTTTATTCATCTCACGACGCTCATTCGCCCGCAAGGCTGGAATGGCTCTACCACCGATCATGCGCTAAATGTTTTCACCGATCAGTTCAGTATTCGGCGCCAAGCATCGGTGTTCAATGCGGCGGGCCGGGTATATGCCCCCCGCTACCGTCAGGCTGCTCTGTATAGCTTCTTTGATAGTAATAGTAGTGCCAATGCCAGCGCAGCGCTGAACTTGGCATACCAAGACGTAAAAACAGCTTTTCAGTATTATCTAGACAATTACAACCAAGGCCGCCCAATTATCCTAGCTGGTCATAGCCAGGGGGCTTTTCATGCCCAGCGCCTCCTTCACGATTTCTTCGACCAAGATCCAAAGCGGCGTAGCCAATTAGTAGCTGCGTATCTGGTAGGCTTTAAAGTGCAGCCTGATGCCTATCAGAACCTGCGTCCCTGCGAAGATTCAACTCAGACCAACTGCTTTATAAGCTGGAATACCGGCGAGTGGGGCTACAGCTACGAGCCCTATCGTGATGCTCTGGCCATTAATCCTCTCACTTGGACCCGCGACACTGCTGCAGCGCCCGCATCTCTGAACAGGGGTAGCGTCCCACAGTCCTTCAACCGTATCGACAAAGCAGTTGCTGATGCCAAAGTGCACGACGGCGTACTTTGGGTGCATCCGCCTACTGCCTCAGGTTACCCACGTTTCTTGGTTCCAGGCCGCCCCGAGTTACGCCATTCTTTCCACATCGCCGACTACGGACTATACTATATGAATGTGCGGGAGAATGCTGTGGCGCGGGTAAAAGCGTGGCAAGCACAGCAACAAGCTGTCAAATAATAGGACGTATAATTAGAGAGCACAGGAGGCCCTTGATTTCGTTTGCACAAAAAAGCCCCCAGCAATTCGCTGGGGGCTTTTTTATTGTCGGAGCTAAAAAAGCTTAGCCGCCAATGACTACGCGCTTGAAGTCAGTTACTGTCATACCTTTCTGCTTCTTATCGAGCAGCTGAGCGATGGTCAGCGAGTTGTCTTTCACAAACTCCTGATTTAGCAGGGTGTTATCCTTGTAGAACTTGTTCAGCTTGCCTTGCGCAATCTTCTCCAGCATAGCTTCGGGCTTGCCTTCAGCACGCGCCTGCTCCTTGCCAATTTCGATTTCGCGCTCAACAGTAGCAGAGTCAACGCCCTCTTTGTCGACGGCTACAGGCTTCATCGCTACGATCTGCATCGCTACGTCGCGGCCTACCTCAGTAACATCGGCACCGGCTACATTCTTCAGACCTACAAGTACGCCTTTCTTGTTGTCGGAGTGAATGTACGAAGCTACTTTCTCAGCAGTTAGCGTAGCGTATGTTACGTCCAGCTTCTCACCGATTTTACCCATCAAATCAGTGATGTGGTCTTGCAGAGTCAAGCCGTCCGCTTCTTTGGTTGCCAACAGGTCTTCCTTGGTGCCAGCGTTAGTACGCACGGCCGCGTCCAGAATCTGCTGAGTCAACTCACGGAAGTTAGCCACTTTCGCTACTGATTCAGTTTCGCAGGCCAAAGCGACCAGTTTACCGCTAGTGCCATCCTCGCTAACCTGTACTAATACCAGGCCTTCAGAAGTAGCATTATCGGCACGCTTATCAGCGATTTTCTGGCCTTGCTTGCGCAGAATGTCACGAGCGGCTTCGAAGTCGCCATTAGCCTCGGTCAGAGCCTTCTTGCAATCCATCATGCCCGCGCCAGTCATAGCGCGCAGCTTGTTCACGTCTTGGGCGGTAATTGCTGCCATTTCTTAAAAAGTTAGTAGCTAGCTAAACGCTAGAAATTAGAATGTTATGTAGGGGTGTTTATACAAGAAGCTAGGAGTTAAGAGGAAGAAACAGAATCCGAAAGCTGGTTCAACCCACCGGATTCTGTCTTCTATCTCTTAACTCCTAGCTTCTTCTAAACGCTTATTCGTCGGCGGCTTGCTTTTCCTTGATGCCTTCCTCTTCGGACTGCTTCTTGTCAGCTTCTTCCTTATCGACTTTGCGCTCCGACAGACCTTCTTCGATGGCCTTGCTCATAGCACTTACAATCAGAGAGATAGACTTTGAGGCGTCGTCGTTAGCAGGAATTGGGAAGTCAACTAGCTCGGGATTAGAGTTGGTATCGCACATCGCGAATACCGGTATGCCTAGCTTTTTGGCCTCTTTTACAGCAATGTGCTCACGCTTCACGTCGATTACGAACAGAGCAGCGGGCAGACGGCTTAGGTCGGCTACGCCACCTAGTACGCGCTCCAGCTTTTCACGCTCACGCGACATCATCAGACGCTCGCGCTTTGCCATTGCAGCATAAGCAGTGTTCTCTTTTACCATCTTGTCGATGGTGCTCATCTTCTTCAGCGACTTACGAACTGTAGCGAAGTTAGTGAGCATGCCACCCAACCACCGGTCGGTTACGAAGGGCATTTTAAGGCGCTTAGCCTCTTCCGTTACAATCTCCTGAGCCTGCTTCTTGGTAGCAACAAACATTACCTTCCGACCGCTCTTGGCGATATTACGGATAGCGTTAGTAGCCTGATCCAGCGAAGCAAGAGTCTTGTTCAGGTCAATAATATGGATACCGTTCTTCTCCATGAAGATGTACGGCGCCATTTTTGGATCCCACTTGCGCGTAAGGTGACCAAAGTGGGCACCCGCGTCGAGCAGGTCTTTATAAGTGGTGGACTGAGCCATGATGTATTTCCTCTGGTTTTAGCGTTTCGAGAACTGGAACGAGCGGCGGGCCTTACGCTTACCGAACTTCTTGCGCTCCACCATGCGGGGGTCGCGCGTCATGAAGCCTTCTTTCTTAAGAGCCGGCCGTGATTCGGCGTCCTCGCCTACCAGCGCTTTCGAGATGGCTAAGCGAATAGCTTCGGCTTGAGCCGAAATGCCGCCACCGCGCACATTTACTTTTACGTCGTACTGCCCGAGTTTCTCGAGTGTAGCGAAGGGCTGGTTCACGATGTTTTCCAGGAGTTCGTTGCCAAAATAGGCCTTCATTTCCCGGTTGTTGATAGTGATATTCCCTTGCCCGGCCTGCATATAGATGCGGGCCACCGAGGTTTTTCTTCTACCAGAGGTGTTGGAGATGTCCATTAAAGAAAAGTTAGAAAAAATACGAAAGCCGTCGTGGCTTACAGTTTGTTCAGATTAGCTTCCACGGGCTGCTGGGCAGCGTGGGGGTGCTCAGCGCCCTCATATACGAACAGGCTGCGGAATTGCTCGCGGCCCAAACGGTTGTGAGGCAACATGCCGCGAACGGCGTGCTCAATCACGCGAGTCGATGACTTCTCCATCACCTCACGCATAGTTTTGCGCTTTTGACCGCCGGGATAACCCGAGTGCGAGATGTAGATTTTTTCAGTCATTTTCTTGCCCGTCACACGCAGCTTGTCAGCATTGATGACGATAACCGAGTCGCCGCAATCGGAGTTGGGCGTGAACGAGGGCTTGTGCTTGCCGCGCAGGATGTTGGCAATCTGGCTGGCAACGCGACCCAGCGGGGCCACGCTGGCGTCAACGACAACCCAGCCCTTGTTGGCGTTGGCTTTGTTGACGGATTGCGTCTTGAAGCTCAGATGATCCATTGGGAAGAAGGTAAGCGGTTGGAAATGAGAATAGAACGGACCAGGGTCCGGGAAAAACGGACACAAAGTTACCGCCTTTCGATTGATATGCAAGGGTGCCTGTGATATTTGTGCCTGAGTAGCACGTACTTTCAAGAGCCGTGATAATTTATGGGGGGCAATTTTGGGTTTACCCAACTCGCTAATTAGACCAGCACATCGGGCATTCGGACCAAATATTCAGTCTATTTGAGTTGCCGCATATTTTCCACCAATACCCGAAAATCCTTTGGGTATGGTGCTTCCACGGTCACCTCTTCTCCATTGAGGCGAGCAAACGTGAGTTTGGCTGCATGCAAGGCGAATCGCTTGATGAAAGGCTGTTCCTCTTCGCCAGTCTTCATATTAAACTTCTTTTTCAGCGAAGACAAAAAGAATTCTTCTCCTCCGTACAGCGTGTCGTTTACAATGGGCGCCTGCAGGTACATCAGGTGCAAACGTATTTGGTGCATACGGCCAGTGATAGGCACGCACTGGACTAGCGTATGCTTAGCAAACGTTTCGAGCGTAGTGAAGTAGGTTTCGGCGGCCTTGCCTTTGTAAGCCAGGCGAGCCTTGCCCTTCGTGGTCGTTTCGATGCTGCGGTCTACCAGCTTATTGTCAAAATGATGAACGCCCCATGCTACGGCATGGTAATTCTTTTTTACCTCCCGATTCTCAAACTGCATAGAGAGGTGACGGTAGGCCTCCGGGTTCTTGGCTAAGGCCAAGGCACCAGACGTTTCCTTATCTAAGCGGTGGCAGGCCTGCATATCGGAATGGTACTGGCGGGCCATGCGCAAAATGTTGGGCGCACCGCCCACGCGCTCATCGAGCGTAGCCAGGAAAGGCGGCTTGTTGATGACGATGTAGTCGTCGTCTTCAAACAGGATAAGATCTTGAAAATCGGGTTGCTTCATAACGGGCCGCAAAGGTACGAAGCAAAACACGCTTTACAGCCTATGCGATAGATGACCTTATGGGCTACGCCTGGGGCGTTGCTGTAGCCTTTGCCGGCTTGCGCGGCTTCGCAAGCTTAAACTCCAACGAGGTGCCTTGGCCGATCTCACTGCGCACTCGAATCGTTGATTTGTGCGCCTCCACGATATGCTTGCTGATGGCGAGACCTAGTCCTGAGCCGCCAGAGTCGCGGGAGCGGCTTTTATCGATGCGGTAGAACCGCTCAAAAATGCGATTATGGTGTTGCTTGGCAATGCCCTCACCATCGTCGCGGACGGAGATGCGGACGAATTTGGCTGTTTCAGTTAGTGTGACGGTAACATGGCCGGCCTCACGACCATATTTTATGGCGTTATCAATCAGGTTGACTAGTACTTGCCGAATGCGGTTGCGGTCGGCAAGCACCAAAATGCCCCCCGCCGATTCATTCGACCGTATCAATTCGAGCGTAACCTGGCGCTGGGTGGCTTTGGACTCCAATTGCTCGAATATCTCACGGACAAGCTCGCCCAAATCGAATGCTTGCCGTCGCATCCGAACTACTCCTTTTTCCAGCTGAGAGATGGTCACTAAATCCTGTACCAACTCATCGAGCGTATCAAGGCTGGTAGCGGCTTTCTTGAGAAACTTCTGGCGCAGAAACTCATCGTCCATATCGCCATCCAAAACAGTATGGAGAAAACCCTGAGCAGCGAAAATTGGCGTTTTCAACTCGTGTGATACGTCGGCCAGAAACTCACGGCGAAGTGTTTGCAGACGTTTTAGCTCGTCTATTTCCCGTTGTTTGCGCTCCGCCATTTGCAGAATCTCATCGCGCATGCGCTTCAAAGGCTCGGGCCGAAACAAAAACTTATTCGAAAGCTTCCGAAACTCCTTGCGCTTGACGTTTTCTAGGCCCGCGTAGATGTTATTAATTTCACGAAAGATCAACGCCTCAAACGCCAAATAAACAAGTAGGAAGCAAGCCGCTACGGTAATACCCGCAGCCAAAAAAGCTTGCTGAAATGGAAGCGTCGGCACCGTCCAGGCGAACGTAACGAGCACCGCTGCCACGAGCAAGGCAATTAGAATGGCAATCGAGCGCGAAGAGAAATCCATGAGCTGAAGCGAGGTGTTGTGTGCGGCTACTACTAGCTGCCGCATGCCCAAATATAAAGCCGGCCCTGTAGCAGGGCCGGCTTTTTACCGGTGCAGATAAATCAAATTCTGACTCCGCAAATCATTCATCGATGTTAAACTTATAGCCCACACCCTTAATGGTTTGGATATGATGGTCGCCGACTTTTTCGCGCACTTTGCGCACGTGCACATCTACCGTTCGAGCCAGTACAAACACATCATTGCCCCAAATATTCTGCAGCAACTCTTCGCGGCCAAATACCTTATGAGGCGAAGCAGCCAGGAAAGCCAATAGCTCGAACTCCTTTTTGGGCAATGATATTTTGCGCCCTTCCTGATACACCGCAAAGCCCGTCCGGTCGATGCGCAGACCGTTGATTTCGATGGTGTCCAGCACCACTTGCGGGTCTTTGTCGCGGCGTACGAAGGCGGCCAGGCGGCCCATCAGAGCCCGAGGCTTGATAGGCTTGGCAATAAAGTCATCAGCGCCGGCCTCAAAGGCGGCTACTTCCGAAAACTCTTCGGCGCGGGCCGTCAGGAAGATGATGTACGTGTCCTTGAACTTAGGCAAGGTCCGCAGATGTCGGCAGGTGTCGATACCATCCAGGTGGGGCATCATCACATCGAGCAATACAATGTCGGGGGCAAACTGGGGGGCAATTTCTAGTGCTTTGCGACCATCAGAGGCGGTTGCCACGTCGTAGCCTTCCTTGCGCAGGTTGTATTCCAGCAGTTCTACAATGTCTGGATCATCATCGACTACCAGAATTTTGTAGGCATTGGGGGAGCGGTTGGTTGCACGGGGCAGAGGTTTGAGTCAGAAAGAATAATCGACTACAAAATTACCGTTTGCTGAGACCAACCTAATGTTACCTTATTGTGAACTGCTTCGGCGAGTAGTCTACTCAAGGATTGGCACCAGCGCGAGCGACCACATTCAAACGGTGCTTCAGGCCTTGGTATTTATACATATCCACCTTCACAGCGCCCACAAACATCTCAGCCTGAATGAGTACCGGAATCTTGTTGCGGTCATCGGAAAGGTAAACAGAAACGCCATCCTCTCCGCGAAAAAGCTTGTTGGGGGGCATTTTGGGCACCAAGCGGATGGCTCTGATAATCCCAGCTTTGGTTTCCACGGTTTCGCGTCCCTTGTACACCACGTCCATGTTGTACACCTCATTGCTGAAAAAGCCCTGCACCCGAATCACTTCGCCTACCCGCCGTTTGTCGTAGTCGAGGGTACGCAGGAAGTAGAAACCGCTCACTAGATCCTGCACATTCTCCGGTATTTTGTAGGTGCCACGCTTCACAGGATCCTTTTCCTTCTTGCGTGATTCTACGCTGGCCATATTTTTATAATGGTCAAAGTCAACAGTTTCACGCTTGCGGTAGGTGTTCTCTTCAATATTGCGGTAAAAGCGTTGGGGCAAAATGCTGGTTGTGTCAATGAAGGTGCGCCACGTGTCACGAACGCGCAGAAAAAAGTCGAAGGAGCCCAATGTGCGACCCGTTACGGTCGCTTGGTAGCAAGGCCGGTCGTTGATGCGCTGCAAAGAACTGGAGACCTCAATGGTTGCTTCAGCCGCGTTTATCAGGCCGTAATGCACTTTATAATGCATTTTCTCGCCCTTGGTAAAGCTAGTGTTCTTAACAGTGCGCGACCCGTCAGCCGGCTGCCAGGCCAGCAGCGCCAGCAAAGGCAGCAAAAGCGTAAGGAGCAAAGACCAGCGGCGAGTCATGAAGGGTAAACCAAAAAGTGATTCAGCTGACACTAAGTCAAATGAAATGCCAGCAAATATATCCCTAACCCTGCGAACGACCGGCAAGACAGGACTAAGCGAAACGTCAACGCTTAAAAACGAGTTGCACGTCGGGACGGATTGCAGGTAGCACTCAACGGCTCAAGAACGCAGCTTATTGCTGAATAAAAAAGCCCCCAGAAATCATCTGGGGGGCTTTTTCGGATTACAAAAACTCAGAAAGATTAATCGTCGTCTTCGTCAATCGACTCATCGGTAGGAATGGCGGCCAGCGCAACAGCGGGCTCACCTTTCACCATGGCCCGAATCTTAGCTTCGATCTCATCAGCCAGCTCAGGGTTGTCGTGCAGAATGGTTTTTACACCCTCACGGCCCTGGCCCAAACGGTCGCCGTTGTAGCTGAACCAAGAGCCCGACTTCGCGATGATGTTCATATCAACACCCAAATCGAGAATCTCGCCCACTTTGGAAATACCCTCGCCGTAGATGATATCAAATTCAACTACTTTGAACGGTGGCGCTACTTTGTTTTTCACCACCTTCACTTTCGTACGGTTACCAGTCACGTTGTCCTTGTCTTCCTTGATCTGGCCAATACGGCGAATATCAAGACGCACGGAGGCGTAGAACTTCAGGGCGTTACCACCGGTGGTCGTTTCGGGCGAACCGAACATAACCCCGATTTTCTCACGAAGCTGGTTGATGAAAATGCAGCAGCAGCCGGTTTTGTTGATCGTACCGGTGAGCTTACGTAGGGCCTGGCTCATCAAACGGGCGTGTAAGCCTACTTTTGAATCACCCATGTCGCCTTCCAGTTCGCCTTTCGGCACCAGCGCAGCTACGGAGTCAATAACGATGATATCGATGGCACCACTGGAAATCAACTGGTCAGCAATTTCAAGGGCTTGCTCACCGTTGTCGGGCTGCGAAATCAGAAGGTTTTCGGTGTCAATGCCTAGTTTCTCGGCGTAGCTACGGTCGAAAGCGTGCTCGGCGTCGATGAAAGCAGCCATGCCGCCTTTCTTCTGAGCTTCGGCAATGCAGTGCAGCGTAAGCGTAGTTTTACCGCTCGACTCAGGACCGTAGATCTCTACGACCCGGCCCCGGGGCAGACCACCGATGCCGAGGGCAATGTCCAGCCCGAGCGAGCCGGTGCTGATAGCAGGAATATCAACGACTTTATTGTCGCTCAATTTCATGACAGTGCCTTTGCCGTAGTTCTTGTCGAGCTTGTCCAGCGTAAGCTGAAGAGCTTTCATTTTCTCGGCGTTGGCGTTGACAACTTTGTCAGTGGATGCAGCCATTAGAATGGGGTTGGGGTATAAATGCTTAGGTTTGGTGAAATTAGGCTTTTTAGGCCGTTTTTACAAGTGGAAAACCGCTTTCTACGTGTCGAATACGGCTGTTGTAGGTCGGCAGTGGGTAACATAGGGATGCTATATTTTGTGCCCGCAATGCTAAAAATATTTGCTGATTCTGGGAGAAATAGATAATGCTAAAATTTTTGTCAAAGGTAGTCATTGATACCCAGTCTAAACCAGTTTTTTGGTGTGCATTCGGTCTGTTTCTTAGTTTGTTGCTAAGTAGCTTTCCAGTCGCTGCCCAACTCGATAATCATGCTTTCAACTACTCATTGCCCATTAAGCCGGAGTACGAAGGTCAGCTTCGAGTGGCTGTGCAGGGCTTCTTGTTTACGAAGGATAACGAGTATTTCAACAAAATAGACGAGGGCCGAACGTATTATGGGACGCAGTTAGCCCCACGGCTCGTGTATTTTCCTAGCGCTAACATCCGCTTGGAGGCCGGCATCTTTCTATATAAAGACTACGGCACGTCGCGCCTGCGGCAAGTGCGGCCCGTGTTTACGGCTAAGTACCAAAATGGCCCCCACAGCTTTCTATTCGGGAATATCGAAGGACACTTGCAGCACGATTACATTGAGCCGCTGTTTGATTTTGAGCGCGTGATGACCAACCGGTTGGAAGAAGGCATGCAGTATAAGCTCCAAACCAACCGTGTGAAGCTCGACGCTTGGGTTGACTGGCAGCGGCAGCAGTACCGATTCAGCAACTTTCAGGAGCAGGTAGCCGGCGGCCTTACCTCTGAAGTCACGGCGTATCAGGACTCGGCGGGCTGGCGGCTGGGCGTGGTGCCGCTACAGTTTCTGGCAATGCACCGTGGGGGGCAAATAGACACGATTGCGACGCCGTTACAAACCCTGTTCAACTTCGCTACCGGCCTGCGGGTGCGGCGTAAGCTGTCCGCCACTGGCTTTGTGCGGGCGCTGCATTTCGATGGCTACGTTACGCGCTTCACCGATTACTCCTTTACGGAAGTCTTGCCTTACAACAAGGGCAACGGCCTGTATTTAAACGCCGGCGTAAATACGCGTCTCTCCAACATTATGCTGAGCTATTGGTCGGGGAATGGCTTTGTCTCGCCTCAAGGCGGGCGGCTGTACCAATCCATTTCCAGCACCGTCAACAACGCTGACTTTACCCAACGCCGCCGCGAATTGCTTATTCTGCGCATGTTCAGCGATTTTTACCTGCCCGGCAACATCCTGCTGACAACCCGCTTCGAGCCTTTTTATGACCTCAACCGTCGGCAGATAGAATTTTCCTTCGGCACGTATCTGAACTTCAA
The DNA here is from genome assembly GCF_004355185.1 of Hymenobacter radiodurans. Classification (NCBI taxonomy): domain Bacteria; kingdom Pseudomonadati; phylum Bacteroidota; class Cytophagia; order Cytophagales; family Hymenobacteraceae; genus Hymenobacter; species Hymenobacter radiodurans. The sequence continues at coordinate 739,134 of NZ_CP037922.1, forward strand.
TCAGGAGTTCTTTCTAACCATGCTGCGGCGGGCAGACTAACGTAAGAGCTAGCGTTCGTAACCCTGAATAGGTGTGTCAGGACCGGTCAAGGGCAAAATGAAGAATTTGAGATTCTTTCTCATTGCCTTGTAATGGCCACAAACGCGGCTTAGGAGGTACGGAGCGAAACCCAGCCGCTACGGCCACAGCACAGCTCTTAGGATTATTAACCCTACAACGAATAACTAGGCGGTCAGCGTTGATAATGGGGCTAAAACCGAGCTGAACGGCCGCCGTTAGCGCCTCTCGAGCGTACCCATGTCCTTCGGCTTCTGAGGCGAGGTAGTAGCCGATTTCGGCCGTAACAGTTCGTGCCCAGGTAGGCTTCAGACTGATGTCGCCCAAATATTGCCCCCCAACCGTGTGCCAGATGCCCAGCACAAACATCCGCTTGGTGTGCCAATCCAGATCAAACGATTCTAGAATGCGGCCCGCATCAGCGGGGGTTTGAACGGCGGCAAGGCGGGCCGGAAAGGCTTCCTGGAGTCGAGCACGATCTTTTTCAAGAACAGCGAAAAATGCCGCTTCGTCCGAAGGCACATAGGGCCGCAGCGTGAGGCGAGGCGTGAGCAAAGGCAAGCGGGCCGGAGAAGGTGGCGGATCGGCGGCGTACATAATTCGGCGAAAGCGACAAGCTAACAACCTACGCGCAAACTAAGCTCCGAGATGATCAAAGACAGGGAATAGTAACTCTGGGGGGCAAATCTCGTTTGGTTTGAATAGCTATCATACGAATAGAAAGGAGTTTTTTCCTTGCTACAGAAGCTATTCTCAACCTCACTCTAACTGCTATGAAAAGAAGACTTGAAGGCAAAGTTGCCATTGTAACCGGTGGCGGCACTGGCATTGGCGAAGCTATTTGCAAACGATTTGTGCAAGAAGGCGCGGCCGTGGTGGTCGTGGGTCTCGATACTGACCCCGTGCGCGAAGTAGTAGACGAAATTCAAGCCCGCGGCGGCAGCGCCATTGGCTTCCTTGGCGATATCTCTAGGAAAGAAGCGGCCGAAGAATGCGTAAAGCTAGCTATTCACGACTTCGGCAAGCTGGATATTCTGATCAATAATGCCGGCGTATTTCCCGCTACTTCTACTATCGATAAATACCCGATAGACGCGTTTGAGTACATGATTAAGCACAACGTGTACTCCAACTTCATGATGACGCGCGCGGCCATTCCTTACTTGCAGAAAACACGCGGCAATATTGTGTCGGCTGGTTCGGAGGCGGGGCATATGGGTATTCCACAGAACGCACCATACGGCGGTACAAAGGGCTTCGTGCACGCTTTTCAGCGTGGCGTAGCCGTAGAGCAGGCGAAGTTCGGGGTGCGGTCCAATATCGTGGGCCCTGGCCCTATCGATACTGCCTGGACGCACAAGGAAACCGGCCCGATGACGGCTAAAATGGAAAAGCAAACCGTGCAAGGCGTACCAATGGGCCGCCGCGGCATGCCGGAAGAAGTGGCCAACGTCTACTTGTTTCTGGCCTCTGATGAAGCCAGCTACGTAACCGGCGCGACGTATTTCGTGGATGGTGGCGTAACACTTTCCAAAGGTCCGCATGGCGACGAGGTGCCTAGCAAACTCAAGCGGGAGCCCGCCGATGACCTAGACCTACAGCACGAAAGAGACGGCCATACCAAAATCAAGTCAGAGTATAAGGCTAAGATGAGCTAAGCTTGAATCTGAATTCATAAAAAAGCCCCCAGAATAATTCTGGGGGCTTTTTTATGAATGTATTGTATAGCGTGCTTATGGGTGTTTATACTGCAAAGGACTTCCCAAGGCTTGCTGAATGCGCATGACATTTACTTGCCGAGCAGCTTCGTTGAAAAACTCAAGCCGACGGATAAGCATTTCTTTCACCAGCATACGTCCTTCTGGGGTGCGCATGACAGCTTTTTTATCATCCAGAATGCGCTGCATGATAGCTTCAGTTTCGGCTTCGCGCTGCACGTACTGGTCACGAAACTCGGCCAGACGTGCCAAACCGTCGGTAGTCAAGCGGAACTGAGCGCCGCCTTGGTTCAGCACCTCGCAGAGTACATATACTTCCAGCGGCAGAGAAGTAGCCAGCGTGGTAGTGCGCAAATCGAGGCCGGCCTGCAAGGCATCCAGAATAATAGCAATGTTGCGCTCGAATTGCTGGTAATAACCGGAAGCTTCCATCCTTGAAATATTGGGCGTTAAATGTTGAATGCGAAAGGGGAATAGAAAGCACAAAGCTAGGCTCTATTCAAGCTTTCAGCGCACTACAGTAATTCTTTTACTATCTGCTCTACCGAAATTCCTTCGGCTTCCGCTTTAAAATTGCGCACCAAGCGATGACGTAAAATGGGTAGCGCCACGGCTTTCACATCTTCAATGTCGGGCGAATACTTGCCGTTGAGCAAGGCGTTGCACTTAGCCCCCACAATGAGGTGTTGCGAGGCCCGCGGCCCGGCACCCCACTCCAGCAACTGCGTAGCCCGCGCTGCCCCCCGATCCGTGTTTGGACGGGTTTTGTGCACCAGATTAACGGCATACTCTACTACGTTATCGGCCACGGGTACGCGGCGCACCAAGTGCTGAAATGCCTGAATGTCATCGCCGTGCAATATTTTGCTCACCGTGGGGCGATGATCGGAAGTTGTGTTCTTCACGATTTGCAACTCAGCATCATAGCTCGGATAGCCTAACTGAATATTAAACATGAAGCGGTCGAGCTGGGCTTCAGGTAGGGGATAGGTGCCTTCCTGCTCAATTGGGTTTTGGGTCGCGAGCACGAAGAAAGGCCGCTCCAACGGGTAGCGCTGCCCAGCCACCGTTACCGAATACTCCTGCATGCTTTCCAGCAAGGCTGCCTGCGTCTTGGGCGGCGTCCGGTTGATTTCGTCGGCCAGCACGATGTTGGCAAACACAGGTCCTTTCACAAAGTGAAAATCGCGCTGCTGATTCATCGTTTCCGAACCTACAATGTCGGAAGGCATCAAGTCAGGCGTAAACTGAATACGGTTGAACGACAGATCTAGGGAGTCGGCAATCGTCTGGATAAGCAGCGTTTTGGCTAAGCCTGGAACTCCGACCAACAAGCAATGACCCTGCGAAAATACGGCTGTAAGCACCAGGCGAACCACCTCATCTTGCCCAATAATTATTTTACCGATTTCCTGCCGTAGGGCTTGATATGACTGAGCCAACGCGTCGGCGGCTTCTTTATCGGAAGAGAAATTTCGCATGTAAGGGTAGGAGCTAGAAGCCGAAAGCTAGGAGTAAGAAGCCAAGAACACACTTTTAGGTGTTCCTCTCCTCTCACTCCTAGCTCCTAAAAGTTAATTAACCGCATTAAGTAGCTTACAGTCAGCATACTGCGGGTCTACTTCAATATAGACGTCGCCACGGTTCTTCTTAAACCACTCATCCAGGGCCTTGTTTTTCTTCTCGTTGAGAGCTGCAGCCGCGATTTTCTGGTAGTCGTCTTGCAGGTTAGCCTGGTGGGGCGGGTTGTTCGATTTCAGCCACAGAATACGCATAGCGTCCTTGCCGTCATCGGTGCGGTAGGGCATGGGAGGCGTGATGCTACCCACTTTCATGGTATCGATGGTGAAGAAAATAGCCGGATCGATCTTATCCAATGGTAGGTAGTTGCTCCGGTCCTGAGGGTTCTGAATCAGGCCGCCGTTGCCGCTGGTGTTTTTATCGTCGGAGAAATCCTTGGCCGCTTTGGCAAACGTGATGCTGTCGGCCAGAATGCGCTTACGAATTTTACTGAGCTGCACGGCCGCCTCACTTACGTCGGAAGTACCAGTGGCTGGCTTAAGCAGAATGTGACGGGTGCTGAAAGTCTCACCTTTGCGCTCGATGAGCTGGATAAGGTGGAAGCCAAACTGCGACTCTACGATGGGTGACAACTGGCCAGGCTCCAAGCGTAAAGCAGCAGCCTCGTACTCGGGCACCAACTCACGGCGCTTAAAAAAGCCTAAGTAGCCACCTTGGGCCGCGGAGCCAGGATCTTGGGAGAATTCCTTAGCCAGTTTCTCGAAGTCTTCGCCCGCTATGATGCGCGCCCTGAGCTCGTTGAGTTTCGCCTGTGTTTCCTGCTTGGCCTTTTGGTTGACTTGGGCAAACTTAATAATCTGGCCGACCTCCACTTCGGTGGAATAGTAAGGCAAGCTGTCCTTTGGAATGCGGTTAAAAAACTGCTTCACCTCCCGGGGTGTTACGGTTACTTTGCCGGCAATTTCTTCCTGCATTTTCTGCTGGATGAGCTGCTCCTTTACCTGGGGCCGCAAGTCGTCCTTGAGCTGCTTAATGGGCTTTTTGTAGTATTCTTCCAGCTTCTGCTCCGAGCCAATCTGCTGCACGAAATACGCCATACGCCGATCCAGCTCGCTCCTTACCTGGTCGTCTTCCACCACTACAGAGTCAACCTCGGCTTTTGCCAGCATGAGCTTGTTCAGCACGATGCTCTCCAAAATCTGACACTTAACATTTGGAGGCAGGGGTTTGCCCTCCGCACGAGCCAGCTCCTGCTGATAAATATTTTCGAGGTCGGAGCGCAACACAATCTGGTTGTCCAGCTTCACGATGATGGCATCTACAGTTTGGCGACCTACAGGCCGGGCCAAACCTAGCTGAGCGAAACCAGTGCTCATCGCACCTACGAGTAAGCCACCGCTCAACAGCGCTACACGAGCCGCCGTACGAAATAATTGAGTCATGTAATTCAGAAAATAAGAGGCTGAACAGCAAAGAATATCCAGCCCAACGGCTATCGAAACGCGAAAAGCCGCCGGTAAATTTCAACATAAATCCCTTCTCTGGCAAAAAGCTGACTTTGAGGCCGGAAAAGAGCGTTTCGGAGTAAAGAGACCTTATTGCCGGCTAACGTTGCGCGGCCCAGCAACTTTTGCTCAGGTGGAGCGAACACGTCCCGTGCTCATGTTTATACAATGAAAAAGCCCCCAGAAACCGGCTGCCTTTGCTGGGCTCTCTGGGGGGCTTTTTCGGCAGTTTCGCCTGCTTATTTGGTTATCAGCTTATCCACTTCCGTTTGATTGACCTGCACGGGATTCTTGGTGCGAAGCTCGGCCAGCCACTGCTTCTCCAGATAGTTCTGATAGTCAGAGGTAGCCTGGCCTCGGGTTTCGAATAAAGTCTTTGGCCCGGCTGGCAGCGCTTGCTCAATAGTAACAGCGTAGAAACGGCCATCTTTCTGCACCTGATAAGTGCCTGGGCCACGGTCTATTACGTCGTCAACTACTTTACTGTCGCCCTTTTGAAAATTCTGCTTCAGAATCTGCACAGCCAGCGGATTTTTCGCATTTAAGTTTTCTTCCAATACGGCCGTGCTGGTGCTGGTTAGCGTGAACAGGGCCGAAGCATCAGAGGCAGGTGTAGGCGTCGTCTTGGTGATGATGCGGCTGGCAGCTACGCCCTTGCCAGTCAGGTAGGCAGCTACTGCAGCCGCGCGGCGCTGAGCTAAAGCAGCGGTTTCACCGCGCTTTACTCGGCCCGTAACCGTCAGATTCAGGGTTGGGTCGGCTGCTAGGCTAGTAGCCAGACGGTCGAGACTTGCCTGGCTGGGGGGCAAAATGGTGGCCTGACCAGCGCGGAACGATACTGGCGATGGCGTATCGCGGGTTACTTCATAGCGACCCGTAGCCAGTTGCTTTTGTGCCTGCGTCAGGATAGCTGGCGAGGCTGCACTGATCATGGTGGCCTGCACACGAGGCCCCCACTGATAATTGGCTTGGTTAGCTGTGAAAAACTGCTGCAAGCCCACTGTATCCGTCAGCGCCTTCGACCATACTTTCTCATCCATCAGCTGGAAAAGCAGGATACCGTCGCGGTACTCTTTTACCAGCATGCGGTAATCCTCGTACTTGGTATCGAGGTTTGTCTTTTCAAATTCCGTCAGGCTTTGATCCACGTATTGATCGTAGAGCTGCTGCATCACAAAGCGCGGATCAGCGCCAGCGCGTGCGCGCTGACCTTGCTGCACATAGGCCAGAAAGTCCTTGATGGGGTAGGGTTTGCCTTTGATGGTAAACAGCGGAGCATCACCGTTGACAACTAGCTCACCTTTTTTGCGCTTGCCACTCGGGAATTTGCTCAAGAACGTTTCTGACTTGAAACGGCCATTTACCAGCGCTGTATCGGCTTGGGCCAACAAAGCGTCGCGAACGGGGGGCATTTCTACGAACTGGTTTTCCTGCCGGATGCGCTTGAGAAAGGCCGCCCGATTTAGCTCCGAGCGCGAGTCTTTAGCTACTTTGCTCTTTAGTGTAGGAGCCATGGCCTCAAAGGTGGGCACAGGCTGCTTTTCGATAAGCTTGATGATATGCCAGCCATACGGCGTCTGAACGGGCGCTGAAATGTCGCCGGGCTTCTGGAGCTTAAAGGCTACTTCCTCAAAGCTTGGAATCATGCGCCCGGTGCCGAAAGCAGGCAACTCGCCGCCATTGGCCGCCGAGCCGGCATCTTCTGAAAACTGCGTTACCAGCTTATCCCAATCCTCACGGCGCCGTAAGCGGGAATAAAGTTCATCAACCTTCTTTTTAGCCGTTACCGAATCGGCCTTGGGCATGCCGGGCGTGGCCCGAATCATGAGGTGGGCTACTTTAATCTCGCCCTGAGCCGGCCGCACGTCGTTGACTTTGATTACGTGGTAGCCAAAGCGCGTCCGGACGGGCGCCGAGACTTCGCCCTCTTTCGTCTTGTACGCTACATTTTCAAATGGATACACCATTTGCATAGCTGTAAAATAGCCGAGTTGCCCGCCATTATCACGCGCCGAAGGATCTTCGGAGGCCTGACGAGCCACTTGGTTGAAGTCTTCACCGCTGGTAACGCGCTGCCGCAAAGCCACCGCCTTTTGATACGCTGCTAGTGTATCCCGCGGATCGGCGTCAGGAGCTACGCGCACCAGAATATGGGAAGCGCTGATTTCCTTGCTTAGCCGGTCGTAGGCCTCCCGCACAAGCTGATCGGTCACGCTTTTCTCCGTGAGATAGGGCTGCGCCAGCTGCTGCTTGTAGCCATCCAGCTCACGCTGAAAGGCCTGCGTGGTATCCAAGCCACGTTGCTCGGCTTCCAGCACCTTCAGCTTGAAGTTGGTGTACAAATCCAGGTATTCCGTCACATTGGCGCGGGTCCCATAATTGGGAGCCGTAGCGTTGTTTTTCCGGTATACGTAGGCGAATTCCGAGGCTGGTACTACCTGCTTTCCTAAGGTAACTACAGCAGGCTGCTTGGCAGCAGAAGTAGTTGACTTGGTAGACTGGCATCCGACGGCCAGTAGCGCGCCGGCTGCGAGGCTGGCGTACAAAATGCGTTTGGGCATAAAGAAAAAAAGATGCGAGACGAACAATAACTCCCCTGTGACCCTGAGGGCCGAGTCGTTGCCAGGTGCAATTTTACGGATTTTTTTCGGCCTAACTCAGCGCGCTAGCAAACTGAGCGTGTACAAAAAAGCCCCCCAGGTCTTGGGGGCTTTTTGAAAATCAGAACGTTGAACTACACCACTTTCTTGTAGAGCCGGCAAACGTTGTGGTTGCCGGAGGAAGAAAACTCTACGCGGTCCATGATGCGGTTGACGAGTGCCATGCCTACGCCACCTTTCTTCCCAAGCCGGATATGCTCCAGCAAATCGGGCTCTCGGAAGGTTGACGGCAAATACGATTCCTTGCTGTCGTCCTCTATCTCGATGCCAAACATGTGGTCTTCCATAGCCAGCTTGAGTTGCAGATACTGCGATTCGTTCTCGGCATTGGCATGAATAATCAGGTTGGCCACGACCTCATCAACGGCCAGCACAATCTGATTGATATGCAATTCGGATAAGTGGTACACCGACAGATAGGCGCTCACAAAGTCGCGCACTATCTTCAGGTTAGCCCGGCTACAGCTTATGCGAATTACGTTCTTCATCCCCTCGTTACGCTGTCAAGCTTAAATGGCAGTGGCTTCCGACTCGGAAGGCACGATGGTCATCAGCGTATCTAACCCCAGAATTTCAAATACGTTGTGCACTTTTTCCTGCATGTTAAAAAAGACCAATTTGACATTGGCATCCTGGAAGCGCTGGAGGTGAGAAATAAAGACGCCAAGACCTGCGGATGAGATGTAATTCAGGCGCTGGCAATCAATTAATACTTTCTGATAATTCAGGATTTCGGGCTTCGTCAGTTCCGTATCCAGAATCACTGAAGAGCTGGCATCCAACTCGCCATCGAGGCTGAGCGTGAGCGTATGCGCGGTGGTTTGTTGCGTGATTTTCATAGGACCCATCTACGTCAGACGGTTGGTTCTGGTTGAGACGCCCGGAACTTGATAACAAGCAAGGTCTGGTCGTCGTGAATTGGTTGACCACGGCTGAACTCCGCTAAGTCTTCCAGAATCATATTCTTGATTTCTTCGGCCTCCAGATAATACGTGCGCTCCAGCATCTGTTGCAGACGATCCTCGCCGTATTCTTCCTTATTTGCCCCCCGCGCCTCCACAATGCCATCTGTGTAGATTACCATTACGTCGCCGGGGTTGTAATCGTAGAATTGGTTCTTAATATGTTTCTCGTAGGAGTCTTGGCGAATAATGCCCAAGCCTAAGCCCGTAGTGCGGAAGTACGATACCTCCTCCTTAATAGAGTGGTAATACAAGGTGTGACAATGCCCGGCGCGTGCAAAAACGAAGCCACGGTTCTCATAATCTATTATATATAGCGATGCTGTAATAAAAGACGACTTTTCGAGGCAATGCACCAGCGCTTTATTAGCCATAGCCATGAACTTGCTGGGCACCGGAAACTTTTCGCGCTCATTACGAGCCAGCGGGTTTTCCTGCATCAAAGCATGAAAAATGCCTTTCATCTGGGCCATATGAAAAGCCGCTGTGATGCCCTTACCCGACACATCGCCGATCAGAATAGCCAGGCGCTGACCCGGCAGGTGCAAGAAGTCATAAAAATCGCCCCCACTTCCTTGGCAGCCAGCGCATGCGAGCTGATTTCAAACCAGTTGTCAATGGGAAGATCTTTCGGAATTAAACTTTCCTGTACGGTGGAGGCAATTTTAAGCTCCTCCTGCACACGCTCATTCTGAATAGAAGCCGCTACCAGCTGAAGGTTCTCAATGCTAAGAATCGTCTGGCTGGTAAAGGTTTGCAGAATGCCCAGGTTCTCGCGGTCGAAGCCTTGAGGCTGGTTTTTCAGCATATACAAGGCTCCGTACTGGCGCTTCGCGGAGCGCAAAGGCATCACGATCAGCGAACCGAAAGGCAAGCCTAAACTGCGAAAGCCGCTGCTATTCGGCAGGTCATTATTCAGGTATTCAATGTGGCCCAAATTGTAATCAGCCAGCAGCCCCCGAATGGCAGTACACTGTTCCTCAGTGATATGGTAGCGTTGGCCTTTGTATGTTTCGTCGCTTGCTTCTACATCAAGCCAGGCGGCATCGGCTTCCACCGTTTGCACCGTCGCATCGAAGAGCATGCTGTATACATCCTCCTCCGTTTGCCCCCGCTGAATAAGCTGCGTGAGGCGCTGTAAACTCAGAATTTCTTCTCTTTTCTGCTCAAAGACGCCTGCTGTGGGCAAATTGAAAAAGGTGACAAATAGCCCCATCACGGCATAAAAAGCCGCGAAGAATACCGTAAGCAGTAAGAAAGCATGCTGCGGTTCGGGAGCTATCAGCTTCGGATCGTACTGAATTCGCACGAAGTAGGCTACGAAGATGGTCATGCACAGCAGGATAGCCAGCTGCATAAAGACCACTTCCCACTTCTGCCGTCTATTCAAATATGCTACCCATTTCTGGTTGCCGCTCAGATACACGCCAAAAATGGCCAACCCACCCACAATCAGTAGGGATACAGGAGTAGGCAAATCCCAGCCCAGAAGCCGAAACAGGAGCGTGCCGCCTAATAGGATTTCAAAAAGCTCCCACTCGCGGCGCAGCCGGCCCGTAGATCGGAACAGCACCAACGACCGCCACGTGTAGGTAGTACTAGCCAAGAACAGGATAAATAACCCTAAGTTGATGGTATAAATTACCGCAAAGAAGGTCCGGTCGCTACTCGGTAGCTGGTACTGTACAAAGCGCTCAAGTAGATGTAGCGCTACGCAAATACTGGCCAGTATGCCTGGTCCGAGCACTAATCGACGGAATAACCCGACAAAGTCGGTGCCCCGCAATGGATCTGGCTGGAGGCGGTAGTACATGAACACCCCAGCAGCAAATACAGCTTGGGCAACCAGAGTCACCCAATCGGGCAGGGCAGATAGAGAAGTCGTTGCCGACGGGCTAGCGCGAAGAAGCGTACTAACCAGCAGCACGACCCAGCTAAGCAGCGTAAGGGGTAATAGCGTGGCTGTAAGCCTCTGACTAGAGGGCATAGAGAGTAATTAAATACAAATTACGCGTATCGAAAAGCAACCGGTGTAGACTGAAATATAGAGCAAGATAAAGCCTTATTAATTAAATAAGGCCTGCCGTCTTTTTGCTTACTCACGACGCATATTCAGAATAAGGTAGCTCTGAGTGAAGGCCACCTAATGTAATCTAAATCTGGATGAGTATATTATAAGCTGTAGGGCGCAGCTTATGTAAATTGTAGGGCTACGTACTTATGACAATTATTTTGAGTACAAATACGAGGCCTGATTTCGTCGTTATATGCTTGCCGCAACACCTAAGAAATAGGTTCAGTAGCCATAAGAATGCCACCAGCTAATAAGCTGGTGGCATCGTATAATTCAATCCAAACCCAGAGAGTTAGCGGCTGCTATAGTTAGGCGACTCACTGGTAATTTGGACATCGTGGGGGTGACTTTCACGCAAGCCAGCGCCGGTAATGCGCACCATACGAGCTTCCTGTAGTACAGCTATAGTTGGAGCACCACAGTAGCCCATGCCAGCTCGCAAGCCACCAGCTAACTGATACAGGACCTCACCCACGCCGCCTTTAAAAGGCACGCGACCTACAATCCCTTCTGGTACGAGCTTTTTTACATCATCTTCGGCTGACTGGAAGTAGCGGTCTTTCGAGCCGTCTTCCATTGCCTCCACTGAGCCCATGCCCCGGTAGGTTTTGAATTTGCGGCCTTCATAAATAATAACTTCACCAGGAGCTTCCTCCGTGCCAGCCAGCATGGAGCCAATCATCACAGAGGAGGCACCACCGGCAAACGCTTTTACAGCGTCGCCCGAAAACTTGACGCCACCATCAGCAATAAGAGGTACACCAGTGCCTTCGAGGCCACGGGCGGCTTCCAAAACGGCTGAGAGTTGCGGTACGCCAATGCCGGCAATGATGCGTGTAGTGCAGATAGAGCCGGGCCCAACACCTACTTTAACGGCATCGGCACCGGCATCTGCTAATGCACGGGCGCCTTCTGCAGTAGCGACGTTGCCCGCAATTACTTCTAAGCCAGGGTACTCTTGTTTTATACGGCGAACGGCATCTAATACTCCTTTGGAATGACCATGAGCCGTATCTACGCTTACTACATCTACCCCGGACTGAACGAGAGCAGCTACGCGTTCCAGCAAGTCGGGCGTCACACCTACGGCAGCGCCCACGCGTAAGCGCCCGAATACGTCTTTGCAAGCGCGAGGGGTGCGGCGGCGTTTGCGAATGTCTTTATAGGTGATCAGGCCGGTAAGGCGGCCTTGCTCATCGACAACGGGAAGCTTTTCTACTTTAAATTCCTGTAACAGGTCTTCGGCCTGAGCCATGTCGGTGCCGGTAGCCGCTGTTATCAGGTTGTCGCGGGTCATTACATCCGCTACGGAGCGCTCCATATCCTTCTCGAAGCGCAAGTCACGATTGGTCAAAATGCCTTTGAGATGACGCTGCTCGTCAATAATCGGAATGCCGCCGATCTTGTGCTGGCGCATGAGCTGTTTGGCATCGCCAAGGGTAGCCGTTTCGGACAGCGTAAATGGGTCCAGAATCATTCCGCTTTCTGAGCGCTTCACCCGGCGCACTTGCTCCGCCTGGTCCTTGATGCTCATGTTCTTGTGAATAATACCGATACCACCCTCCTGGGCCATCGTAATGGCCAGCTCATATTCGGTCACGGTATCCATGGCTGCCGACACAAAAGGCAGGTTCAGACGAATATTCCGGGTAAGCTGGGAGCTGGTGTCGGCGTCGCGGGGCAATACCTCCGAATAGGCAGGTAGCAGCAGAACGTCGTCGTAGGTAAGGGCCTCGAAGGCAATTTTGGCAGATTGGTCAGCCATGGCAACAAGAAGATTAGGTGACTCTTATTGCCGGGTAAAGCTACGACGAAAAGTTGGGTTACGTCGTTGACATTGAGAATCTTCTCGTTATTAAATAGTGAAGCAACCCCTAAAAGCAGGCACTAGTAGGCATGTTTCCTTGAAATTTGCCCCCCACCAAGCCCAACTAAAACAAAGGACTAGACCGGCCTGAACTATCACTACGGAACAAAGAGTACCGCTTACTTCAAGCCATTTTGCCGACGGGTGCCGCGCATAGGTTCTGCTTCCAGCGGATTATCGGGCCAATAATGCTTCGGGTAGCGGCCGCGCATATCCTTGCGCACTTCGAAGTAGCCGGTGGCCCAAAAGCTGCGCAAATCCCGGGTTACCTGAACTGGTCGGTGGCCGGGCGAAAGTAAGTGCATGGTAAGCGGAATTTGCCCCCCAGCCACTCGCGGAGTATCTAACAGCCCAAAAACCTCCTGTAGGCGCACGGCCAGTGCGGGAGCAGCGGGGTCAGCATAATCGACCCGGATGCGTGAGCCGGTAGGAACGACCACGTGGGAGGGCGCCAAGCGGTCCAGCTCCTGACGATGGGACCAACCGCCGGGCAACCAGCTCAGTAGAGCTTCGCTTAAGTCTAGCCGGTTTATCTCCACAAGCGTGCGCAGGCTGGTAATGAAGGGTCCCAACCAATGCGGTAAGTGCAGGAGCAACGCTGCATCTGACACATCGGGCCATTCATTGGGCAGGTGATGGTGCAGAAAAGCCAGCCGCTCCCGCAGGTGTTGGGCTTCTTCTGTCCACGGTAAGCGTTGAATTCCCTGACGGCGTAATCCATTGAGCAGAGCATCTTCAACTGCCGATGGATCAGGTTGAGCAAGTGGTTGATCAGCGAGGGTTAGTGCGCCTAGGCGCCGCAAACGACGGGATGTTACTCTGCCAGCGGCCTCCTCCCAGCGTACTTCTTCTGTACTGGTTATCAGGTCTGCAAAGTGGGTTTCAAGCTCGGTACGGTCTACGGGGGCAGCCAGTACGGCACGCGGCGCGGCGGCATTGCCATCTAAGTGAGCCACCGCAAAAAATACGGATTCCTGCCCAAAATGCTCGGCTGGCAGTACGGCGCGCTGGCCGGTTACTAGTCTGACGCGCTCAGAGGTTTCGCGCTGGGCCAGGCGGTCGGGGTAAGCTAAGGCAGCTAGTAGTCCGGCTGCATCCGGCTCAATAGGAGAGTTAAGAACAGATGCACGGTTGCGAAGCACGGCTGCGGCCTCCCGCACCCGATGCAGGGCACCACTATCGGGCACTAAGCCGGGCAAGGGAGGGCGTCCCGTCATTAGGGCTTCCAGGCGCAGGCGCAAATCGGGTGGGGCAGGAGTACTGTCGGCGGGACGTAATAAGTCGCGCTCCGTAAGCAAAGCGGCCAAGGCGCAGGCCGTAGCGCCGTAGCCCGCTTCTTTGCCCCGCAGTACCAAATGCCCTAAGCGGGGCACTAGTCCTAGGCCAGCCAACGCGCGGCCATGTGGCGTAGGAGGGCCGGGGGGCAAAATTGCTCCTAACCTGACCAGTAAGTCGCGGGCCTGGGCCAGCGCCGCAGCAGGTGGTGCATCAAGCCAGCGCAATGCCGCCGGATCGTGGGTTCCCCACAGCGCCAGCTCGAGGGCAAGGCTGCTCAGGTCGGCGGTAAGGATTTCGGGGGGCAAATGCGCCGGATGCTCAGCGTGCTCGGCTTCGGTCCACAATCGTACGCAGGTTCCGGGCCCTAAACGGCCGGCGCGTCCGCGACGTTGGTCGGCCGCAGCCTGACTCACGGGCACCGTTTGCAGGGTGCTTAGGCCCGTGCGAGGCTCGAAGTGCGGCACTCGGGCATAGCCTCCGTCAATCACCACCCGCACGCCTTCAATAGTCAGGCTGGTTTCGGCAATGCTGGTGGTCAGCACGATTTTGCGCCGCCCAACGGGAGCCGGACGAAGAGCCGCATCCTGCTGTTCGGCGGGCAACTCGCCATGGAGCACATGTACATCAACCGTTGTCGACAGCGTGCCAGCCAGGCGCTCTGCCACGCGCCGCTGATCGGCTAGGCCAGGCAAAAACACCAGCACGTCACCAAGAGGATGTTGAGCCAAGGCTTCACGGATGGCCGTTGGTACCAAGGCCGTCAGTCGTTCGGTAGGTCGGTTGCCGGCTGCCGCTACCCGACTGGGGGGCAAATAATGTGTGCTGACCGGGTGCTGCAGGCCCGCGCTACGTACCACCGGTGCCCCGAGCCAAGCGCCCAAACGTTCCGCTTCCAGCGTGGCACTCATAATAAGAATCCGTAAGTCGGGGCGCAATACTGCCTGAGCATCTAGGGCCAACGCCAGGCCCAAATCGGCCTGCACGCTCCGCTCATGAAACTCGTCGAATAACACGGCCGCTACGCCTTCCAGCGCCGGATCATCCTGCAACATGCGGGTCAGAATAACCTCCGTGGCTACTTCAATCCGCGTTTTGGCCGAAATCCGGCTTTCCAATCGCACTCGATACCCCACCGTTTGACCTACCGGCTCGCCCAGAAGCTGAGCCATACGCGCCGCTGCGGCTCGTGCCGCAAGCCGCCGCGGCTCAAGCACGATAATGCGTCCGGTGGGGGGCATCCAGGATGCATTCAAGAGCGCCAGCGGTACCAAAGTCGTCTTGCCTGCTCCGGGCGGCGCCTGCAATACGGCACAATTCGTTGAGCCAAGCGTAGCAAGTAGCTCGGGCAAGGCCGCGCGGATAGGCAGGTCAGGCAGTTGCAAATCGAGTTTTCCTTAGAGATCTTATTTATAAGCAGATGCTTTGCGGCACTCTGCATGACCGGTTAATATATCGCTACCGAAGGATCTACCTGAACGCTCCAAGCATGGATGCCGCCGCGCAGGTTCAGCAGGTTTGTTAAGCCGTGGCGGTGTTGTAGGTAACCTAATGCCTGAGCCGAGCGCACGCCGTGGTGGCAGATAAGTACCACCGGCCGGTCGGTGGCCAGCTCCTCTACATGCTGCGGCAGGTCACCCAAAGGCAGCAACAGGCTACCTTCTATATGACAGTATTCATACTCCTCCGGCTCGCGCACATCCACGAGTTGCACGGGCTCGCCGCGCTGTAGGCGGGCTTGCAGATCTTGGGGCGTTAGTTCGGGGAGCATAAAGCGAGAATAGGGTAGGAGGCAAAAAGGCGATTGGGGGGCAAAAATAAGGGAACCCTTGCTACCTTCGGTCTTTCTTCTTGTTTAAAGAACCGCGCGTGGACGTATCCGAATTGTGGTCTGGCTTGCTGGCCAGCAGTCCCGTAGAGTTGGCTGGGGTGATAACGGGCATCGCCTGCGTATGGCTGGCCGCTCGCAATTCCATCTGGAATTTTCCTACTGCACTGGTCAGCTGCGCCCTCTACGTTATCGTATTTTGGGAGGCGCGCCTTTACTCCGACATGGCCTTGCAGGGGGTATTTATTGCCCTCGCATTTTATGGCTGGTACCAATGGCTGTACGGCGGACCGCAAGCCCAAGAGCTACCCGTAACCCGGGCTACCGCGCGGCAATGGACGTGGCTAAGCGCGGTGGGAGTGGCTTATGCCGTAGGAGTGGGCTATGCTTTGAGCGAGCACACGGATGCCGCTATTCCGTACTGGGATAGCTCTACCACGGCCATTAGCTTGGTAGCGCAAGTGCTGCTAACGCGCAAAAAGCTCGAAAACTGGATTCTTTGGCTGGTGGTCGATGTAGCCTACATTGGTCTGTACTGGCACCGTGAGCTTTATCTGACGGCGGGTTTATATGCGGTGTACTTGGTGTTGGCCGCCTATGGCTACCTGGAGTGGCGCCGTTTGCTACGTGCTACTCTTAAGCCGCAAACTGCCTGATGCTGCGCGTTGCTATCACCGGCCCCGAGTCGACGGGAAAATCCACGCTGAGCCGTCTGCTGGCCGAGCATTACGCTACCACTTGGGCGCCCGAATATGCCCGCCAGTATCTGGAAGAAAATGGTCCCCGCTATACGCTGTATGATTTAGAGCAAATCGCCCACGGCCAGCTTGCCGCCGAAGCCTCGGCCGCCGCTGCCGCGCGCGAAGTCGTATTCTTCGATACCGATCTGTTGGTTATCAAAATATGGGCGGAGGACGCGTTTGGGCAGTGCCCGGACTGGATTCAGCGCCACTTGGAGCAGCAGCGCTATGATCTGGTGCTGCTGCCCGGTATCGACTTGCCCTGGGAGTTTGACCCCCTGCGTGAGCACCCCCACCGTCGCCAGTACTTTTATAATCTATACTTAGCCCAGCTGCAAAAGATGGGCGCCACTTACGTTGAAATAAGCGGCACAAGTGGCCAACGCTTTGAGCAAGCGCGTAAGGCAGTAGATGTTCTAAGAAAACAAGCTCTCACTTCATGACTTTTTCTCTCGAAAACGATCAGTGCCGCGTAACGGTGAACTCCTTTGGCGCTGAGTTAAGCAGCTTCATCCGCAAAGATTTCAACGACCTAGAGTACATCTGGCAAGCCGACCCAGCCGTGTGGGCGCGTCATGCGCCGGTGCTTTTTCCTATCGTTGGCCGCTTGCCCCAGGATACCTATCTGCATCAAGGCAAGGAGTATAAGTTGTCGCAGCACGGCTTTGCCCGCGACCAGCAGTTTGCCCTGCTCAGCCAAACCAGCGAGGAGCTGACATTTAGCTTAAAAGCCAATGAGACGACGCACGCGCTGTATCCGTTTGACTTTGAGCTCATCATTCGCTACCAGCTGCGAGTCAATATGCTAGTGGTAAACTGGCAGGTAAACAACCTTGGGGCGGAGCAAGAATTATTGTTTAGCATTGGGGCGCACCCTGCCTTTCGGTGCCCATTGCTGCCTGATGAGCAATTCGAAGACTATTATTTCGAGTTCGATCATGCCGTTAGCTTCGAGCGCCATCTGCTGACGGGTGGTCTGCTCACGGGCCAGACGGAACCCGTGCTAAACGACCAGACCGAACTGCCACTGACCTACGAGCTGTTTGCCGATGATGCGCTGGTTCTAAAGAAATTCGACTTTACCCATCTCACCCTACGAAGCCATACATCCGAGCGCGCCGTGCGCTTGCGCTTTGATGGGTTTCCGTACCTAGGCCTCTGGACCAAAGGGCCCGGCGCGTCTTTCGTGTGCGTGGAGCCCTGGCAGGGCGTGGCCAGCACCGTCGGTGGCCCGCAGGAGCTAGCCGATAAAGAAGGTATTCTGAATTTGCCCCCCAATCAGACGTTTACCACCGAATACAGTATTACGGTGGAATAAAGGCCCCATCGGTTGGCTTACACGAAAAGGCCCCTACGGCCTGCTCCAGATTGCTGCGTCAGCCACGATGACAGCAGGGGAGCGGGCCGTAGGGGCCTTTCTTACTTAACTACCGCTAAGAAAGGAGCGGCGCAGTAGGCCGACTCGGGGAAGTAGGCCGACGGTTGTAGTCGGGTTCCCAGTCGTTGATGGGTCGCGTGATGCCGGGGGGCAAATCTAGGTCGGGTAGGCCGTCATCGAGGGGTTCACCGCCCTCATCATCGTTATCAGTGGAGGGTGGGCGCTGGTAACGACGCCGGGGCACGACCATGAAATAGGCGAGAATGGCAAGAACCACGAGCGTATAAACAAGGCTGATCATGGCGGGTAATGACTGGAGTTCAACGCAGTAAGAAGACCATAGGCTCCGATGATAGCTAACGGGGCCGGGGGTGGAGTTGTTTTCGAACACCACAATTTTCCTGGCCGGTTAGAGCCTTCTCTAAGTTACATAGTTTTTACCTGAAAGTAAAGGCCCGGCCTGCATCGGTAGGAAGTATAAAGCACTGGTTGTAGCTTTACAGCGAAGTTTAGGGGTGCCCCACCAACTTAACCGGTCATTTTGCCGGCAGCGGGGCTGAGATCATACCCATTGAACCTGATCCGGGTAATGCCGGCGAAGGGAACAAACGGTCCGCGAACGTAAAAACCGATCCTCCGACCCCTGGAGGGCGGTTCGTTCCACTTTTACATTTCTCACTTTTGAAAAAGTATGTATTAACCGGTGCAGCGCTTCTGGCGCTATCCGGCGCGGCATGGGCGCAAGGCCCCGTGTCCGGTAGTCTGCAAGCCTCCGGCTTCAGCGCCGAAAAGCAGCCCGTGCCCGGCGCTACCATCTATCTCGATGGCCAGGCTGTCGGCGCAACGACCGCCGACGGGTCCTTTCAAGTGCCGGCCGTGCCCGCCGGTTCGCATGCGCTTCGGTTCACAGCCATTGGCTTCGAGCCTACCACGATACAGGTACTAGGACGGGCCGAAGCGCAGCAAGTGGCGCCAGTAACCCTGCAAACAGCCTCGGTCGTAACACCTGAAGCCCTCGTAACGGCTTCCCGCGCCAGCGACCGCACCGCTACGGCCTACTCCAACCTTAGCCGCGAAGACCTGGACAAGCGCAACCTCGCCCAGGACTTACCTTATCTGCTCGATCAGACGCCCTCCGTCGTGGTGACCTCCGACGCCGGTGCCGGTGTGGGCTACACCGACATCCGCATCCGAGGTACGAGCAACACGGGCATCAACATGACCATCAACGGCGTGCCACTAAACGATCCGGAGTCGCGGGGGGCTTTTTTGGTGAATCTGCCCGATCTGGCTTCGTCGGTGAGCAGCTTACAGGTGCAGCGCGGTGTGGGTACCAGCCAGAATGGGGGCGCGGCCTTTGGGGCCAGCATCAACATCTCCACCCTTGATTCGCGCCGCGAAGCTTACGCCGAAACCCAGAATACCTACGGCTCTTTCAACACCTGGAAAAACAATGTGCAGTTCGGTACGGGGCTGCTTGGGGGGCATTTTACCGTAGATGGCCGCCTTTCGCGCATCGCCACCGATGGCTATATGAACCGCGCCGAGTCGAAGCTGAAATCATATTACCTGGCGGCGGGCTATCAAGCCAAGAACACGCTGGTCAAGTTCATCACCTTCTCGGGCCGCGAGCAAACCTACCAAGCCTGGAACGGAGTGCCTGAGCCAGCTATTACCGGCAAACGCGATTTGCTACAAACTTATGTAGACAACGGCGAGCTGTCGACCACCGATGCTGAGCGGGTGCTGCAGGAAGGCCGCCGCTACAGCTACTACACCTACGATAACCAAACCGATAATTACCAGCAAAACCACTACCAGCTTCACCTCTCGCAGGGTTTGGGACAGGACTGGAACATCGGGGCGGCCCTGCACCTCACGCGCGGCTTTGGCTACTACGAAAGCTTCCGTGCCAATCGGCGGTTTTCGGCTTACAACCTTCCTAACGTTGTGTTGGGCAACCAAACAATTACTCGCACCGACCTCGTGGACCAGAAGTGGCTGGACAATTATTTCTACGGCGGCACTTTCGCGCTCAACTATCAGCCTAAGAATAATGACAAGTTTGAGGCGACGCTCGGTGGGGCTGTCAACCGTTTTGACAACGATCATTACGGCGAAATCATCTGGGCGCGGTACGCATCTACCAGCAATATTCGCCAGCGCTACTTCTTCAACGAGGCCACCAAGTCGGACTACAGCACCTACGCTCGCGCTACCTGGCAGGTGCTGCCCCGGCTGGGCGTGTACGGCGACTTGCAGCTCCGCCACATCAAATACAGCATCGATGGGGTAGAGGATGACCAGAACGACGTCACGACCCGCGCCGACTATACTTTCTTTAATCCCAAAGCCGGCGCCACTTTCTCCCTGGCTGAAGGGCAACAGCTCTACGCCAGCTTCGCCGTGGGCCAGCGTGAGCCCGTGCGGGCCGACTTCACCGACCGTCCTGCCGGCGACCAAAGCGCCAAAGCCGAGCGCCTCGAAGATTTCGAAGCCGGCTATCGCCTCAATTTGTCGGATGTGAACCTGCTTACGCCGCGAACTGCCCTGCGCTTTGAGGCCAATTACTTCTACATGAACTACCGCAACCAACTGGTGGCCACCGGGCAGCTGAACGACGTAGGTACGGCCCTGCGCACCAACGTAGCGCGCAGCTACCGCACCGGTATCGAGCTTACGGGCTTTGTGTCGGCAGACGATAAAATCAGCCTGAGCAGCACGCTCACGCTCAGCCGCAACCGCATTCTGGACTACCGCGATGTTTCCTACGATGAGGAGTTTAACCCCATAGTAGCTACTGAGGGCCGCACGACCACAATTTCCTATTCACCGTCTGCCGTATCGGCGCACACGCTGGAAGGCCAGCCATTGAATGGGCTGCGGGTGGCGCTGCTCTACAAAACCGTAAGCCGCCAGTATCTCGATAATTCCGCCAACGAAGCCCGCAGCATTCAGCCATATCAGGTGCTCGACTTTCGGGTGCGCTACGCACTTCGTCCCACGTTTATGAAGGAAATAGAGCTGGCCTTGCTGATAAACAACGTGCTCAACCGCGAGTACGTGACCAATGGTTACACCTACGGCTACCTTGGCGCCAGCGGCCAGCAAGAAACTTTTAACTGGTACTACCCGCAGGCCACGCGCAACTTTCTGGTTTCAGTCGGGCTAAAGCTCTAGAAACAAGTATTGCCTGTTCGGCAGGATAAAATATTAAAAAAAGCCCCCCATAAACTTGTGGGGGCTTTTTCTTTGGACACTAGGTAGCAAAGTAAACGCTGGTAGGGCAGCTCAGATAATCAGCCGTACGCCACCTAGCTCAGAGACATGGTAGGGAAACTGGTCGCCGGGCGAGCCAATGAACATGAAGTTCTTCGGGATTTTCCACTCCTGTGAGAGCTTGTCAATCAGTTCCGGGCCGAACTTGCCCTCCAGAGTTACAAAATCCACTTCAATCTGGTCGTAAGCGCGATCTAGTACATGGATATCAGTGAGCAAATCCTGCGGATACGTTTCGCCGGGCCTAAGCAGCGTCACGATTTTTAGCTTGGTCGTAAACTCATTCTCCACCACGTACGCCATCACCTTATTGAGGTTAGATACGTTATCCCCTTTCGTGAAAAAGACGAATTCCTGTTGGTGCAGTTCCCGTAGCATCTGCCGTAGCTTGAGGCGAAGCAGGCGCGAAAAGCGCGGCGACTGCTCAGCGAAGGAATTAGCGGCGGCCAGTACCAGGTTCAGGATACCAATGCGATTCAGCATCACATAAATCAGCACCATAGCCGGCAGGAAATACTGCAGGAACACAATCAGATAGTCGGGGTGAATTTTGATGTTGCCATACAAGGCTACTAGAATGCTGACCAGCGCCAGCGTCACAGTGAGAATACCCGCGTACACCGGCCGCGGTAGCTTAGGCCGCTTGCGCTTGAGCAGAAAGTTGCCCAGCGCGAAAAACGCCATCACCGACAAAAAAGAAATAGTATACACGCCCGACAGCGGCCCCAACTGCCCATTCGTGATCAGCAGTACCGATACGCACAGCAGGAAGAAGGTGATGAGAATGATGTAGTTGCTCTCGCGCTTGTTTTCCTTCAGAAAGAATTGGGGCAGAATACGGTCCAGGGTCATGCGCTTCATCAGGCCGCTTACACCCACAAAAGACGTGAGCACCGCCCCGCTGAGTACGGCTACTGCATCTACCGAAATCAATGTGCCCAGCCAGGCGCCGCCGGTAGTGTTGCCCAAGTGGGATAAGAGCGTTTCGGTGTGTTCGCCAACTTCGCCCATTGGTAGAGCCGCTACGGCCAAAAAGGCAATAGCTGGGTTGAAGAAGCTTACCACAATCCACATGTTGCGCAGAGTTTTGCCAAATACACCTCGCGCCTGCTCTTCCACAAAGTTGGCGGAGCTTTCAAAACCCGATATGCCGAGCATAGCCGCGCTAAACCCGAAAAACAAGGCATGTGTGATACTGCCGCCCTTCAAGGGCAAGCTGAAATTGGCAGCAAGCGTATCAACTCCGTGGGTAGCTAGATACCAAACGGCACTACCTACTAGCAGAGTAAGCGAGATAAGATGCACCAAGAAAATGGCCACTGCTACTTTCGCCGACTCAGATATTCCTAGAATAGTAAGTACCAAAAACAAGCCCAGCAGCCCCAGCGTGGCCCAGATAATCGGCAGGCCGTGCCACAGCGTGTGTAAGTAGTGCATGGCTTCGCTGGCCGAAATAACTGCCGTAGCCATGTAAGAAAGAATAGTAAGACAGGCGGCTAAAGCCGCGTTGCGTTTGCTGGTCGTATTTAGGAGCACGTTGTAGGCCCCACCATTCAACGGGAGCGCGCCCACCACTTCGCCGTATATCTTCCGAAACAGGAACAATACGGCGCCCACCATGAGCAGCGCAATCCAGGCGTACTGTCCGGCGTAGGCAATAGCCAGGGCCGATACGTACAGGCACGAAGAGGAAATGTCATTGCCGCAGATGGCAGTGGCTTCCAATTCATTGAGTTTCTTCTCGTGACTCATATAGGTAGTAAAAGCGGGCTACAGAAACGACGAACCGCAGTTGGCTCAGCCACCGACTGAGCCGCCGCTGGGGGGCTTTTTGACGAAGGTAGACGAATGAGAAGTATTCAGTCAACAACGTGGGATTGTGTCGATACGTTGGGGGGCTTTTTAGGGTAATCATTCCGCAAAAAAACTCTGCTGCCAAGCGTGAAGCCCGCCGCGAACCAAGCACAAGACGAACCGGTTCTCCTTGCTGAAACTATTATCTTTGAGCTCCTACCCACCCCATTTATCCTTCCGTTATGTCATCTCAAGCCGACGTTCTCTCGCCCGAAGCTAAAGCCCACACCGCCCAGAAAGGCAGCACCAACGCCGCTGGCTTCACTGATTATTTCGACCTCGACGGCCTGCTCACCGAGGAGCACAAGCTCATCCGCCAGAGCATTCGCGACTTCGTGAAGCGTGAGATTTCGCCCAGCATCGAGAAGTGGGCCCAGCAGGCGCATTTCCCATCTGAAATTGTCCGCAAGTTTGGCGAAGTAGGCGCGTTTGGTCCCACCATTCCAGCCGAGTACGGCGGCGGCGGCCTCGATTACATCAGCTACGGCCTGATTATGCAGGAAATTGAGCGCGGCGACTCGGGCATGCGCTCCACCGCTTCAGTGCAGGGCTCGCTGGTTATGTTCCCCATCTACCAGTACGGCTCGGAGGAGCAGCGGCGCAAGTTTCTGCCCAAGCTGGCCTCGGGAGAGTGGCTGGGCTGCTTCGGCCTCACCGAGCCCGACCACGGCTCCAACCCCGGCGGCATGGTTACGAAGCTGCAAGACAAAGGCGACTACTATATCCTAAATGGCGCCAAGCTCTGGATTTCAAACTCGCCCGAGTGCCAAGTGGCTGTAGTATGGGCCAAAAACGAAGAAGGCCGCATCAAAGGCGTGATAGTGGAGCGCGGCATGGAAGGCTTCACCACCCCCGAAATTCATAATAAGTGGAGCCTGCGCGCCAGCACTACCGGCGAGCTGGTCTTCGACAATGTGCGCATCCCGAAGGAAAATGTGCTGCCCAACGTGGAAGGACTTAAAGGCCCCTAAGCTGCCTCGACTCGGCCCGCTTCGGCATCGCCTGGGGGGCAATTGGTGCCGCCATCGACTGCTACGAGTCGGCCTTGAAATACTCCTTGGAGCGCGAGCAATTCGGGAAGCCGATTGCCGCTTTTCAGTTGCAGCAGCGCAAGTTGGCCGAAATGATTACCGAAATCACCAAAGCCCAACTCATGGCTTGGCGCCTGGGCGTGTTGAAAAATGAAGGCAAGGCCACGAGCGCCCAAATCAGCATGGCCAAGCGTAATTCCGTGGATATGGCTCTGCATATTGCCCGCGAAGCCCGCCAGATTCACGGCGGCATGGGTATCACCGGGGAATACCCCATCATGCGCCACATGATGAACCTGGAGTCGGTGATTACCTATGAGGGCACGCACGATATTCACTTGCTCATTACGGGCGCGGATATCACGGGTATTCAGGCGTTTAAGTAGCAGACACTATACTAGTTTGAAAAAGGGCCGACTTATGTAAATAAGCTGGCCCTTTTTGATTGGCTCATTTTGCTAATACAGACTAACATTATCACTGCTTTCTAACAGTAAACCTATATTAGCCCATCTTTTACAAATATCCTCCTCGCTTGCTGCTATGGCCGCCGACTCCACTTCGCCCTTAGTAATCCTCGAATGCCTGATTGCGGGCACCTCCCACCGCGAAGGGTTGAAAGCCTACGAGCCGAACCTACAACCCGGCCAGGACCTGACTGTAGCCCGGGAAGCCGACAGCGCCTACGATGACTGGGCCGTGCGCGTGTACACCGCCGGCCCCGAGCCGATGTGGCTAGGCTACTTGCCCGAAGGGCGCAATGAAACCGTGGCTCGTTTGCTCGATGCCGGTTTTAAGTTAGCCGGCCGCCTTACCCACAAAGCCTGGGAAGACGACTGGCTGTATCTGGAAATGGAAGTACTGCTCTTGAATGAGTAGCCGATCTACAAAAAAGCCCCCAAGCGCGCTTGGGGGGCTTTTTTGTAGATCGGCTACCGAAGTTCCTCAAACGCGTACTGTGCGTTGCTCCAGAATTCATCCAGCGCAATAAGGCGCGGCTTGAAAAAGGAAATCAGCTGAGGCCAGTCGTCGCGGCTGAATAGATTTACGGGTTGTAGCTCTCTATAAATGCGACTGATGGGGTGGCCATTAGCGTCTTCCGCTTCCAATTCCCACGTCCAAGCTTCACCCAGTGTTTCCTCCAGCATAGCTTTCAACTGCTCGAACTGCTCAAAAAATAGCTGGCGGATTTCCGCGTCGGTGTGCGTTAGCTCAATGCCGATAGAGGCACGGCGGTTGTCGGCGTGCAGGCGGAAATACAGGTTTTTATAGCCGGTTTTGTAGTTAATCCAGTTGGTGGGTATGCCTTCCGCTGAGGGTACTGGGGCCATATATTGCCCAAAGGCCGTCCAGAAGGCCTGGCGCAGCTGCGCGACTTCCGCTTTGCTATACATTGACTTTAGACTTCCGTTAGTATCAATTACGATGTGTTCTGGTGCCATTCTTACGAGATAGTGGCTTCCGTGACTTACGCAAAGTACACCCTCGCCATACCAGACAAGCTACTGCTACCTGCTATATTCAGGCAGCTACTGGCGCTAAGCGGGCTATTAGTTGTGAGAGAGAAGCAAATGTCAAGGCGCTTCTTGGTAAAATTACCCCCCAAGCCTTTTCCATTAGTGGTAGAAGCCTATGCATGTTCCCATATTTTCGGACGTCATTATTATCCTGCTGCTCTCGGTAGGGGTAATTCTGGTCGTAAATAAATTGCGTCTGCCCTCCATTGTGGGGTTTCTGGTCACGGGTATTGTGGCCGGTCCATCGGCGCTCCGGCTCGTGAAAGCCCAGGACGATGTAGACATGCTGGCCGAGCTTGGCGTGATTCTGCTCATGTTTACCATTGGGTTGGAGTTTTCGCTCTCTAGCCTTTCCCGCCTAAAGCGGGCCGTGTTTCTGGGGGGCTTTTTGCAGGTCGGACTCACCATTGGCGCCACGTATTTGATGGCCGTTTTCTGGGGTTTTTCGGCTGTGGAAGCTGTTTTTATGGGTTTTTTGCTTTCCCTAAGCAGCACAGCCATTGTCCTCAAGCTCCTTCAGGATCGGCTTGAGATGGAGTCCCTGCACGGGCAAGTCACGCTGGCTATCCTTATTTTTCAGGACCTGATTGTGGTACCCATGATGCTGCTTACGCCTATGCTGGCCGGCAAAGGCGCCGGCAACCCGTGGACTGATCTGGGGTTGCTGGCGGGCAAAATCGTTGGGGTGCTGGCACTGGTTTGGTTCGGAGCGCGATATGTTATGCCGCGCCTGTTGTTTGTGGTGGCCCAAACGCGCAGCCGCGAGCTGTTTCTACTCACCATCATCGGTACCTGCCTGGGTGTAGCATGGCTAACCTCAACGGTGGGACTTTCGCTGGCGCTGGGGGCCTTTTTGGCCGGCCTTATCATCTCCGAATCGGAGTACAGCTACGAGGCAGTAAGCAATATTCTACCCTTCCGCGAGATATTCGCCAGCTTCTTCTTTGTCTCCATCGGGATGCTGCTGGATGTCCGGTTTTTCTTGGAAAACCCAGTTACTATTGTGCTGATTACCTTGGCTGTAATGGCTGTTAAGCTGCTGCTTACGGTGGGGGCGGCATTGGCACTGCGCCTGCCTATGCGCTCGGTGCTGCTGGTGGGCTTGGCCTTGTGTCAGGTCGGAGAATTTGCCTTTATTCTCTCCAAAGTAGGTCTGGAGGCTGGGCTTATGCAGGAGCGGGAGTACCAATATTTCCTGGCCGTTTCCATCCTGACCATGAGCCTGACCCCTTTGGTGATGCTTGGTGCCGAGCCGTTCACTACGTTCCTGCTGCGCCTGAGCTTGTTTAAATCATTAGATCAAGGCTTACGCATTCAAACCGAACAATTGCCCCCCGAGCAAGAGCAAGCGCTAAATGACCATCTGGTGGTGATGGGTTATGGCTTCAACGGCCGCAACTTGGTAAAAGCAGCCAAATATGCCAAAGTGCCCTACGTCATTATCGAGACCAATCCCATTACAGTGCGGCAGGAGCGGGAAAAGGGCGAGCCAATTCTGTATGGCGACGCCTCCCAGGAGCATGTATTGGAGCAGGCCCACGTAGAGCATGCCCGTGTAATGGTGGTGGCTATTTCGGATCCGGCGAGCAGCCGCCGCATTGTGGTAGCTCTACGCAAGATGAATCCGAACTCCTGCATTTTCGTGCGCACGCGCTACATCCACGAAATGGAGGAACTGTACCGCCTTGGCGCCACTGAAGTAATACCGGAAGAGCTAGAAGCATCTATCGAGATTTTCTCGCGGGTATTGGCCAAATACCTGGTGCCCATGCCCGAAATCGATAAGCTGATTGGCGAGCTACGCGCGGGCCGCTACGATATGCTGCGCCGCCGTTCCCTCACAGAGGACGAGTGGTCATCGATGCACGTGTCCTTGGCCGATGCCGGAATGTCTACTTTTCAGGTGTCGCCGGAAGGAGAACTGGTGGGCAAAACCCTATCCGAAACTGAAGTGCGGCAGCGCTTTGGCATTAGTTTGCTCGCCATTCGCCGTGGGGGGCAAATGTTGTACGAAATGACGGGCGACACCATTATTAAGCCCGATGATACGCTCTATATCTTCGGCCCACCGGAGCGAATACAGGAGTTTGCCCGCAAGGCTGATTAATTTTATTGTTAATAGCTGGTTCAAATAGACCGTCATGCAGAGCGAAGCGAAGCATCTCGCGTGTTTAGTATGATTAGTAATCCAGCATCAGCGCGCGCGATGCTTCGCTTCGCTCTGCATGACCTTCTCTAGAAATAACCTTTGATCCATTGCTAATATAATTAGCTAAAATCTGCTATACTAAATATTTTTACTAAAACGGGAAGCATTTTGCCCCACAAAGCGTTACCTTTATTCAACGCCAAACTTAGTATTACGCCATGCGCGAAGCTTTTCTCACTGGTGGCAACGACCACATGGACCCTTCCGAAAAGGAGATTGACAAGGCTCTGCGGCCACTCAGCTTCTCCGACTTTACGGGTCAGGATAAGATTGTCGAGAACCTGAAGATATTCGTGGCTGCTGCTCGTCGGCGCGGCGAAGCCCTCGACCACGTGCTGCTCCACGGACCTCCCGGCCTGGGCAAAACCACCTTGTCGCACATCATTGCGGCCGAGTTGGAAGCGGGTATCAAAATGACCAGCGGCCCTGTGCTCGACAAGCCTTCCGATTTGGCTGGCTTGCTTACCAACCTGGAGCCCAACGACGTGCTCTTCATCGACGAGATTCACCGCCTCAACCCCGTGGTAGAGGAATACCTGTACTCGGCTATGGAGGACTACCGCATCGACATTATGCTCGATTCGGGTCCGAATGCGCGCTCCGTGCAGATTTCTCTGTCGCCGTTCACGCTCATCGGCGCTACAACGCGCTCTGGCTTGCTGACGTCGCCACTGCGGGCCCGCTTTGGTATTAACGCCCGCCTGGAGTATTACGATTCGGCCCTGCTGACCAGCATTGTGAAGCGCTCGGCCGAGATCCTGAATACGCCTATCCACGATGATGCGGCCTTCGAAATTGCCCGCCGCTCGCGTGGTACGCCGCGTATTGCCAACAACCTGCTGCGCCGTACCCGCGACTTCGCCCAGATAAAAGGCACCGGCACCATCACCGTTGATATTGCCCAGTTTGCCCTGAACGCCCTCGACGTAGACCAAAACGGCCTCGACGAAATGGACGTGCGCATCCTGACAACCATCATCGACAAGTTCAAAGGTGGCCCGGTAGGCTTGAGCACCATCGCTACGGCTTGCTCCGAAGAGTCTGAGACCATCGAGGAAGTATACGAGCCCTTCCTAATTCAGGAAGGCTACATCAAACGTACCTCTCGGGGCCGCGAAGCCACGGAAGCCGCGTATCGGCACTTGGGCAAGCTTATGCCCCAACATCTGCGCGGCAACTCACCCGGTGACTTATTTGGCGAGCCTGTTTAATTAGGTTTTCGCTGTAAGTAGTAAAGAATGAGCCGAGAAGCAACTGAAGATGCTTCTCGGCTCTTTTGTTTGCAAGATATTTGATGCTGGTGCCTGTAAGATTTGATAGTAGCGTAAAGCATATTATTATCGGATTATTTCGCGCTACTATCAATAAATTGATGCTACTGGCTGTTGCGCATGTCCATATGTTAGGTGTAATTTTATAGATATTAATTATTAGAAATATAAATGGGGAAATATTTGCAAAATGTACAATTTAGGCATGATCCGCTCGTAGGAAAGGAGCGACTATTAGAAGAAGCACAGAAAATATCTGCCGACTTAAAAGTAATTGAGACATATTTCAACAAACATCTTCCCAAGAAAATAGAAATTGGAAATCAAATATGGCGGTTTATAATTATGTTAACGCCAATAGCAGATAAGAATAGACTGACTGAAGTCATTGGATTGTGTCAAGACTATTATGTCTATATTGATTATAAAAAAATATTAGGGTTGCAATCCAGTGAGAGGCGAAAAGAATTATTAAATATATTCGTTTTAGGTATTAAAAGATGTTGCGAAGCCAATAATTATAAGAACGACCTGTTCCAACATATATATGAAAAAGTCAAAGAAGAAATGGAAAGGGAAGCATTTAAAGATTAAGAAAAAAATATAGATAACACACGTTCACAAAGCCAAGTGTACCCGAACCACTCGGATGTGCTTTTTTGTTGACTACGAGCACCGGCAAGCTCCCAAACTTATACAAAAGGGAAGCTGCTTGGTTCTTCCGACCTTTGCCTGATGCTTGCCTCCGACCTTATCCGCTCCGAACGAACTGCCTTTATCAAGCGCCGGGCGGCGGAACTGGGCTTTATGTATTGCGGCATCTCGAAGGCAGAGTTCTTGGAAGAAGAAGCCCCCCGCCTCGAAAACTGGCTTAACCGGCAGATGCACGGGCAGATGGGCTACATGGCCAACCACTTCGATAAGCGCCTCGATCCGCGCCTGTTGGTAGATGGAGCCAAGTCGGTGATTTCGCTGCTGCTCAACTATTACCCCGCCGAGGAAGATCAGCAGCCCGACGGCACGCTGCACATCAGCAAATACGCCTACGGCCGCGATTATCATTTTGTCATCAAGGACAAGCTCAAAACCTTGCTGACCGATATTCAGCAGGAGATAGGGGAGGTAGGCGGCCGCGTATTCGTCGATTCGGCGCCGGTGATGGATAAAGTGTGGGCCAAGAAGAGCGGCCTGGGTTGGGTGGGTAAGAACTCTAACCTGATTACGCCCGGCGTGGGCAGCTTCTACTTCATCGCCGAGCTCATTGTGGATCTGGAACTGGAGCCCGACGGACCGATTAAAGACTACTGCGGTACGTGCCGCAAGTGCATGGACGCTTGCCCTACCGATGCCATTTCGGAGCCGTACGTGGTAGATGGCAGCAAGTGCATCAGCTACTTCACTATCGAGCTGAAGGACCAGATTCCGAGCGAGGTGGGGGGCAAATTAGGCAATTGGGTATTCGGCTGCGATATCTGCCAGGATGTATGCCCCTGGAACCGCTTTGCCAAGCCCCATCAGGAGCCGCAGTTTCGGGCGCATCCCCAGCTTAAGGAAATGAGCACTACTGATTGGCAGGAAATTACCCACGAGCTATTCACGGAGCTGTTTCGGCAGTCGGCGGTAAAACGCACTGGCTACGCTGGCCTGACGCGCACTATTCAGTTTGTTACGGATCCGCAAACGGGTGTTCTTGACAAGGAAAAAGCCCCCGCGAGGAGGCCTAAGTGGCGGCTCGCGGGGGCTTTTCTTGGTACTGCTTACTCTACTTTAGCTTCAAGCAGCTTGGGCAAAAACGCGGTTGAGTATGCGCTGGTAGATGCTGGCGAACTGCTCGTAGCACCAAGCTTTTAGTTGCATTAATTCCTCTGGCACAAGCATGCGTAAGGCCTTACGCAACTCTTTCTCAAATAGGATTTTGTCGAAGCTTACTTTAAGCAGAATGGTTTTTGCATATTCCAACATCGCTATGAATAGTAATAAAGGTGGGTGGTAAAGGGTAGGACAAGAGGGGTTGTAGGTATACGAGAGCCATATAAAAAGGCTCTCTCCGGGGAGCAAAAGCGTTACTATTTTTTCAAACAGTCCAACGCCAGTAAAGTATAGTACCAAAGATAAAAAGCCCCCCATGGGGTTGCAAGCTCATGGACAAAAAAAGAGCGACGTAAGTCGCTCTTTTGAAGTATATTACGTATAAAAATTGATATTATACGTAACGCGCTACTTAGTAGGTAAAAATACTTACGAGTGATGTTGCCGTACTGGCCGGTATAGGCTCATCGAAGGCCTCGGCTACTTTAGCCACCGCCACCACCGTGTTTAACGGGGCCTGATCGAAGGGTACCTGCCTGAGGCCCGCTATGAATTGATTGACCAACTCTTCGCCGGCATATACAGCCTCGGTTTTGCCCGGCACCGCAATGCTAGCGTCGGTGGCGCTTACCCAATTCTTAACATTTGCCCCCCGCGCCCGCCGCATTGTGCGAATGTGAGACGCATGGCGCGCTTCTACTGCGTGAATGCGTAATGCCGCTTCAAGCAATGAGTTGTCGGTTTGCAGGAACCCAACTTGCCCTTTGTAAGCCCGTACGCCGGCATCTTCCAGGGTTTGGGCTACTTGCAGAAACGTATCGAAGTTGGTGAACACATCCGCAAATACGGCGGCTTGAGCGCCATTCTTACTGCCCGTAAAGTCGAAACGAGGCTTCGCGGGCAGTGTGCCACCCGAGGCCTGAATCACGCGCTCCAAGAACCGCACATGCTGCTGCTCATGGCGATAAATTGTTTCGATGGCCGGACGCGTGCCCGCCGGGAAAAAACCGGCGGGTACGCTGGGTGCGCCAGCCACGAGTCCCAGCGCACGGGCATAAAACTCGCTCTCCAAATATTCCAGCACAAGAGCGAGGTTCAGCGAATCGAGGATAGTACGGATGTCGCGGGCGTGGGCTGGTACGATGGCGGTGGCCAAGGCTACGGGTAATGCCGCCAGCGCCGCTTTACGACCTAATTTGCTCAGGGGGGCAAAAGCAGCCCGCCGCGAACTCAACCGGTCGTACAGGGTAGGATCAACTTCGGCCAGATCGGCGAGGAGTTTGAGAATATTCATAACGCGGGAATAACCGAAGAAACTTAGCTAGGCAGGCCGGCCGCCGAGATAGTAATGTTGAGAAAAGTATTTACTACAGCTATAACCTGAGCCGGCGTTTTGGCCGCATCAAGACCGTCGAACTCGCCACCGTCATTGGCCACTACATCGGCCGCAGCGAAAGAGTTGGGCAGAACCAAATCGCGGATGAGCGCCGCGTGACGCGCTTCTACGGAGGCTATCTTGCCCGCTACGCCCAAGTACACCGGGTCAATGAAAAGCTTGCCCGCACCATTGTAGGCAGCTACACCCAAGTCTTCCAGGGTTTGAGCAGCCGCGAGCACACCAGCACGCGTGGTAAGCGTAAACGAGCCGAAGTTGAATACGGCCGTGCCGATGGCGCTCGTGCCCAGTGCAAACTTGAAGAACTCGCGGTGAATGACTTCGTGGTCGCGCAGATCAGTGAAGTAAGCCAGCTCAGCGGCCGACATATCGGAGGGCGGCGTGGCTACAACTTTATCGTAGAAAGCGGCTTCCAATTGCTCCAGCAAGTACGCATAGTTGAGCAGACCAGTGTCGCCGGTGCCGAGGGTAAATGTCTGTTCGGCTGTGACCTCCGGGGTTTCATCATCCTTCGAGCAGCCTGCCAATACCAAAGCGGATGAAGCAGCGGTAGCGCCGGCCACTCTGAAAAAAGTGCGTCGCCGCACCGGTCGCGCCGCAAACAGGCGAGAGAGAGAAGTAGAATTCATATGCATATAAAGCGAAAGAACCAATCCAAAAAAGCCCCCAGAAGCAATAGCGGGCGCAACACAAGCAAAGATAGGCCGATAAGCCAAGCTCCGCTTATTGATCAGAGCCTACAAAGCTGCAAAGTGTTGCATGGTTGAGCTAAAAAACAAAAAGGGACGGCCTACGGGCCGTCCCTTTCAGGAAATCATAACTGAAAGCAGCAATTAGATGAACGTGCTGCCAGTGATAACAAACGTGCGGGCGATGTCGGATACTACCGGTACGGGTAGGGCTTCGTCGAAGGCCTCCGAGAAAGCGGCCGCCGGGAAATTCAACGAGCTTAAAGCCGTCTGGAGGTTTACACCGCCCTGCGTTACGTTCTCTTCGCCGGGGAAAGTAATAACTGCGGGTGTGTAAGCTGGGGCAGCGCCCATGCCGTATACGGCAGCCGTTTGGGCTGGGGCTGGTCCGCCGCCGTCGTTGCCGGAAACCCAGCTCTTAGGCGAAGCGCTCCGGTCGGTGCCAGCAGCCGTTTGCGAAGCCGCATTGTTCATGGCACCAGCACGACGCATCGTACGAATACGCGAGGCATGACGCGCTTCTACCGAGTGAATGTTCAGCGCGGCAGTCAGTACGTCTTTGTTGCTGGCGAGATAAGGAGCACCGCCTTTGTAGGCACGTACACCGGTGTCTTCTAGCGCCTGAGCTACGGCCAAAAAGGTAGCAGGAGCAGTGAATACCGTAGCGAAAGGACCAGGTGTACCACCTTTGCCACCCGTGAAGTCAAACGTGTTAGCAGCCGGAGCATCAATAGCGTTGGTGCCAAGTGCCGTGCGCAGGAAAGCTACGTGGGCAGTTTCGTCGTTGCGAATTTTGTCCAGCGCCGCTAGGTTGGTGGCGCTGAAGCCAGCCCGCAGAGCAGTTTGTACAGCAGTAGCCGTACCGTTCGCGGCGCCTAACCCTTGGTTATAAAAGGCCGCCTCCAGATACTCCAGCTTCAGAGCGAAGTTGAGAACATCATTTACGCCGGGAGCCATGCTGGTTTGCGCATAAGCTTTATTCAAAACGGCGCCGAAGGCCATTGGAACAGCGGCCGCGGCCAAGGTTTTGCCCATGCCGCTCATGTGCTTGAAAATGCTGCGGCGGGAGTCAAGACGATCGTACACCTCAGGGTCTACTTTCTCGATTTCAGAAATTATTTGGAAGATGTTCATAACTACAAGTCAATGAGTGAGTGGGGATGAAGACTACAAGCAACCTGCTTTAGACGAGGCCGGACACATTCAGCTTAGAGCCTTCAGCCAAGAATGTATTGGCCGCCGCTACAACCTCAGTTGGTGTCTTAGAAATTTCTAACCCACTGGAGTTAATCACGTCAGTACCTACGAAATTGCCTTCCTGCAGCAAGTCGCGGATAATAGCCGCGTGACGAGCCTCTACCGAAACGATTTTGCCGGCTAGCAACAGATAAAGAGGGCCATTGCCCGTAGTAGAAATGAATCGGCCGGCACCATTGTAAGCTGATACGCCTAAGTCTTCGAATGCCTTGGCGGCACCCAATACACTCGCCCGATCATTGAAGTTGATAGCGCTGAAGTTTGGCGTCAGGTCCTTGATAATAGCCGTTGGCGCTGCGCCCGTAATAGCGGCCTTAAAGAACTCGCGGTGAATAACTTCGTGATAGTATAAATCGTCCAGAATCTGACGCTCGGCGCTGGTGGCGTTCAGGCCAGTGTAGTAAGAGCCGGTCCGTAGCTGCGTATAAAATGCCGCCTCAAGCTGCTCCAGGGCATAAGCATAGTTCAACACGCCCACATCACCTGATCCTACACTAACCGTGGTGCCTGGGGTAGGGGTAGGAGGAGTTGGATCGGCGAATACTTCATCGTCATCGCAACCCGACAGAAGAAGGGCTGTGGCACCAGCCGTAGCGCCAGCATACATAAAGAACGAGCGACGCTTGATGGGCACGTATAGCGGCTTATCAAAGCCAGTATCGTCTCCGCCTGCTTTGGTGATTTTAGACATGAGAAAAAGATTAGGGTGAATAGTGAAGAAAATTTTAGGCAATAGCTTTCCAGCACGCCTTGGGTGGCGTTTTTTGTAATAATCTTAGAAGGAGCTATTATTTGAATACCACTTACGGCCCAGTTTATAAATCGGATTGCATCATGTGATTTTATTTTGTGTAAGCTTTTGTTATAAATATTAAACAAAGTCATAGTTCAGCTGCGAAACACTGGGCTGCTGGCACCAAACCCGCTTTCTGCGTAGCTTTGATAGATTGTCTAGTGCTGCTATGCTCAGTCGTTGGTTTGCTCTTTGGGGGCTTTTTTTCTGGTTCTGTTCTTTGGAGGCGGCATTCGGGCGCAAACTCCTGCTGTGAAGGCGCGCATCGTTCTGGGCAAAGCGGACTTTCCTATTAATGAGTACTACACGATCAGCTTTAGCCTGACTGGCGCACCGCTTGAGCGTTATTCCGACTTTCCAGATCTGGAAGGCTTTAAGAGGAGCGGTAAATCCAGTACTACGACTACCCGCATTGTGAATGGGAAGAGCTCGTCGGAGCTAACTATTACGCAGCGCTACGCGGCGTATGATGAAGGCGAGTTTGTGGTGAAGCCCTTCACCATGACCATCAATGGCTTGACTGTGCGCTCAGCGGGAGCCACCCTAACGGTTAAGCCGCAACCAGCCACCGCCTCTGCCCCGAGTGCTTCGGCTACTCCGGCCCCGCCGCCCGGGCAGGATGCACCGGGTATTGGGCTGCTCGATCAGCTGTTTGGCAAGCCCAAGCCGCAGGAATATGTGGAGCCCAAAGACAATGCTTTCTTGGCTTTAGTCCCCGACAAAACGACCATCTTTACCGGCGAGGGTGTGCATATCGGGCTGTACTTCTACCTGACGCCCTCCGATCAAGGCTTGCTGGCCTTTCATAATTTTGCCGGTCAGCTCCCCGATATTCTGCGCCAGCTGCGCCAACCTACGGCGTGGGAAGAATCGTTCGACGAGCAGGAGATTTATCCCGAAACGGTGGTGGCGGGGGGCAAAACCTACTTACGGTACCGCTTGTATGAGGCCGCATTCTATCCGCTCAATACCCAGCCCTTGGTGTTCCCGGAGGTGGCGTTGGAAATGGTAAAATACCGCCTCGCTAAGAAACCGGAGGCGGGCCTTGATAATAGACTGGCGGGGTACAAAACCTACC
This sequence comes from Hymenobacter radiodurans, assembly GCF_004355185.1. Lineage (NCBI taxonomy): Bacteria > Pseudomonadati > Bacteroidota > Cytophagia > Cytophagales > Hymenobacteraceae > Hymenobacter > Hymenobacter radiodurans. Next base: position 774,903 of record NZ_CP037922.1, read on the forward strand.
GCACCACGGCGCGCACCATTCCGGTACGCGTGCTGCCGCCGCACCCGCTCCGCGACCAAGTGCCGGTGGGCAACTATCAGCTGCGAGAAGCCATCGACCGCACGGCTTTCCGCACTGGGCAGGCATTCACTTACTCGTTTGTTGTGGAAGGCGAAGGCAACCTGACGACCGTAAATGCCCCCCAAGTGTCGCAGCCGAGGAAAGGACTGGAAATTTATGGCCCCGATGTGGAGCAGGAACTTACCCGCCAGGGTGGAAGGGTAGGCGGCAGCAAGCGGTTTCGCTACCGCTTAGTGCCCACCAAGCCAGGCACAGTGCCGCTCGATAGCCTGTTTTCGCTGATTATCTTCAACCCAACCACCGCCCGCTACGATACCTTGCGGGCCGAAATTGCCCCCCAGGTGCAGGGGCGCGAGCAAGCCGGAGCCACCTTTCATGCCCGCCCCGATGATCCTTTTTACCAGCAAGTATTGACCTCCGCCGACAATACCGTGCAGCCAGTGGATGCGTATGCCGCCGTGCGCCGCTATGCCAATATTATTCTGGGGGCGCTGCTCATTCTGGCGGGAATAGGCTGGTGGCGCGGTCGGCGCGTGGAGCCGTAAGGCTGCGTGAATATTGGCTTGGCTGCGCGGGCTGAAACATTTCTGTCGGAAATAGTTATTGGGAAGCCAGGGTAAGCGCGCGCTACAACTGACCGCATCGGCCGCTGCTTTGTTAGTAGCTTTGAAGCCACAAAATGCGCGGACTCCTGTAGTCTGGCTCCTCATTACAGGCTGTTATATATGAGCAACTCTTTTGGTAAGCTATTTCGAATCACCACCTTCGGGGAGTCACACGGCGTTGGGATAGGCGTAATAATAGATGGCTGCCCGGCTGGCCTTGATGTGGCAGCCGGTACCATTCAAGCGGCGCTGGATCGGCGGCGACCGGGCCAGTCAGACCTGACTACACCGCGCAGCGAGGCCGATAAAGTGGAAATTCTGTCTGGGCTGTTTGAGGGCAAAACGACGGGCACGCCCATCAGCTTGCTTATTCGCAACCAGGATCAGGCCAGCCACGACTACGCCCACGTGGAGCACGCCTACCGCCCATCGCACGCCGACTACACGTACGATATGAAGTATGGCCGCCGCGATTATCGGGGTGGGGGCCGCAGCTCGGCCCGCGAAACGGCAGCGCGTGTAGCCGCCGGGGCCGTGGCCGCTCAATTTTTAGCCCACTATGGCATTGTGGCCCAAAGCTACGTGTCGCAGGTAGGGGCCGTGGCGGTGCCGGTGGGGTATGAGCAGCTCGATCTGAATTTGATAGAAAGCAACGCCGTGCGCTGCCCCGACCCGGCTACTGCCGAGCGGATGATGAGCCTCATTCGCCAGACCCGCGACCGGCAGGATACCGTGGGCGGACTGGTGACGGGCGTGGTGCGTGGGGTGCCTGCTGGCTTGGGCGAGCCCGTATTTGATAAGCTCCACGCGGAGCTGGGCAAAGCTATGCTAAGTATCAATGCAGTTAAAGGCTTCGAATACGGCTCCGGCTTTGAGGGTACGCTGCTATTCGGCTCGGAGCACAACGACGCATTCTACACCGACGAAGCTGGTGCCGTGCGCACCCGCACCAACCACTCCGGGGGTATTCAGGGGGGCATTTCTAACGGGCAGGACATCTATTTTCGGGTCGCCTTTAAGCCTGTAGCTACCATTTTGCAGCCCCAAACGACCATCAATGACCAGGGTGAGGAAATTACGCTGGCTGGGAAAGGCCGCCACGACCCGTGCGTGTTACCCCGCGCCGTACCCATCGTAGATGCGATGACGAACCTGGTGCTGGCCGATATGCTGCTGCGCAGCCGGGCTAATAAGGTATAGGCCAAGGGCAGCCGCCCCGCTATTCCCTGTTGTTTTGGTATCTTTGCAACATCCAGCGGGCGTAGGTGGTTTTAGCTCTAACGGGCTAGCAATTCACCGTTAACCTGCGTAATTTCTCTTCGTATTCTCGCTTTTAAGCCCTTCAACCTTATGGCTGAACTAACTGCCCCGGCCGCTCCGGTTTCTATATACGCCGAAGCCAGCCCCAATCCCGAATCCATGAAATTCGTGCTCAACACCCAGTTCCTGAGTGAAGGGGTGAGCGTGGATTATCCTAACCTGGAGGCTGCGACCAACTCGCCGTTGGCGCAGGAGCTATTCAATTTTGACTACGTAGGTCGGGTATTCATCGCGGCCAACTTTGTTACCATCACCAAAACCACTGACCATCAGTGGGCGCACCTTATTCCGGAGCTACGCAGCTTCCTGAAGTCGTATGTAGAGGCAGGTGGACCCGTTTTCTTGGTCGATCCAGCTGCGGAGCAGAAAGCCGCGCAGGAAGTTGCCGCCAATGGCAGCCACTCCGAGCAGGACCAGCAAACGAGTCAGAAGATCATTGATCTGCTCGAAAACTATGTGCGCCCAGCCGTCGAGCAGGATGGAGGTAATATTACCTTCAAAAGCTACCAAGATGGTATCGTGACTGTGAACCTGCAAGGCTCGTGCTCCGGCTGCCCTTCGGCCACGGTTACGTTGAAGTCGGGTATCGAAAACTTGCTCAAGCGTATGGTTCCTGAAGTGAAAGAAGTAGTAGCCGAAGGCATTACCATCTAATACCTTCCAAGAAGTAAATAGTAAAAAAGCCCCCAGAGATATTCTGGGGGGCTTTTTTGTGTCTTAACATACATAAGCGTATTTTTTATGTGGCAGAGGCAACCCTTTTCCAGCTTTTGCCGAGTAGGTGAGTAAACTCCTGCTGCCGTGTCTCAACCCGACCACGATTCTGCGCTGCTTACGGCTCTGCTGGCTGGCTGTCGGCGTGCAGACCGGGAATGCCAGCGTCGGCTGTATGGGCAGTATTACAGCTTAGCCATGAGTGTTTGCCTGCGCTACTTGCGCAACCGGGAGCAAGCAATGGAGGCAGTGAATGATGGATTTTTGAAGGTGTTTCGAGATGCGGACCGCTTCGACGTTCGCTTGCATCTCGATATAGCTGGCTCCTTCCGGGCTTGGCTCCGCAAAATCATGGTGCACACGGCTATCGACCACTTTCGGATAGCGGAGAAACATGCTTTTCAGCAGACCCTCGACGAAGTAGCCGCGCTCCACCCCGACCCTGGCGTTTCTGCCCTTGATACACTCTCGTTCGATGAGTTGGTGGCGTTGGTGCATGGGCTGCCGGCGGCCTATCGGGCCGTGTTTAACCTATACGCCATTGATGGCTTCACGCACGAAGAAATCGCGGAGCAACTGGGCATTTCGGCGGGCACGTCGAAATCCAACTTATTTAAAGCGCGGGCTCACCTAAAGCATTTGTTAAAAAAAATTAAGCACCATGCCTACGCCAGACATGTCGGATGACGAGCTAGACGCGCTGTTTCGGCGTGGGGCGGAGGCTTACCCTGAGGAGCCGCCACCCCTGGGGGCCTGGGCGCGCATGGACGACAAACTGAACACCGCGACGGTGGCTACTTTGGTGCGCCGCAAACTGATGCGCTTGTTTGGGGCAGCAGTAGTTGTGCTGCTGCTCACCTTCCTGGGGTGGCAAGGCTATCGTGAGTTCGTCTCCCGCCCCGTAGATAATTCCGCAAAGTCGGCTTCCTCCGACACGAATAAAAACCAATCCACTCCTGAGTCTTCCGCCGTAAATAGCGCATCACAGTTCTTCCCGGATGCGGTTGGAACTGAGGCGTCATCGGACTTGCTGGCTGTAAGGTCGCCAAGTGCCGCGGCCAAGGCTCCAGCAACCATGGAGAAGAAGGAAAATCTACTACCTAAAGCAACAACCAGGGGTAGGAGCGACTCGCAGCCTGTTGCAGCATGGCTTCCGCCGCCCACACCTCGTCGTCCACAAAATGTCCCCCGGCGAGAGTTGGGTGCGGTCGGATCGACTGGGGGGCATTTTGCTGGTATTTCCAGTTTGGGTCAATCAGAAAATGTGCCCCTGCCAATGCCAAACTCAGAGGGGAACTTAACCAACTCAAGATCAGAACAACGGTTAACCAGCCAAGTAATCCCCGATTCCGTTGTCAGCCAGCCCATTGTAGCAGCTTCCGATTCCATCCAGTCTGCCCCGGCTGATTCGGTAAAGAAGCCGGCGCCAGGTGCCACGTTGCCTTTGTATCGCTGGAGCCTGGGGCTGATAGGCGGCCCCTCAGCCAGTGGAGTGCGCGCAACGGAGGGTGCCCGCCTCGGCGGTGAGATTGGGTTAACCCTCGATTACCGTGTTACGCCCCGTCTGCGGGTGCGCTCTGGTTTGGTTCGGAGTGTGAAGCGCTACGCCGCCCGCGGCAGCGACTACTACCCGCCGTATGGATACTGGCAGGCAGGCAGTCCTATTCTAGCTCTGGATGCCAACTGCCGCATCACAGAAATACCGCTCGATGTGCGCTACGATATAGTGGTGCGCCCCACGTACTCGCTCTTTCTGAGTACCGGCCTGACCACGCTGCTCATGCGCAACGAGCGTTACGCCTACCAATATGAAAGGAATGGAGCTATAACCACGGCTACCTGGTCGCTGGCGCACGGCTCCAATCATGCCCTAGGGGTGCTCAACCTGTCGGGGGGCGTGGAGCGTGCGGTAAGCGCCCGTTGGTCGGTACAGGCCGAGCCATTTTTGAAACTGCCACTGGGTGGTGTAGGATTTGGCCAAATCCGGCTGCGAAGCGCAGGGATGGCCTTTTCAGTCAAATATGGATTGTTCGGGCGGGTTTCGCCCTGATTTTTTACGCTTTGCTTCCGTGCGTTTATCAGCTCCGCTCGCGACGGGGCTACTTACCGGTGGTCGCCTTTACCCGAACGCAGTGTGCCGGGCCCAGCACACTTTGCTTAGAGTAACTGCTGCTACTAACTGATTTCTCTTTGTCAGTCAACCTTTTACTTTCAGGCACCGCTATGTTTATACTTTCCATGAATACACTGCGCCGGCGTTTGCTCGCTGGCTGCACGGCCCTGCTGTTATTTTTCACGTCGCTGGTAGTCAGTAGTTGCGACGACCTAGATGGCGTGATTCCTTTTGGCCCCAAGCCCACAATACGCATCAGCACCAGCCCTACGCTCGGGCCCTATCTGGTCGATAAGGATGGAAATACCTTGTATTACTTTGCCTTTGATGTGGCCGGTACTCCTAACTGCACTGGCGCCTGCGCGGCCCGCTGGCCCGCCTTTTATGATGCCAACCCGGTAGTAGGCAAAGGCCTCGATTCAAACGATTTTGCTACCATCACCGGCTCCGATGGCCGCCTACACACCACCTACCAAGGTTGGCCGCTTTACTATTTTGCCCCCCAGGCCACCCCAGAAAGCCCGAATGTGCGGGAAGCCCCTGGCGCTACGGGCGGCGATAATTTTGGGAGTGTATGGTTCGTGACGAAGCCCAACTATGCCTTGCGCATAGCCCGCGCTACTGTAACGAATAAAACCACTAATCAGAGTTCCGTAAAGAGTTTTCTGGTAGATAGTAAGGCTCGGACGCTCTACGTATTCGCTCCTGACCGCACCAGCCCAACTACCCAGCCTAATTGTATTGGCCCCTGCGCTAACGTGTGGCCGTCCTTTTTTGAGTCTGGTCGGGTATTGCCCACTGCTTTAAGCAGCAATGACTTTGGTACGATTACCCGGCCTGATGGCCCTAACGGCACCACCCGCCAGCAGACTATTTACAAAGGAGTGCCCCTGTATTACTTCGTAAATGATAACGCCACCCGCGGCAAAACTGAAGGCGAGGGTATTGCCAACTTATGGTCGGTAGCCACCCCGTAAACGTTGACTCGTTCCAGTCGATATAGTCTAGAATTTCAACAAAAAAGCCCCCAGACACGATCTGGGGGCTTTTTAACTAGGTGATAAGCAAGCCTAGCGCGTTACCGGGGCCGATAGCTTGGAGGCATCAGCGTCAGGGGTGTCGGTAGCTAGTGGATCGTGATGACGGCGCTCTTTGCTGCCATAGGTATCCAAAACCAGCGGAGTGGCAATAAACAGCGTTGAATAAGCACCCACAATTACGCCTATAATCATAGAGTAAGAGAAGGAACGCAAGGTTTCACCACCAAAGATGAACAACACGATTACTACCATCAACACTGTAGCCGAGGTGATAATGGTACGGGAGAAAGTACTGTTCAACGCGGGGTTCGCTACCTGAGCAAACGTTAGCTTCGGGTTTTCCTCTAGATATTCCCGAATACGGTCGTAGATAACCACGGTATCGTTGATCGAGAAACCCAGAATGGTAAGCACCGAAGCCACGAACACTTGGTCCATTTCGTAGGTGATACCAAATAGACGAGCAATCGGGAAGGCCACAATCACGAAGAGTACGTCGTGCAACAGAGCGACAACGGCGGCCATGGAGTACTGCCACTTCTCGAAGCGGAACAACACATACACGAAAATGCCGATAACAGACAGCAGCAAGCTAATAACCGATGACTGCTTGATATCGTCGGCGACGGTAGCGCCCACTTTCGAGCTGCTTTTAATAACTGGGTTGGCTGAAGCGTACTCGCGCAGACCCGCTTGCACTGCTTGCTCTACTTTTTGGTCAGCGACGGTGCTCTCATCGTTGGCGAGGTAGCTGGTCGTAATGCGCAGGCGGTTAGGTGCACCGAAGGTTTTTACTTCAATGCCTGCTTCTGCTAGGTCATCGGTGAGCGACTCCCTTACATCGGAGGCAACCATGGCCTTGTTGAAATCGACAGTGTAGCTACGGCCACCCCGGAAATCAACGCCCAAATTTGGGCCACCTTGAATAGCCATCAACACAAAGCCAAATACGATAATGGCCGTTGACACCGCATAGGCAATCTTGCGCTTGCCTACGATGTCAAAGTTGAAACTTTTGTTCAGGTTGAGCGACAAAGGTCCCTTGAAGCTTAAGCTAGCAGCAGTTTTACCCTTAATCATCCAGTCGATGATGAGGTGAGAAAGGAACACAGCTGTCAGGAACGAGGTAAGAATACCAATTCCAAGCGTGATGGCGAAGCTTTGTACCGGACCTGTGCCGAAGAAACCCAGAATAAGGGCGATGAGCAGCGTGGTAATGTTAGAGTCGAAGATAGCCGAAAAAGCAAGGCTATAGCCTTTGTTAACTGCATCCTGAATACTCAAGCCTGCCTGTAATTCCTCTCGTATACGCTCAAAAATCAGTACGTTGGCATCAACGGCCATACCGAATGTCAGTACCAAACCGGCAATACCAGGCAGCGTCAGCGCAGTGCCAAACTGAGCCAGTACACCCAACACCAAGAAGATGTTGAAGATGAGGGCCAGGTTGGCGACCATACCAGCTTTGCCGTAGTATAGGGCCATGAACACAACAATGATAATCAGACCAGCCAGCGAAGAGTAAAGGCCCTGGGCAATAGCTTCTTTACCCAGCGACGGACCAACAACGGCCTCTTCTACAATGCGAGTAGGAGCGGGCAGCTTACCGGCCTTCAGTACGTTGGATAAGTCTTGGGCTTCTTCAATCGTGAAATTGCCGGAGATGCTAGAATTGCCCCCCGAGATTTCAGCCTGCACTACAGGAGCCGAATACACATTGTCATCAAGCACGATAGCTACCTGCCGGCCTACGTTAGCAGCAGTCAGCTTCTGCCACCGGCGGGCACCAGTGGGGTTCATTTGCATCGAAACCTCAGGGCGTCCGCCTTGGTCGTAGTCTTGGCGGGCGTCGCTTACAACTTCACCACCGAGGGGCGCTACAGCATCCGTCGTTTTGCGAATGGCATACAGCTGCAGATATTCCTGCTTGTCAACGACAGTAGGCTTTACATCCCACAGAAATCTCAGGTTGGGGGGCAAAACTGCTTTTGCTTCGGCGCTTGCAAGCAAGTCGTTTACACGGGCAGTATCGCGCACGTTAGAACCCAGCGCGCCAGGCATCGTGAACAAGCGGGCCAACAGGCTGCTCTGCTGCAGATTGGTTGTGTCGGTAGTAGCAGCGGCTTTTTTCTTGGCAAGCTGGCTAGCCAGTGACGTTGAGTCGCCAGTAGCAGCAGTTGCAGCCGTGTCAGTAGTTGTAGTTGCAGCTACGGCAGGCTTGGTGCTAGCGTCTTTCGCTACCAGTACTTCGTTCAACTGATTGAGGTAGGGGGCAAATTCATCGTTGCGCCATACTTCCCAGAATTCCAGTTTGGCCTGACCTTGCAACAGCTTGCGTACACGCTCGGGGTTGTCTACGCCGGGCAATTCGATCTGAATGCGGCCGGTGCCTTTTACCCGCTGAATGTTGGGCTGATTTACTCCAAACTTGTCAACGCGGGTACGCAGAATGTTGAAAGAACGGTCGATAGCTTCTTCTACTTCCCGGTCGATAGCACCAATAATCTGAGCATTCGTGGAGTTAATGTCGATGCCGCGGCTCTTGTTGGTTGTGTTGGCGAAAATGCGAGCCAGTTTGCCCTCAGGCGCAATGGAACGATAAGCCTGCGAAAACAACGACGTAAACGGCGTGCCCGAATTGGTTTTCTGTAGCTCCTGTGCCTGCGCTAGCGCTTTGGTGAAAGCCGGATCTTTAGAGTTGCCCGACATAGCCCGGATGATCTCAACCGGCGAAACTTCCAGCGTCACGTGCATGCCACCTTTCAAGTCAAGGCCAAGACCTAGCTCGCTCTGACGCACATCTTTATAGGTGTAATCCACACCGAGCACGTTGATCACGGGTGCGCGCCATACCGAGTCGAGGTAGCGCTGACGCTTGAGTTGGTTTACCTGTCCATTGCTGGTGGCGTAGGTTTCGGCCTGCTGCTGCACCCGGCGCGACACCATGGTGAACGACAGGAAGTAAATGCACAACACCGATACAATAAGGGTGAGGGCGATAATAAGTCCTTTATTACGCATACTACTAAGTTGATTTGTTACTGTGCTATTGTGCTGAGTACTTCAAATGCTATTATTCTGCTGAGGCAGCTTGGGAGAAGCGATAAGCACCCGATACTAGCGGTGCATCAGCTTCCTGGTCAGTAGAAAAGCAAAAAATCAGCTAGGGAGCCTGCGGCGAGAGCGCAGCCAAAAGCAGGCGGGCGCGGAAAAAATCCGGTAAAGCACCGGGCTGGGGGGCAAATTTTAAGGTCTTCGCCAGCAAGCGAGGCCAAGTAAGCGGCACCGACGCCGGAAACCAAGCGTCGGCGGCGGGGGCTAGCCAAACGGCGGCGCTACCCGTGGCTTCCAGAGTTACTTTCTGCTTTACTACAGCTGCCTTTGGGGCCGCGCCAATACGCGCCATTTGCCCCCAGGCACCCGCAGCGTAGCCACTGTTCGGTGGTTTAGCCCCAGTACAAATAGCAACGTAGCCGCGAGCAGCACGAAACGGAAATGAGCTAAAAAAGTGAGGCGAGCAGAGAACATTAGCAAACTAAACGCTACAAATATAGCCATTTGGACTGCGCAGCCCAAAGTAGTTGCATCTCGGGGGACTATTTTAACCGCTAAATGCAACTGCTGCTGCTACCAAATGATTCAAAAATAAATCACCCAAACACTGCTCAACAGCTGTTCTAAACACAAAGAGCGTAGCCGTGTAGCTACGCTCTTTGTGTTTGCTTCCCTATGAAAAAGCCTACTCTTGGCGAGCGGCGGCCACTTTGGTGCGCAGAAATGAAACCAGTACTTCTAGACCTTTATCAAAGTGTCGGTTATTCGGAATCACGATGTCAGCATCCTGCTTGAAAGGCTTGATATATTTCTCGTAAGTAGGCGCTACGTGGTGGGTGTAGCGATAGAGCACATCTTCCAAATCGTAGCCCCGCTCGTCGCGGTCGCGCACAATGCGGCGCTGCAACTTCACGTGCTCGCGGGCATCGATGTATACCTTCAGGTCGAGCAGGCGTGCCACTTCCTCGAAGTAAAAAACAAAAATGCCCTCCACCACAACGATAGGGGAAGGGCGAAACACCAGCTCTTTAGGCTGAACATTCGGGTTGTTGAACGTGTACTCCGGGCGCCGAACCTCCAGCCCCTGACTGATGCGCAAGACATCAGCCGCATAGGCTGCCGAGTCGATAGAAGAAGGTAAGTCAAAATTAGTGACGCCATTGGGGTCAACCAGTTGGCTTTCACGCGGGTGGTAATAGTTGTCTTGGGATATCAGACAAATATCGTCCTCAGGAAAAGAAGCGAGCAAACGGCGCAGAAACGTGGTTTTGCCAGAGGCGCTGCCACCCGTAATACCGACGATGAAAGGATGTTGCATGGGGTGGGAAAGCGGCCCGTACCAGCAGGGCCAACCGTGCAAAATTAAGCAAAATGACGCCAGCGTTACGCCTTTTTGAAAAAAACGTAGCCGAGCTAACCTACTTGCTTCACCCTGTCTAGTTGGTTTAAACCACCATCTAGTAGCCGTTATCAAACAACAAAACTTGTTTTGGGGGGCTTTTTTACTTGAAAATAAGTTCGCGGTCTAGCTCCCCCGGTTGCTCAGAAAAGTGATCAACTCAGCTACTGCCCGGCCCCGATGACTTAAGCTGTTTTTCTGCTCAGCTGTCATTTCGGCAAATGTTTGGTGGTGGCCAGCGGGCTCAAAAATCGGATCGTAGCCGAAGCCTGCCTGCCCACGTGCTTCCTCCACAATGCGGCCTTCCACAACACCATTAAACTCCTGCCACTCTCCATTAGGCAGCACCAGCGCGATAACGGTACGAAACTGAGCGCTACGGTCTGCTGTGGGGGGCAAATCCTGGAGCAGTTTGGCCATATTGTCGGCGGCATTGCGCTGGGGGCCGGCGTAGCGGGCTGAGTATACCCCAGGCGCGCCGTCCAATGCCTGCACCTCCAGGCCGGTGTCATCGGCAAAGCAAGAGGTTTGATAGTGTTGCCACACGTATTCGGCCTTTTGCCGAGCATTGCCGGACAGCGTATCCTGCGTTTCGGGCAATTCCTCGTGACAGCCTAAATCCTGCAAACTCACCAGCTCAATCGTCGACGGCAGCAAGGCTCTGACTTCAGTAAGCTTATGTTCATTATTCGTGGCAAAGCAGATACGCATGTAGTCAGATGAAAATGTGTGTTAAAAAGCTGACCAAAGCCAGCATCTGAGGTAAGTAGATAGCGGTAAATAATTCTTACAATGATTACCGAAACAGTACCCGGATACTGTGCCAGGCCTGTTCCAACTCCTCCGAAACGGAATTCCAGAGCTGGAGAAGACCATTCTGGGCACTTTGCTGGTTTCGGGTACTAGATAATTTGCTGTTATCGGCCTGCCAAGTGATGGAGTCCGTTGCCGCGCTGGACGGATAAAGCTTTTGCCCAAATGCATACGCTCCTTTCTGAGTAGGAAACTGATACGCGAATGCTTGCGGAGCAAAGGGTAAAGGTGGAGTTGTGCTTGCTGAATATTGAGCGTAAGAATAGGCTTCTCTGACGGGTGGTAAGGTGGAAAAGCGAAGCTGCAAAGCAAGTATAACCAAGAGAAAACCAGTTGAATACACCATAAACCAGTAGTAAAAACGCAATAAGGGTAGTGCTCAAAACTAATCAAAAACCGCTAGCGTACTCATTATAAGGCGTAAGGAGTGTGAAATGCCGCTCGTAAGTTTTTAATTTCAAATGGAACGCGTACTTTTGCAATCCCTTCCGCAAAATCGGCAGGCATAGAAGGTTTTAACGGTATTTCCGATCATGAAAAAAGACATCCATCCCGAGTACCGCGAAGTCGTGTTTCAGGACACTTCCAGTGACTTCAAATTTATCACTCGCTCCACGATGAACTCTACCGAGACCATCACGATGGAGGATGGTAAGACTTATCCAGTTGTAAAAGTGGAAGTTAGCAGCGCTTCGCACCCTTTCTACACTGGCAAAAACGTATTTATTGACACCGCTGGCCGCGTGGAGAAGTTCCGCAACCGCTACCAGAAGAAGTAGTCATTCGGTTATCCGTTCTGCGCCGTCCTTTACGGCGACATACAGAACCTAGTATTAAAAACTCCCGCTGGCATGTCTGGTGGGAGTTTTTATTTGTGCCAACTTGCCGCCGAATATATCTGGGAGCCAAATTGCCCCCCAGTCATGACAACCGATTCGTGACGCCTGTCACCAAAAAGCTATGCACGTCTTACTCTTCGACGATCCTGCTATTCGGCCGCGCCTGTTGCCCTTCACGTTCACTCGGCCCGTGGCTGCCCTGCGCTGCGGCATCCTGACCATTGCCGAGAAGTGGCAGCACCGTTTGGGCCAAGAGATTTTCTATCTAACCGAACCCTACTTACAAGCCAAGTTTCCGGCTGGGGCTGTAAGCGGTCCGGCTCTAGTAATCAACGGGGCCGTGCTGCCCGATGAATTATTGGCGCGACAGATACGGAATTTGCCCCCCGGACAAGCACTCGTTGATGGCGAATTGCTGGTGGCTGCTTATCTTCCTGACGCTAGCAAAGTAGCTGAGCTAATTCAAGATGGCTTAGCCAGCACCACTGAAGTGGCTGAGCCCGTTACCGTAATCAGTGAATTGTGGCATCTGTTCCTGCGTAATGGCGCCGAGATACGGCAGGATTTCGACTTGCTCACCCGCGGTCGGCAATCAGGGCCCATTGGCGATGTCCATACCATCGTGTACGGCGCCGAAAACATCTTTATTGAGCCAGGAGTAAAAATTCGGGCAGCCATTTTGAATGCGGAAGACGGCCCAATTTACCTAGGTAAAAACGCTCAGGTTCACGAAGGCGCTATTATAAAAGGCCCCCTAGCTTTGTGCGAAGGGTCCCATATCAACGCGGGCGCCAAAATGCGCGGCGACAACACCGTGGGACCTTATTCCAAAGTGGGCGGTGAGGTAGGCAATTCCATCTTTTTCGGCTATGCCAATAAAGGCCACGACGGCTACCTCGGCAACTCCGTGATAGGCGAGTGGTGCAACCTGGGCGCTGATACCAATACTTCCAATCTTAAGAACAACTACGCCCCGGTCAAAATCTGGAGCCACGCGGCCGGCCGCTTCGTGAATACTGGGCAGCAGTTTTGTGGTCTCATGATGGGCGACCACAGCAAGTGCGGTATCAATACCATGTTTAATACGGGGACGGTAGTAGGGGTGGGGGCCAATATTTTTGGGGCAGGCTTCCCGCGCACCTTTATCCCGAGCTTCAGTTGGGGTGGCGCTGCCGGCTTCGAAACCTTCAAACTGCCCAAAGTAGCCGAAGTAGCCGAACGTGTTATGGCGCGGCGTCAGCTTGAATACGATGCCACGGAGCAAGGAATCATGCAGCATGTGTTTGAGGCAACAGCCAAGGATAGAGTGTGGGAAAAATCTATTGGATAGCTAGTACAAATTAGAATAACCTAACTGAGCGACTACGTTCATGCGCTTCGCTGAAATACCTGATCAAACCAAAGTCAAGCAGTTGCTGGTGCAATCGGTGCAGCGGCAGCACGTGGCGCACGCGCAGCTTTTTCGGGGCGCTGAGGGCTCAGCAGCTTTAGGACTAGCCCTTGCGTACGCTACATTTCTGAATTGCGAGGGCCGCACCCCTACCGATGAAGATTCTTGCGGCCGATGCTCAGCTTGTCAGAAACTGGATAAGCTCGTTCATCCAGACTTGAATTTCATCGTGCCCGTCACGAGCACGAAGCAGGTGCCGAAGGATGCAGTCAGCAGTAAGTTTGCCGCCGATTGGCGCACGTTTGTGCTGGAGAATCCTTACCAAGGGCTGAATGACTGGATGCAGCACATTGGGGCCGACAACAAGCAAGGCAGCATTTCCAAGGAGGAAAGTCTTCAACTGTTAAAGCTGGTATCACTGAAAGCGTTTGAGGGCCGCTTCAAAATTGTGATTATCTGGCTGCCCGAGCTCATGCACCCTGCGGCCTCCAACGCCGTGCTGAAGCTACTTGAAGAGCCGCCGGCGGCCACCATTTTTCTCCTGGTTAGCCACGCGCCCGAGCAATTACTGCCCACCATCATTAGCCGCGTGCAGCCCGTGGTAGTTCGGCCTTACACGGAAGATGAGCTGACGACTTATTTGCACGATGAGCACCACATACCGGAGGCCAAAGCCCGCCAGCTTGCCCAGGTAGCCAATGGTAACCTTGGGGCTGCACTAGCGGCCCGTACCGCCCCCGACAACGACTACTTCACCTTCTTCACTGAGTGGATGCGTCTGTGTTTCCAGGACAACTTTGCCAAAGTGTTGGAAAAAAGCGACGAGTTCCAGAAAATGGGGCGTGAAAATCAAAAGGAGTTTTTACATTACGCCCTCGGATTGTTACGCAAAGTGCTGCTGCACGGCCTCGACGCACAATTAATTCCGCATCTGCCTGCCGCCGAGCAACAGTTCGTGACCCGCTTCAGCCGCTTCGTGCATCTTGGAAATGCTGAGTCTATTACCACTGAGTTGAACGATGCACACTACCATGTGGAGCGCAATGCGAATCCGCGTATGGTCTTCGTGGATACCTCGTTGCGCATAGCTGAATTGCTGAAAATGCCTGCCTAAATGCCGTAAAGGCACTAAATACAGTTTGCTAAATTACTATAGCTACTGCTAAATGAGCTATAGCCATGCCATTGCTAAAGGCATTTGTAGCTTTGTATCACCATAGGGAAGGGCTTGATACAAGCAATCTCAGATGGGTTAGGCTGGGGTTGCCGAAGTATGACGGCGTTAAAATTGCCCCCCGACGTGCTTTAACCAGTTGTCATTAAGTAAAACTGTTAGTTGGAAACTACGCTCTTCAATCGTCCCATTCGCATAGGTACCCGTGGTAGCCGATTGGCCCTGTGGCAAGCGAATCATGTAGCGGCCTGCTTGGAGCGGGAATTATTTCAAACCGAAATAGTCATTATCACTACGAAAGGTGACGTAGTGCTCGACCGCTCTTTGGATAAGATCGGAGCAAAAGGCGTGTTCACGGAGGAGCTAGAAGAGAGCCTACGGAATGGCTTTATTGATATTGCTGTCCATAGCGCCAAGGACGTACAAAGCACTATTCCCGATGATCTGGAACTGCTGGCTTTTATGGAGCGGGAGAAGGTCAACGACGTAATTGTCAGCTTCGATCCTAGCTTCTCCCTACAGCAGCCGAACATTGTGCTGGGTACCAGCAGTACGCGACGGCGCTCCATGCTCAAGCGCTACTACCCAGATATCATTACAGCGGAAGCTCGCGGCAACCTCCAAACCCGATTGCGCAAGTTGGAAGAAGGGCAATACGATGCACTGGTACTAGCATTTGCTGGCGTGCACCGCATGGAGTACGACCACCTGATTACGCATGTGCTGCCCGAAACGCAGTTTGTGCCGGCGGCTGGGCAGGGAAGTGTCGCTATTGAGTGCGCCAAAAACCTAGAGTTAGGGCGTAAGATAGCGCTCCAAGGTATTCTGGACCATACGGATACTCATGCCTGCCTGCGTGCCGAACGGGCGTTTCTGCGCACTATGGAGGGCGGCTGCAGTATTCCATCCTTTGCCTTGGCTACCTACACCGATGAAGGCTTGCTGCAACTCCACGGCGGTCTCATCAGCCTTGATGGGCAGCAGTACGTAGAGGAAATAAGCGCCATTACCGACGTTGATCAAGCAGATGCAATAGGCGTTAGTTTAGCCGAAACCGTGCTTCGCCGTGGCGGCAAGCAGATATTGGCTGAAATTCGCAGCCATCGCGAGTCGGAATCGAGCACGTTTTAAGCTACATAAGCTTGAGGCACGTATTCGACAGCTATTGAATCCACTTCATTTCAACCAACTACAATTAGCGTTTTAGCTCTATGAACCATGTTTCGCGCGTCTGGGCGCTGACTTTAGCTTTTGTCTTGACTTTCACATTTGCGGTTCAGGCTAAAAAAGCCCCCGCAAAAGCAAAAAGGATGAAGTAATTACTATCAGTACCAATCTCGGTGAGATGAAGCTAATTCTCTTTGAAATGACGCCTCAGCATAAGGCTAACTTTTTGAAGCTGGCACAGAGTGGTTTCTATGATGGCACCACTTTTCATCGCGTCATTCAGAATTTTATGATTCAGGGCGGTGACCCAAATACCAAGGATACCGACACAAACAATGATGGCGCTGGTCAGCCCGATGCCGCAACCATTCCGGCCGAAATTCGGCCTGAGCTGCTCCATAAGTTTGGGGCTGTGGCTGCCGCCCGTCAGGGCGACTACGTTAATCCTACCCGTGCCAGTAGCGCGTCGCAGTTTTACATTGTGCAGAATCATCAGGGCACGAAGCACTTGGATGGGGCCTATACGGTATTCGGGCAGGTAATCAGTGGGCTCGACGTTATCGATAAAATTGCCACGCAGCCCACTGGCCCCCGCGACCGGCCGACCACCGATGTGAAGATGACTGTCAAGGTGGATAAACTGAAAAAAAAGAAAATCACCGAGTTGTATGGGTATCAATACTAAGGTTGCGGGTGATCTGCTAGTTAAGAAGCTGGCAGATCACCCGTAGTTCTTTGTAACAATCTCATCTATCTAAGAAACAATTTGTGTATGCGTATTCTGCTCACCGGTTCTAATGGATTGTTAGGTCAGAAGTTGGTCGAACTGCTTCGCCAGCAACAAGGCGTAGAAATCATTGCTACTTCTCGCGGGACCAACAAGCTGGCCGCTCTCTATCCTGATCTGCGCTTCGTGCCGCTGGATGTAACTGACCGCACCCAAGTTCAGCAAGTGTTAGGTAACGAAAAACCTACACATCTTATTCACACAGCCGCTATGACCAATGTGGATGAGTGCGAACTGAATAGGGAAGCATGCTGGCTGCAGAATGTGACGGCCGTAGAGCACCTTGTGGAAGCTTGTGAGCACCACAATATTCACCTCACCCATGTGAGCACTGACTTTATCTTCAGCGGCGAAAAAGGCCCCCTAACGGAAGAAGAGGTACCAGCTCCCATCAATTTCTATGGGGAAAGTAAGTGGGCAGCTGAGCAGATTGTACAAGCTAGTAAGGGCGCGTGGGCTATTGTGCGCACAGTGCTCGTATATGGTATTGTGCACGATTATGGCCGCACCAATATTGTGCTTTGGGTGCGTGATTCTCTACGTGCCGGCAAGCAGATCAACGTTGTAGACGATCAATTCCGCACGCCTACTTTGGCTGAAGACTTGGCTCAGGGCTGTTGGCTGGTGGCGCGCCATAATGCAACTGGCATCTACAATATCAGTAGCAGCGAGTTGCTGACGCCCTACCAGATGGCCTTGCAGGTAGCCGACTATTTTGGGCTCGACAAGTCGCTGATTGTAAAAGCCGACGGTAGTACGTTTACCCAGCCTGCCAAGCGCCCTCCCCGCACTGGTTTCATCATTAGTAAAGCCCAACGCGACCTAGGCTACAAGCCACATACTTTTCAGGAGGGGATAGCCTTGCTAGCACGCCAAACGGAAGAGGCATAAACGCAAAAAACCCGCGGGCAGAACCTGCGGGTTTTTTAACACACCTATTGCAACAACCTTTATTGTTTCGGCAGCGCCGCGAGCAAAGGCCGCGTGCCGAAACCATTTATTTTTATTTTACCAATTACCATCTGTTGCTGAGGCTACCATGCCTACAAGCAAATTACCAACTATGACTGCCCGGCCACTGCGCAAAGCAGATTGCGCCACAGCATAGGGGATCAAGTCTCCATCAATGGTTTCGAAATCTGACATCTGCGGGGCCGATTGCCGCGCCATTTCTATCAATAAGTAACGCAAAGCGTACCCCTGACGACGTTTGACAAGTAAAGAGGGCATAATGACTTAGGACAGGCAAGCGGAGTGAAAACCAGCAATGCTTCCGGGCACTGCCTGATCTTCGTTACAATAGTACGACCTCAATAGGCCTCGTGGAAAGGAACGTAAACCCGCTTTTGTGACTTGAACTATTTGAATATTTTTTGCTTATTCTTCTTTATCATACTCGTGTGATTTGCCTAGTAGCATTGGTTCTTGCCCTTTTATGAGGTTTTAATGAATTCAAGCCTCTTAAAACAAATAGTGATGCTATCAAACCTCGTTTAACTATATATCTGCTCAAAAGGAAGAAATAGTTGTTATTTGTGACATAGAGAAAATAACATATTAGGCAGAAATTTTATTGATAGTGACTTGACGGAGCGCTAACGTGGTTCCGGCAAGCGCTAAAGCTGGAAAAATAATCAACCACCAAGCAGTCGGATCAAGACGGGCCGCGGCTAATGTTCGTCCCCAACTAGGCATTTCGGGTGGAAGACCCACCCCGATAAAGGAAAGTGTGGTTTCTAAACCAATAAGGGCACTAATGCTAAGTGGAAACGCCGTGCGCACAGTTCGCCAAGCATTTGGTAAAGCATGTCGCCACAAAATTTGCCCCCCAGACAAGCCTATAGCTCTAGCTGACTCTATGTAAGGCAAAGCACGCACCCTCAGAAGCTCAGCCCGAACTAGGTGAGCTGGCTCAGGCCAATAAGTGAGAGTTAACAGGAAAAATAGGCCTATTAAAGAAGAATCTAGCACGGCAGCTAACGCCAGAATAAGCACCAACCGAGGTACTGATGCTAATAATGACGCGGCCCCTAGCACAAGTCGGTCGGTCGGGAAGGGCCAAGTGCGCTGCAACGCAGGTACACGCTTTAGAAATTTACTTGTAACGACAGCAGCAGGTATGCCTAAAAGAAGTGGCCACCACGTCAAACTAGAATCAGAAATGAATACCCCCAGAAAGAACAAAGCCCCCATTAGCCAGTAGGCAATGGGTATACGAAGCCCAGAATTACCCCAGAAACCGGCAGCACTGCCCAAAAAAGTACCCAATACAGTCGCAAAAAATGCTGCTGGCAAGCTCACCAAGAAAGCAGTGCGCGCTCCATACACCAATGCCGTTAACACGTCGCGACCAGCCCCATCGGTCCCAAGCCAGTGATGGGAAGTTGCAGAGTCGTTGGGGGCAAAAATGGTGATTGCGCTACATGATTTAGGTCGATAGAATCGGGAGGAAAGGGCAAGGGAAGCCAAGGTGCCAGCAGGGCAACACTCCCTATTACCATCAACCAGCCGATTGCAATTACGTGCCGCGCATTGTCCTTTTTCTGCAGTCTCATGCCTGCAAGCGAATTCGTGGATCCGTCAGAAAATACAGTGTATCAGCTACTATGAGGCCTAGCAAGCGCATTATTGCCACCAATAAAACGCCCCCCACGAGAACCGGAAAGTCATGGCCGGCCGCCGCATCAGCCATCAGTCGGCCCATACCAGGCAATGCAAAAATCACCTCCACTACCACGGCCCCAGCTACAAGTGCGGGCAGCAAATCGGTGAGTAGGGCAATGACTGGCAGTAGCGCATTGCGTAGGGCATGTCGCGTAGCTACCTGATAAGTCGAGAGTCCTTTGGCGCGAGCAGTAATTGCATAATTAGCTCCCAACTCATGCCGCAGCGCATCATGTAGTTGAACAACCAAGGAGGGTAGCTTCACTAAAACTAAACTGGCTAACGGGAGCGCGCTGTAATACAAATAAGAGCTAATCTGCTCGCTCCAAGGGGCATTTTCAAGGGTTTGTTGGCCCATGCCATACGCAGGAAAAAGCGGGAGAATATCAGGATTGGCAAGCAGAAGTAATAACCCCAAAGCCACTACAAATAGTGGCAGCGCATCAATTCCGTACAGAATAGTGAGTAAAAATGCTGGCCCACCGCACACAAGCCACAAGCCCAGAGCTATGGAGAGCAGGGTAGCTAGTAGCGCAGCACTGATGGTAAGCGGCAAAGTAAACCGCAGCGCCTCACCCAACACGGCTGTAACTGGTTGGCCACTGCGATATGATTGGCCCAAATCGCCGTGCACTGCGCTCCTAAGCCACCGGTGGTATTGATTGTCACTGCCATTCCATTGCCACACTGTGCCCGTAGATGACCGACTTCGGGAAAAATAGAAGACAGGCCCAGCAAGCCCTAGGCGTTGCTGTACCCGCAGAAGCGCATTTTCACGTTCGGCGGTAGTAATGCTTCGGCTTCCTGTATTTTCATTGAGGAGAGCTTGGTTTAATAATTCATCGGTGGGCAGCGTCCGACTAAGCAGAAAAACCAGCGAAACAATAGCCCACGTGGCTGGAATAGTGCGTAGAAGTCGGTACAGCAGAAAACGCCCCATGCTGATTTAACTTTCTGGCAGAGGTTCGATCGTCGTAACGTCGTAGCCCGGGCGTAGCCCCGATACGCGCAAATTGGTAAGCTCTCGATCTGCAGCGAGACGGTAGCGATAAAAAAATAGAACAACAACAGGACTTTCTGTTCGCATAATAACCTGAAACTTGCGCAGCAACTGTGCCTTCTGGGCTGGGTTTTCCTCGCGTACAATAGCTTTAATAAGCTTGTCACTTGTTGGTGTTCCAAAACGAGTAAAGTTGCTGATGTCTATACTCGAAGAGTGTAAAAGTGGGCTAAAATCGTAGGCAAAGGGATTTCCTGACAGTGTACGCAGGTAAATATCAAAGTTGCCGGTCCGCAGCTTGCCCAATAGCAGCGTTGATTCTGTAGGCCTCAACTGGATGGGTATGCCAAGCTGCGCCGCGGCGTTGCGGAGTTGTAAAGCGATGGTTTCGAAGGTGGAATCACCGGCCCGATAAGCAATGCTCAACTCCAAGGCTTGGCTTTGACCACCTGCTAAGGGCTTAGCCCAACTGCCTGTACTTTGCCGCATCCAGCCTGCTTGCTTCAATAGCATTTCTGCCCGTTGGGGGGCATATTTGAGTAGAGGCAGGCTATCATTATACAATGCCTTTTCCTGCGGATTGATGAGGCCAACACTCGGATATGCCATTCCATTTTGGGTGGCTTTGATGAGTGCCGGTATATCAAATAAGTAGCTTAAAGCCTGGCGCGTGAGCCGATCATTCAGTGGCACACGGCTGGTATTAAAGCCCGCCAGAACCATCTCATAGGAATCGGCTGTATAAAATTGCAATGTTTTCTTTCCGCCTTCCGATGTACGCAGACGGTCGAATTCGTTTGCGGGCACCATCGGGAAAAGGTCTATGTCTCCCCGTCTTAACGCCAGCAACGCCGTGGCATTATCCGGAATAATCTGAAATTCAATCTGTTTTGGCTTAGCTACTAAGGGATGCTGCTGTACCGGCAGTCGGTCGGCCCACCAGTTTGTCTTACGGCGGAAAGTTAGGGCTTGCCCGCTACGCCAAGATGCTAGCTCATAAGGCCCTGACCCAGGAAGATTCATTGGGCTCTTATCCAAATTAGCCGCATTATAACGCTTCACAAAAGCTGCTAACCCGGGATATTTACTCAAAGAAATAGGATTGGGCTGGGTTAGTACCGTTAAGGGAATAGTGCGTAGCTGGCGTTTCGGATCTAGGGCGTACTCAGGAAGAATAGGATAATCGCCGGAAACATCTGCGAACTCTGGGGCGCGCCCCCGACACACAAGCGTAAACTGACGTGTATCGGTTGAGTCTAAGCGCACATCCTGAATAAAGCTGAAGGTGGTTCGGGCTACTTCATTGGGCAAACCCGGCAAGTTCATTATCTTCAAGGTAAAGGCCACATCCTGAGCTACTATGGGTTGCCCATTGTCCCAGGTAGCCGCGCTTCTGAGCCGATAGGTAAGTAGCGTTAGCGAATCTTGGTACTGAACTGTAGGTAGACTTTCGGCCAACCACGGTACCCATACCTTCTTTTGATTGTCTACGGTCAGCAGATTCTGGTATAATAACCCTATGGCCTGATTGGCAAGATCGTTAGGGATTGTGAGTGGATTTAAAGACTCAGGATCGCGCACCCACCGCACCCGAACAGCATCAGGAGACGACGCTTGTGGATTGCAAGCGGGCAGCAAAATAATAAGAAGATAGAGCCCCAGCCCCCTGAGTAGTCGCCGCATAAGCTAACAACCGCGTAGAAACGGCGCCGGGCAAGTTAGCTAAGATTCCCCAACTGGTGGAGATGTATCTTAGCTAACTTGCCCGAAGCGTATATAAAATGGTAGATAAAGTAGCTGTCTACCGAGCGTTTCTAGTATGAATAGAATCTAGCGAGCATTACCATCGCTCCAGCCGCTGCTGCCGCCTTGAGCTGTTAAGTTACCATCACTCCAGCCGCTGCTACCGCCTTGAGCTGAAGCTGTTTTATTGCCATCGCTCCAGCCGCTGCTGCCACCGTCAGCATTAGCAGGAGAAGAAAATACAGTAGCGAATTGAAGAAGGGCGAGAGCAAGTAATTCTAGCATGGTGTCAGTTAGTTGTGTGTAGTTCAGTCGATGAACTACACAAATGTGGGGTACCAGGAAAGAATATGAAAGGAAGATTAATGCGTAAATATGACTAGGATATTGTAAATATTAATTTGGGTATAATTGATAATAAAAAACAAATCTATTCTTAATTATATTATTTTTCCTATAGCTTTGGCATTATAGGAAGGCAAGTTTGAATCCTTTTGGTATAAAAATAAGATATAGTGTAATTATGAAATTAGCTAGCTTTAAATCTGCGTATAAGTCGTAGGTTGCTTACTTTGAAAGTGTAAATCATGGATATTTGCCTCATTACATATCAAATGCATCCAATTTCCTAAAATTGTACTCTATCTATGGAAGACATCAGTAATCTGGCTAAAATAATTATAGATAGACGGGTTGGGATGCCTCCTCTGATTGACTTTAGCGCGAAATCGTCTTCCAACAAAGAGATTGATCTCGTACAGATGCTGAGTAGTGAACAGCAGGCCACCCAACTCCAGGTCGTAAAAGCACTTTATTCCAAAGTTAATTCCACGAATCAGGCCGCTTTTCGAAAGCTGAAGTCGAGAGTACAAAAGAAGTTACTCAACCACTTATACTTCCTTGATCATACCGATCCTCGTCATTTAATCTCACGGCGATATGAGCTGCAATGCTTAGAACTGTTTCATCAAGCAAACATTCTGTTTAGGGAAAGTGAGTTTGAGCTTGCCGAACGGTTAGCTCGTAAGTGTTTGCGGCTGGCCTTAGAAGGCGAGTTTACGCAGTATACAGTGATGAGTTTAGGCTTTCTACGGGATTTATACGCCCAATTAAGAAGGCCCACGCAATACCGATCCATCTCCGCTCAACTGGTTCACTATCAGAATATAGCAGTGGTTGAGGATCAAGCTAAAAATGTGTATTTGGGTGTGCGCATGGAGCAAGCCCAAACGGTGCGTTCTCGACGCGTACTATTAAATGAACTCTCCGAACACATTGCCAAAATAGAGGCGCTACATCGAAAAATAAATACTTACAATACCTTCGAGTATGTGTATCGCTTACAATTGATGCGCGAAGAATTATCAGGGAATTTTGAGGAAATCATTAAAATAACCAGCACTACCGAGGCTTTATTTGAGGAGGGAAAGGTCAATAAAAAGCGGTTTGATACCCGATTTAATAAGTTCATCAGTGTGTGGGCGCATTTGCGGGGCCGCCAGGTAGAGCATGGATTACGGCTTGCGGAAGAATATATCAAGGATTTTCATCCTTCCTCGGCCAACTGGTTTTATTTTCTCGAGCACTACATGCTGCTGGCCTTGCACGCCAAGGAGTATAGCAAGGCATACGAAATACTGCGTTTGGCGCGCAAAAACCCCTATTATGGGAAGCAGCGTGCGGCGGCTATACAGCGTTGGGACCTGTTTGAGGTGTATCTGCACTTCATTCAGCCTGAGGGATCTTCTCTGCGGCTACAGTTCAGCCAGTTTATCCAAACCGTACCTGATTATAGTCGGGACAAGCAGGGATACAATGTGGCCATCTTGGTGCTACAGTTTCTGTATTATCTGCGGCAGCGCAATCTGGATGCGTTGCTTACCCGTCTGGAAGGCCTGCGAAAGTATGAGCAGAACCACTTGCGCGACCCAGCTACCTTGCGCAGCCAGCTGTTTTTTCGGCTACTGCTGCTAACGGTGCGGGAGGATTTTGCCCCACTGGCCTGCGAAAAGAAAGGTCAGAGCCTGCTCAACCGTTTGCGCGAAGCTCCGCAGCCCGGCGATGCGTATGCCGAAAGCGAGATCATTCCCTACGAAGATCTATGGGACTTAACGCTCAATATTCTGCGGGTTAATGCGGAGGCCCAAGCCGCCGAAGAAGCAGGGCATGAACGCTAATTTTGGCAGGCACATGTCACAAAAAAAGCCCCCCGGAAACCTTCCGGGGGGCTTTTTTTGTGACATGTGCCTGCTGTGCTATTTGCCAGTTACTTTAAATTCCGTGCGCCGGTTGAGCTGGCGACCGGCTTTCGTGGCATTTGGTGCTACGGGCTGGGCATCGCCGTAGCCAGCAAAGGTGAGGCGCCCTTTATCGACGCCTTTGCTCACTAAGTAATCAACTACGGCTTTAGCCCGGCGCTGCGACAAATCTTTATTGTAAGTGGCTTGGCCCACATTGTCGGTATGGCCACTGATTTCCAGACGCAATGCTGGAGCTTCGGCCAATAGCTTTTGCAGTCTCTCTAGCTCACTGGTGCTTTCACGCCGCAACGTGGCCTTATCAAAGTCGAAAAAGATATTATTGAGCACAACTTTTACCCCAACATCAAGCTTTTTGAGACCGATATCTTTTATTACCTCCGAATAGGCTGCTCCGGCTGGCAGATCAAAGTTTTCCGAGTGGAACAGGTAGCCTTCCTGACGTACTACAATACCGTAATTAACGCCTGAAGGAAGCGAAACTAGATAACGGCCCGACTGCGCATTCGCCAAAAACGAGGCAATAACTTCGTTGCGCTGGTTATCAATTACTTCGATTGTAGCTTCTAGCGGTTGCTTTGTTACGTCATCGGTCACTACGCCTTTCAAAATCGTTACCTGAGCCGTAGCAATGGGGACGGACGGAGCTAACAGCGCTTCCTTCACAGGCTGGGCCCGACTGGCGAGGAGTTGATCCTCTTGGGAAAGCATGGGGGGCTTTTCCGGACCTAAAAAAGTAATCTGGTAAATGTCTTTGCCGCCTAAGCCTTCCTCGCGAAAACTAGAATAGTAGCCGTGGCGACCTGAGGCAGAAATCACAAAAAAGACATCATCATCGGGCGTATTAATGGGCCAGCCGAGGTTTTCAGGCGCGCTCCATTTACCGTTCTCAAACACTGCTTTAAAGATGTCGTAGCCGCCCATCGAGTTGTGACCCTCCGAGCTGAAATACATGGTTTTACCATCGGGATGCAGGAATACCCCCTCCTCGCCGTAGGGCGTATTTATAACGGGACCTAAGTTCAGAGCCGGACCACGGCCTTCCAATTCCACTTTATAGATGTCGCGGCTGCCCAGTCCGCCTTCTTTGTCGCTCACAAAATAGAGGCTGCGTCCATCGGGGGTATAAGCCGCCGACGATTCGTGGCCTTTACTGTTAATGCGGGCGCCTAGACGCTGTGGCTTGCGCCATTCGGCGCCACGCAAATTCGCTTCGTGCAAGTCGCCGCCGTTGTCCTCCACATACACTAGCATGCGCTGTCCATCGGGAGAAAGCCCAACAGTGGCATCGTGGCCATCGGTATTGACCGGAACTTTCATATTGCGGGCCGCGGCCCACTTCTGGCCGGTGCGTGAACTTTGATAAATATCTTCAAAAAAACCGCCGGTTTCGGGGTCGGTTTGCTCTCCTGTTGAGTTGTCGCGCCGCGAAGTAAACATCAGCACCGATTCATCAGCCGAGATTACAGGACTGTAGTCGGCATAGGGTGAGTTGATAGTGGGGCCAGCATTATCAATAAAAGCGCGTACGGGCTTTTTGCTCATTTTCTGGCCGTTCTCGCACTCGGTAATCTTCTTACGAATGTCAGCCAGGATCGGGGCAGAATTTTTGCCCCCCGTGGCCGGCTGAGCCGCTTTGTATTCAGCAATGGCCTCCTGCCATTTTCCATTCAAATGAAGGCCACGACCCAACAAGTAATGAATGCGCGAATCAGCATCAGGGCTCAACTTATACGACTTTTGCAGAAAGCTAAGTGCCCGTGGCTTGAAGCCTGAATGCAGGTAGCAATCACCAATTTTAAGATTCAGCTCCGCATTATCTGGGTTAAACTTTTGTGCGGCTAGGTAGTGAGGCAAGGCCTGCTCGTAGCGGGGCGGATCCATGTCGTAACTACCGTCGCCTTCTTTTATCTCGCGCAACGCCGCTTTTAGGCCCTCTTTATCGTCACCGAAACGGTCTTTACTAAACTCCACGCTCTGCGCGTGGACTGCCTGGGCAAAGAGCAGGATAGTGAGTAGAAATAACTTATACATTGTGGTACTGTATTATTCTGATGTGTTTTCTCCTGAGCTGATCAGTATCAGGAGTCATTTGACATTTTCCGTCGCGTAGCTCGCCGTATATATCTTGCTTTATTCGCTGCCACAGCCGGAGTTCGCGGCATAGCTGCTAGCGGCTTCTAAGCCAAGCTCGGCAGCTTTGCGCCAGTCTTGGCAAGCGCCGGCCGCATCGCGGATCATTTCGCGTGCGTGGCCACGGTTGAGATAGGCTTCTGCATACTGTGGGTTGAGGCTGAGAGCCTTGCTTGCGTCAGCAGCCGCTTTTTTATAATCCTCCAGCTTGAGATACGCAGCCGCTCGATTATTCCAGGCAAAAGCATAAGAGGCATTGAGGCTGAGCGCTTTGCTAAAATCCTCGACTGCTCCGCGGTAGTCAGCCGCCTCATAGCGGGCACTGCCACGGTTGCTGTACGCAATGGCGTTATCCTGTTTCTTGGTCAGATAGTCGTTGTAATCGGCTATAGAACCTTTTAAGTCACCGGCACGGCGGCGCGTTGCCGCTCTATTGAGCAGCGCAGGTAGCAAATCGGGCTGAAGCGTCAGTGCTTTCGTATAGTCCTGAATGGCGGCCGCAAAGTTGCTGAGCTGCCGTTGCGCACTACCCCGGTCGTGGTAAGCGTAGGCATAATTTGGGTCGGCTTTCAGTGCCTGATCGAAATCCGTCTTAGCCGCTTGATATTCACCTTTTTCAAATCGCAGGGCTCCCCGATAGTACCAAGCTGGTGCGAAATCAGCTTTGGTTTCAGCGGCTTTCGTATAGTCTTGCTCTGCTTCCGTACGCTGCCCCAACGCCTCGCGGGCTTGGCCCCGTCCAAAGTAGGAAGTATGGCCCGCAGGCTCCAATCGGATGGCGGCGTCATAATCCTGCACGGCCAGCGGATACTCTTTTAGCTCGTAGCGGGTAGTAGCACGATTATAATATGCTTTGGCGAAGTCGGGACGGGCAGCCAGCGCTTTATCAAAGTCTTGAAGAGCAGCTTGATAGCTCTTGTTGTTAAATTTTGTTACGCCACTGTTATAGAGCTTCTCCGCTAGTTGGGCGGGCGGTAGCGTACTGGCGCGCACTGTGTCTACCTGGGCATGGGCAATACCAGCACTACCAGCCAGAATGAATAGAATATATATGCGTAGCATGTAATTCAATGTAAATGATTTCTAGGTGATAAATATAATTTTATTTGCCCAATAAGCTTGTTATATGGCTATTAAGTTTATTTTAATTGTATTTAAATAATAATAATTTGACATACGACATAGCCTTAAAGGGTTGTAGTAGGCAGTACTATATGTCGTGTGCGACTCATCATGTTTAATTAAATATGATGAGTCGCAACCAGTGTCCTTAAATAATGGTTGTGCAGGCAGCGCCGAAGTTTGCGTATTTTTGCGCGGCCTTCGGGCGTCTCATTTGATTTTTCATTTCAGCCTATATCTCTCATGGCATCTTATCCCGAATACATGGTAGCCCCTATCCGCCAAGACCTTACGTCGGCCGGATTTGAGCAGCTTATGACCCCCGAAGAAGTTGATTCAGTGCTCAACGAGCAGAGCGGCACCGTGCTGGTAGCCGTAAATTCGGTGTGTGGCTGCGCTGCTGCTAAAGCTCGCCCCGCCCTAAAAATGGCCTTGGCCAGCACCGATAAGAAGCCCGCTAAGCTAGTAACTGTATTTGCCGGCATGGAAACCGAAGCCGTTGAAAAAGCACGTCAGCACATGTTGCCTTATCCGCCTTCTTCCCCCTGCATTGCCTTGTTTAAGGATGGCGAGCTGGTGCATATGATTGAGCGCTACCACATTGAGGGCAGCGACACGATGCGTATTGTAAATAACCTGCAAGGCGCATTCGAAGAGTATTGCTAGGCTATAAAGACGCCACAAAAAAGCCCCCAGACCAGTCTGGGGGGCTTTTTTGTGGCGTCTACGCTCCGAATTTTAATTTAGTTAGCGTATTCGCTTAGGAACTTGATGCGCATCAGGCGTAAGTCTTCCTCTGTGTACTCATCCGGGCCGAGTTCTTTCAGGGCTACGGCAATATTGTCGGTATTCGACTGCAAAAAGTAATCTGTGATTTCGGCTTGGCGGTCGTGGTCCAAGATGCCGTCGATGTAATAGTTGAGGTTCAGCTTGGTGCCAGCGTAGCAGATATGCTCAATCTCCTCCATCAACTCACGCATGTCGATACCTTTGGAAGAAGCAATTTCTTCCAGATCCATTTTCTTATCGATTTGCTGAATAATGTAAATCTTGATTTTTGACTTGTTGACAGCCGATTTCACCACTACATCAGCGGCCGTCATGATGTCATTATCCTCCACGTATTTTTGAATCAGCTGCAGGAAAGGCCCCCCAAACTTGACGGCCTTGCCCTGACCCACGCCGCCTACGTGGGCGAGGTCGTCCATCTTAACGGGAAAGGTAGTGGCCATTTCCTTCAATGATGGATCCTGAAACAGCACGTAAGGAGGCAGGTTTTTATCCTTCGCAATCTTCTTGCGCAGGGCCTTCAGCATTTCAAACAGCGCCTCGTCGTGACCGGCGGCCTGTTGCACCTCTTCCTGTTGCTGCTCCTGCTGAACCTCTTCGTCGTAGTTGTGGTCCTTCGTGAGCTTGATTGAATGAGGATTTTCGATGAATTCTTGACCTTTAGGACTCATTTTTACGACTCCAAAATTTTCAATATCCTTTTCCAGAAAACCATTGAGTAGCACCTGACGGAGCACCGAGTGCCAGAAGGCAGCATCATGTTCTTTGCCTTGCCCATATACTTCCAGCTTGTTGTGGCCGTAGCTTTCTACGTGGGCATTGTTCATCCCCATCAGCACTGTGCCGATGTGCTCAAGGCCAAAGCGCTCCTCCGTTAGCACCACCGCCTTCAACGCCATCAATACTTCGTCTTTAGCCTCAAAACGCTCTTTTGGGTGTTTGCAGTTGTCGCAGAAGCCACAGTCTTTCTCAAACGTTTCGCCGAAATAGTGTAGTAATTGCTTGCGCCGACACACCGCTGAATCGGCGTAGTTGGCCATTTCCTGGAGAAGCAGCTTAGAGTTGTCGCGCTCCGTAACGGGCTTGTCTTTGTTGAATTTCTCCAGCTTCACGATATCGTCGTAGCTGTAGAACATCAAGCAATTGCCCTCTAAACCATCACGGCCACCACGACCCGTTTCCTGGTAGTAGCCTTCAATGCTTTTAGGCGTGTCAAAGTGAATTACAAACCGCACGTCCGGCTTATCGATACCCATACCAAAAGCGATGGTCGCAACAATAACGTCGGCTTCCTCATTCAGAAATGCATCCTGATTAGCCATGCGCACTTGCGGGTCGAGGCCAGCGTGGTAGGGTAGAGCCTTTACATCATTTACGCGCAGCAACTCCGCAATTTCCTCCACCTTTTTGCGCGAAAGGCAATACACAATGCCTGCCTTGCCCTTGTGTTGCTTGACGTATTGAATCAGCTGCTTTTTAGTGTTGTGTTTCGGCCGGACTTCGTAATAGAGATTGGTACGGTTGAACGATGTTTTGAACACGGAAGCATCGTCCATTTGCAGGTTTTTCTGGATATCCAGCTGCACTTTGGGCGTGGCCGTAGCGGTGAGCGCAATAATGGGCACATTGGCCCCCAGGTTATCGATAATGCCGCGAATCTTGCGGTACTCCGGCCGAAAGTCGTGACCCCACTCCGAAATGCAGTGCGCTTCGTCGATGGCTACAAATGAAATTGTGGCCTTTTGCAGAAAGTCAATGGTTTCGTCTTTGGTAAGCGACTCAGGCGCTACGTACAGCAAGCGCACCTCGCCGCTAATTACATCTTTTTTGACCCGATTAATTTCTGATTTCGACAGCGTTGAGTTCAGAAACTGGGCATTAACGCCAAAAGCATTCAGCTGATCAACTTGATTTTTCATCAAGGCAATCAGGGGCGAAATCACAATGGCCGTGCCCGGCAACACCAGCGCCGGAAGCTGGTAACAGAGCGACTTTCCCGCCCCAGTAGGCATGATAACGAAGGTGTTATGGCCATCAATAACGTTTTGAATGACGGCTTCCTGGGTGCCGCGGAACTGGCCGTACCCGAAAACTTCCTTTAACTTGCCTTTCAGATCAGCCGTGGGCGCTGTTACTTGTTTTAGGGCTGGCATGGTCTCTCTCACTTACTCGGTTGTGGATTGCGAACGGGAGTACAACACCGCATGTTGAACTCTCAATCTAATGGTTTTTTGGTATTTACTAAACAGTAGGTGGTTGTTAATCATTTAAATACAGTATTTAACAACCGCATTCGTCATTAAGATAGCAACACGACAATAGCCAGAGGCTCAGGGCTAGAAACCAACGACGGGATGAACAACCAACTACTCGATGCCGACTACTCGGTACCGGATATCAAATTTAGATTGAAACCGCAGAACGAACTCAACTCAATTGCAAAAAAAGTGCTTCATGAAGAAGCGAGCGCCATTCAGGGGGTGGCACATGCCCTTGATAAGACGCCTGATTTTGCACAATGCATAGAAGCAATACTCTCTTTGCGGGGTAGGGTAGTGGTGACAGGTATAGGGAAGAGCGCCCATATTGCGGCCAAAATAGTAGCTACACTGAACTCTACGGGTACTCCAGCCCTATTTATGCACGCCGCCGACGCTATCCATGGCGACCTAGGCATGATTCAAGCAGAAGATTTTGTCATTGCCATCAGTAAAAGCGGTGATACACCGGAAATAAAAGTGCTAGTGCCCTTGTTGAAGCGGAAAGGGGTGCCCTTGGCTGCCTTGGTTTCCAATGCCGATTCCTACCTAGCAGTGCAGGCCAATTACGTTTTGCACGCGCCTGTTACGCGCGAAGCCTGCCCTCACAATTTGGCCCCCACCACCAGTACAACCGCCGCACTAGCCCTTGGCGATGCGTTGGCTGTATGTCTGCTCGAGTCACGGGAGTTTACTTCGGCCGACTTTGCTCGTCTGCATCCGGGGGGCACCTTGGGGAAAAAGCTTTACTTAAAGGTTGGGGACTTGAGCCGGCAGAATCAGGCGCCACAAGTGCTGGAAAATGCCCCCCTGCGTGAGATTATCCTGGAAATATCGGGCAAGCGACTAGGTGCAACGGCTGTGCTCAGCGAGGGCGACCAGCGGCTATTGGGTATTATCACCGATGGCGACCTACGCCGTATGCTCACCAACTTCACCAATTTGGAAGATGTGCGGGCGCACAACATCCTCACGCCGTCGCCTATCACTATTGATATTGAAGACTTTGCAGCCGAAGCCCTGGCTCGCATGCAGCAGCGCAATATCACGCAGCTCATTGTGACAGATGCTGGTCGGTTCAGCGGCTTTATCCACCTCCACGATTTGCTGCGCGAAGGCTTGGTATAGATAGAAAGAAGCCCCCGTCTGAAACAGCATTTTAGTCTTTGTCTTTTGGCCAGATTCGTGCAGAAGGGGGCGCAACCCTGAA
The DNA here is from genome assembly GCF_004355185.1 of Hymenobacter radiodurans. NCBI lineage: Bacteria > Pseudomonadati > Bacteroidota > Cytophagia > Cytophagales > Hymenobacteraceae > Hymenobacter > Hymenobacter radiodurans. The sequence continues at coordinate 806,555 of NZ_CP037922.1, forward strand.
ATATTTCGGACCTTCGCCCCTGATCTTACTTTAACCCGGCTTCGGTGAGGCCTGCTCTATGACTCAAAATACGTATCTCGTCGTGATGGCGGGCGGCATTGGTAGCCGCTTCTGGCCCTTTAGCCGTACGAATCATCCCAAACAGTTTCACGATGTAATGGGCGTCGGTCGGTCGATGTTGCAACTGACAGTAGACCGTTTTGCCGGAATTTGCCCCCCAGAGAATGTTTTTGTAGTAACCAACCGTGATTATAGCGAGTTGGTACAGCAACACTTACCCGATTTGCCCCCCGACCAGATTCTGGGTGAACCGATTGGCCGGAATACGGCGCCCTGCATTGCGTATGCCAGCTACCGCATCGCGCAGCGTGATCCGAAAGCCGTCATCATCGTGACGCCCGCCGACCACGCCGTGCAGCGTGAGGAAGAGTTTCGGGGCATTATTAGCCAAGCGGTAGCAAGCGCCCGCAGCCAAGATATTCTTATTACGCTCGGTATTCAGCCTTCTCGCCCCGATACTGGCTACGGCTACATTCAGTTTATCGACGGCGACCAAAGCGAGCTGTATGGCAGCCTACGGAAGGTAAAGACCTTCACCGAAAAGCCAAATCTGGAGCTGGCAAAGATGTTTGTGGATAGCGGCGACTTCCTGTGGAACTCCGGCTTATTTATCTGGCGGGCCGAAGTGATCATGCAGGCTTTCCACCAATATCTCAGTGACATTGCAGAGGTATTTGACGAAGGCCTAGATCAGCTGGGGACTAGTCATGAGCAAGATTTTATCACTGGTGCCTACTCACGTTGCCGCAACATCAGCATCGACTACGGCATCATGGAAAAGGCCGACAACGTGTACGTGCTGCCCGCCGACTTCGGTTGGAGCGACCTAGGTACGTGGGATTCCCTGCATCGCATTGGCCGTGGCGATGAGAATGGCAACGTGATTGATGGTGATGTCATCCTGTATGATACCCGCGAGTGCGTCATCAAAACTCCCTCTGAGCGCCTTGTGGTAGTACAAGGCTTGGAAGGCTACATTGTGGCCGAGTACGACAACGTGCTGCTCATTTGCAAGCGCACCGAAGAGCAGCGTGTAAAAGAATTTGTGGCCGATGTTCGGGCCAAAAAAGGTAACGGCTACAACTAATCTGTATATCAAAGCAGCAAAAGAAGAGTCCGGCGGCCAACTCACTGAGTTGGCCGCCGGACTCTTCTTTTGCTGCTCCTTGTAATCTAATTAGGTTAAAAAGACTTACAATTATTTGCTCTGAAGGCGCTGACGCAGAACTTCGAATAACATAATGCCGCTGGCTACGGACACATTCAGGGAGCCAATTTGACCCGCCATCGGAATGCGTACTTTATAGTCAGCAAGTCTTAGATACTCAGGCGAAATTCCGTCTTCTTCGCTGCCCATAAGCACTGCAACAGGACCAGTAAAGTCTACGCTGGCGGTTTCGAGGCTGGTATCGGCCTTTTCCGTACACGCTACCACCTGCACGCCTGACTGCTGGAGGAAGGTGATGGTTTCCTTCAAATTAGGCTCCCGGCATACTGGAATCAGATTTAAAGCACCAGCTGAAGTTTTAAGCGCATCGCCGTTTATCTGAGCGGCACCACGGCTGGGAACTACAATGGCGTGTACGCCCAAACATTCCGCATTACGGGCAATAGCGCCAAAATTGCGCACGTCCGTTACGCGGTCAAGCAAAAGAAGTAAAGGTGTTTTGCCTGCCTCAAATAAGCCCGCCAGAATACTATCTAAGGGAGCATAATCGATAGGCGAAACGAAGGCAACGGCGCCTTGGTGGTTTTTGCGAGTCAGGTCGTTGAGCTTCTCCAGCGGCACCAGCGACACCGGAATCGTAGCGGCTTTGGCCAACTCCGTTATTTCCTGGGTAATGCTGTTTTTAGTGCCGCGCAGCAGGTAAATCTTCTCCAGCGTGCGGCCAGCACTCAAGGCTTCCTGAATAGGACGCAAGCCAAACAGCATATCGATGCTACGGTCGGCGGCTGGGCGGTGCGGGTAGCGCGGCTTATAGTCAGGCTTGGGGCCTGAATTACCCGTGCGGGCAGCATCTGGCCGGTCACGGTCGCGGCGAGGCTCGTGGCGCGTGCCGTTTTCATCGTAAAAGGTACGGCGCTGCTCGTTCAGCGGGCGGGACGGGCGTTCGTCAGGGCTTTTCTCCATTGCTCCACGGCGGCATACCAAAGCATTTCGTGCTCGGGTCGGCGCACCAATTCATAGTGTTCAGGAGCAAAGGTACTGGGTTTGGCGCGGAACACATATGTGCTGTTGCCCACGTCGGGCTGGCGGTATATCCAGCGTTCCTCCGCAGCGGTGCGGTATACTGCATCAGGCGGTCCCATCACCACATAAAGCATGCCTCGGTCGGTCATCCAGCCGGCTTTATAAGCGGAGAAAAGCTTATTGGCTGCTGCCACCCGGCCGTAATACGTGCGAATGAGCTGACGAGCTCCGGCCTGCTGGCCATTAGCGGCGTTAAGCCAAAATTGGTCAACTGCTTTTTTGGGCGAAGGGGCGTCGTATAGTTTTTTTCGCTCGATGGATGAAGTGAGGTAAATAAGCGGCTGAATTAAATCAGAAGCGGTAGTCAGCTCTGGAAAGTTGTTTTCCTCGATTAACAAGCTACTGGCTTGACCGCCTAAGCCATTGTTAAGCAAGTACAAACCAGCTCGCTGCAAGGCTACTAGCTGCCCCGCCTGAAAGGTGATGGAATCTTGGACGCCCAGCGTACGCGAAGCTGGTGGCTGGGCAGCCGGATTGGTCATGGGGGGCAAAGCTGCCGTGAAATTGCTTTCGTAACGCCGCAGTAGCAAGGGCTGATCAAGGCCGTAAGCGCTTACTTCAAAGGGTTCGCTGGCGTGCACGTAGCGGCGCATAAGTGGAACTCCCACCGAATCGACCAAGATAAAGGGACGTGCTAGCCGCTCGGTAGTGAGTAGGATCCAGGCTTCATCGCCAGTGTCGGCGGCGCTGGGACCCGGCTGGAGGCTCAGAACTTGCCCTGCCCGCAACCGAGATAGGGGAACACAGAACTCAACCAGCGCCGCCGTGCCTACGCGTTTTGTGTGCTTAGTAAGCTGACTTACTGTGTCTTGCCACGCGGGCTGTTGGGCATCGTAGCTTGGCCACACCGCTATACGCAACGGCTGCCCCGACCCAACGACGCTTCCATTAGGGAAACGCACATACACACGCAAACTGTCGGCCTCACGCCGGGTGTCCACTGCCACCCGCCGCGCCAGACTGTATTGTCCGGCAAAGTCGCGGCGGCTAGCAGCGGGCCTACTAGCTAGCAGGCATACCAAAAAGCACAGGAGGAGCAGAATGGGGCGTTTGGTCATAGAGTACAGCGTATGCAGCTTTCAACGGATTTTACTGAACCGCCAGCAATCAGGTAACGACTTATCTTTATTTTAATTGATAGATCCTAAAAAAGCCCCCAGATTGAGGCTGGGGGCTTTTTTAGGATCTATCAACTTGCTTTCAGAAATCAAACTGGTCAGTACTTTACTGACGAGGATAATACTGGTTCAACAGTTCTACTGCCTTAGCGGCGCGAGCTTGGTCCTTGATCTGCTCGGCGGCCTGATACACACTTTGCAGGGTCAGCAGGTTGCTCTGAATTTCCATTTCAAACAGGCTGCCATTCGTGGTCGAATAATAGGCTAGTGCCTGCTGCGCGCGGTTGGTCATGGTGTCCAGAATGTCGGTGGCTTTCTTCCGCTCACCAACTGCCACCAGCGGTCCTACAAATTGCGGCGTGTAGTAATCATACGGAATCGACGCATCGGGCATAACCGTGAAGGCCTTGTCTAGTATCTGCTTCGCTTTCACTTTGTCGCCGGCGGCCAAGTAGGCCTCGGTTAAGCGGGCAAATTTCTCACGATAGTTAGCCGGGAAGCGCAAGCTATTCTCATCGTAATAGACCTTGGGGTCGTTGAGGTTACGGAAGGCGAACTTCTTCATCATGTTCTCAAACATGAGATCCTTAGCCACATAGCCTTCATTGCCGCGCGGGTCATAATTGGGGTCGCGAGCAGGTAATACACGGTACGCCATGCCTTCGAGCTGGAAGTAGGGCTGCAAGTTCATCATGTCGGACGGCACGACGGTGCTGGAGAAGTAGATAGGACGCTGCCAGTTGCTGGTAGCCAGCATGTCCAGAATCACCAGGTTTTTCTTCTCGATGGCGCCACCACCCATGTCCCACTCCATGCGGGGGACTAGCTGTTTGCGACGCTCGGCCGGGATAATGCCGGAGCGCATAACCGCAGCCGTATCGACGGGCAGGAAAAACTTCTTGGTAGGGAATGACAGTAGCGAACGGCCACTCTGGGTTTGCACTTGCAACAGCTGGCTATTCTCATCAACCAACTGAATAAACTCCTTCAGGTTAACCTGCTGTACCGCCGGATTTTCTACGAAAGGCAGATAATCATTGGTGCCTTGCACGTAGTTCTGCGGCTTCATCGAAATAGGCAGCGGCTGCGACTTATAGGCGCGGCGGCGCATCTGCTCGATGTACCAATCGGTGTTCAAATAACTCAGTACAGCCACGCGCACATCTGTACGAACGCCTTCCACTTCCTGGGCATACCAAAGCGGGAAGGTGTCGTTGTCACCGTTGGTGAACAAGATAGCGTTCGGAGCCAGTGAGTTGAGCAGATTCTTTGCCGAGTCGACAGAACTGTAGCGGTCGGAGCGGTCGTGGTCGTCCCAGCCCTGGGCGGCCATAATGCCAGGAGCCAACAGGCCCAAAGCTAATGCCACGCCAGCCCGTACCGTATCGGCTTTAAGTATGCTGCGCAGTAGCTCTGCTAAACCAATGACACCCAAACCAATCCAGATGGCAAAGGCATACGTGGAGCCTGTAAAAGTATAGTCACGCTCACGCGGCTCAATGGGCGGCTGGTTCAGGTAAAGCACGATGGCTAAGCCCGTAAACAAAAACAGCAGACCTACAATGAAGGCATTGCGTCCATCGCGCTGAGCGTGGAAGAATAAGCCTACTAAGCCCAGAATCAGCGGAATAGCCAAGAAATTATTGTGGGCTTTGCTGCCACCGATACGAACGGGTAGTTCACTAGCACTGGTACTGGTAGGCCATACTACTCCCGACTGCTGCACGTCGCTTTCGCGGCCCACGAAGTTCCAGAGGAAATAGCGCCAGTACATGTGGCCCATTTGATAACGGAAGAGGAAGCTCAGGTTTTGGCCCATCGTCGGCTTCACCTCTGGCTGCACATCTACCCACTTTTGGTAGTAGCGAATGTGGTCGGGCTGCGGGCTGTAGAGGCGCGGCAGGAGCATTTTGTCCTCGTCCCGATAGATGGTTTCGAGACGACGCTCTGCGATTACATATTTGTCGCCCTCACGTACGTAGCGTGGTGCACCTTCCACTTGGTCAACGGGCTGAGCGCTGAATTGTGGACCGTACAGCAAAGGCCGGTCGCCGTACTGCTCGCGCTTCAAATAGCTAACAAAGGAGAGCACGTCGTCGGGCTTGTTCTCGTCGATGGTTGGGTTGAAACCTGAGCGAATCGGCACAATCAGATACGACGAGTAGCCGATCAGAATAAACACGAACACCAGCATGCCGGTGTTCACGAGCTGGCTGCCTTTGCGGTAGGAGTAGCGAAAGCCAAAATAAATAATGGCCAGCAGCAGCAACACAAAGATGATAACGCCCCAGTTGAAGGGCAGGCCCACACTATTCACAAAGAACACCTCGAAGGCTCCAGCAATAGTTGGCAGACCAGGGATAATGCCTGCCAGGATAGAGCCCACGATAATCATACTTACCACCAGCGTCAAAATGCCCCCCAGCAGGGTAGGGTTGGCGGTACGACGGTAATAGTAAATAAAACCCAGCGCTGGCAGCGCCAACAGGTTGAGCAAGTGGACGCCAATGGATAAGCCAATGATATAAGCAATCAGAATTAGCCACTTGTCGGAGTCGGCCTCGTGGGCGCGGTTCTCCCATTTCATCATTATCCAAACTACGACGGCGGTACACAGCGATGACATGGCGTATACCTCGCCCTCTACGGCGTTAAACCAGAATGAATCGGAGAAGGCAAAGGCCAGCGCACCCACAGCGCCAGCTCCCAGAATGAGCAGCGTTTGACCGAAAGTAGGCTCCAAGTTTGGCTCTAGGTTCGGTACGGCACGGTGCATTACCAGTTTCTTGGCCAACATAGTGATGGTCCAGAACAAGAAAAGCACGGTAAACGAACTGCTCAACGCGGATAAAGCATTTACTAGAACCGCCACCTTGGTTACGTCGCCAAAGGAAAACAGCGAGAAAATGCGCCCTAATAAGAGGAAGGTCGGGGCGCCGGGTGGGTGCGGTACCAGCAACTTGTAGGAGCAGGCAATAAATTCGCCGCAGTCCCAATAGCTGGCGGTGGGCTCCAGGGTAATCAGGTAAGTAAGTGTGGCAATGGCGAATACGAGCCAGCCAACTAGGTTATTCAGACTTTTATAACGGTGCATACTTGCTTGGTCAGAGAAGGGCCAAAAGTAGATAATAAATCCGGCGGTACCGCAGATTTGCCCCCCAGTTCGTTTCTGATCGATTTTTGGTGCATAAAAAAAGCAGCCGATTGATTCGGCTGCTTTTTGCAAATGATATTTATATAAAGCAGAACACGAAGCGAAGCGCCACATAACGCGAATCTTCGCTAGCAATCAGTTTAATTCTGTAGTACTAAGCGCTTTGTGCTTACTACCTTATCGTTTACGAGCAGGCTGTAGAAATACATGCCAGCTGGCAAGTCAGACAAGTTCATGGCAATACCAGTGCTCGCTAGGTCGGGGCGGAGCGTCAGCGTGCGCACTTCACGGCCGATAATGTTGCTGAGACGGAATTTGTAATCGGAGCCCGGCGTCTGTGAAAGGCTAACTACCACCATGCCACGGGCGGGATTAGGATACACGCTAAGCGTAGGAAGGTTGAGTCTGGCGTCCTGCACAGGCGCTGCCGCTGCACTCACCGACTTGGTAGCAGATTGCCCCCCAACACCCGAGAATGGGCTGCGAAACGCAAAAATGGTAGGAGCAGGTACGTTGCTAAATGGCGTATTTCGGAAGGTATTGGTAGAAAACTCTGTGCGCAAAGGAGTAGTAAGGCGACTTGAGCGGCTACCTAGGCCCATCTGGTACTGCTGTGGGGCCACGCCGGCGGGTGGCGGGTATTGAGGCGGATGCACCGTAGTGGCAACCGCCGAAAGCTGCGCCATAAACAGCGTCAGCACTAATAACAAACGAGTAGAGATAATCATGAGGTGGTTAGCTGGAATGAACTTGGGGCCGGAGCAACCAAGTGATAGGTGGAGTTAGAAATTCTCCCGAGCTGTATGCAGTTAATTCAAACAAGCACCGTGCCTGCCCCAAAAACTGCCATTTGCTCAACAGATAGATACTTCCTTAGATGCAAAGGTTGCAAGAAGGTTTATTGTTCCATTAAATTATTTGAATGTAATCAAAAAATAGGATGTTACTATACTTTATAGACTATTAGCGTGGTTGTCTAGATAAAAGCCTGCTTTTTATCGACTTTTGGTTTACTCTACAGAAGCGCTTGAAAGATATTTTATCTGTTGTAGGCCAAAGTGCCGCACTTGTCCATCAATCTCTACAAGCAGTTGCCCTGCCTCATCAACGCCTCTGATCTGACCAGTGACAGTCCGCCCATCTACTTCGTATAAATGAGGCTGCTGGTAGCGGTATAGCACTTGAAGGTAGGCTTGGTGCAGCGTAGCTACTTGCCCGGCCCGCAACTGCAAATAGCGCTTCTCGAGGCACTCCAGCAGCCGGGCAACTAGTGCTGGTAGCGCATATTGCCGGCCGGTGAGGCTACTCAAAGAGGTAGCCGTAGGCACTGCAAATTCGCGTTGGTTTATATTTAAGCCCAAACCAACGATACTTGATTGAATTTTAGGGCCGCTTAAGGTGTTTTCGATTAAAATGCCCCCCAGCTTCTGTTCCCCGAAAAAAATATCGTTCGGCCACTTCACTCGAAGCGCGGGGTCGGGGCCGAGCAGACTACTTGCCCAATCATAGACGGCCAAGGCTACAGCTTGGCTGAGTTGAAACTGATCGGGCGCGGCTAGGAATGTAGGGCGCCAGACGACCGACATCGTCAGGTTTTCGCCGGGCTGAGCTTCCCAGCGGTTGCCACGTTGACCGCGGCCGGCGGTCTGTTTGTCGGTAATGACCACGCAGCCGTCGGTGGCGCGGTTTTGGCCAATTAAGCGCTGTGCCTCCGTGTTTGTAGAGGCGCATTCGGGCAACCAGATTAGCTGTTGGCCCGTGAAGAGGGTTTGGGGGGAAATAACCACCGCCTGATTTTCTTACTTTGTGATTTCAAACCTAACAATACCCTATGAAAAGTACCCTGGTTCGGCAAGATTCGGACAGTTTGGCAGACGTGGTTGTGCGCGGCATGCAGGAGAAGAAGGCAGTTGACATTGTTGTGCTAAACCTTAAGGAACTTAAGAATGCCGTTGCCGACTACTTTGTTATCTGTTCCGCTTCCTCCGACACCCAGCTGGATGCCATTGCCCGCTCAGTAGAAGAAGAAGTTGAAAAGATAACCGGTCAGAATCCTTGGCAAACCGAAGGACGCACCAACCGTGAGTGGGTGCTGCTGGATTACGTAGATGTAGTAGTACACGTTTTTCTGCGCGACCGTCGGCAATTTTACGCGCTCGAAGAGCTGTGGGGCGATGCCGAAATAAAGTATTTAGAAGAGGAAAACGTCTCTGTTCCTAACGCAGCGGGACCGAACAAATAGCGCAGGCGGCGTGTTCCGCCTTTGTCTTTCCCTGACTTATCTTATTCATGCCTAATACAACACCCAAAAAGAAAAAGCCCATGCTGCCGACGCCAACGCCGCGTCCGAGCATGCAGCTTTTGGTGCTGGGCGGGTTGGTACTGTTCATCTTCGCGATGTTCTACTTCAACCGCAGCAACTCTACGACCGACATTGATCAGCAGCGCTTCGAACAAATGCTGTTGGCTGGTGACGTACGCGACGTACTGCTCGTGAACGACCGGATGGTAGAGGTTACGCTGAAGCCTGAAGCCGCCAAGAGCGCGAAATACAATGATGAGCTGTCCCGTCGGGGCCCGCTCACCCTCGAGCAGGGTCCGCAGTTTGCTTTCCGAGTCGTGGACGGTAAAACCTTTAAAGAAGATCTTGATAAGATTCAGGCCGACTTGCCGCGTGAGCAGCGAGTAGGCTTGAAAATAGACCAGCGCCAAGATGGGTATGGCCTGCTCTCCAGCTGGGGCCTGATTATCCTGCTGATGGTTGGCTTCTGGTTCCTAATGCGCCGCATGAGCGGGGCTGGCGGACCTGGGGGGCAAATTTTCAACATCGGCAAGTCGCGCGCGGCTCTCTTTGAGGGTGGCGACAAGGTGAAGATCACCTTTAAGGATGTAGCCGGTTTGGAAGAAGCCAAAGAAGAGGTAGAAGAAATCGTAGAGTTTCTCAAGAACCCGTCAAAGTTTACCGTTCTGGGGGGCAAAATTCCGAAAGGCGCACTGCTCGTAGGTCCTCCCGGTACGGGTAAAACCCTGATGGCGAAAGCAGTGGCTGGTGAAGCTGATGTTCCGTTCTTCTCGCTCTCGGGCTCCGACTTCGTGGAAATGTTCGTGGGTGTAGGTGCTGCGCGGGTACGTGACTTGTTTAAGCAAGCCAAGGCCAAAGCGCCCTGTATCATCTTCATCGACGAGATTGACGCCATTGGCCGTAGCCGCAGCAGTGGCAAGATGCCCGGTGGTAACGATGAGCGCGAGAACACGCTGAACTCGTTGCTGGTAGAAATGGACGGTTTCGGAACCGATTCTGGCGTTATCATCCTAGCTGCCACTAACCGTCCTGATACGCTCGACTCTGCGTTGCTGCGTCCCGGTCGCTTCGACCGTCAGATCAGCATCGACAAGCCCGATATCAACGGCCGCACCCAGATTTTCCAGGTGCACTTGAAGCCGTTGACGCTGGGTCCTGATGTAGATGCTCGTAAGCTGGCTGCGCAAACGCCTGGTTTTGCTGGCGCTGAAATCGCCAACGTTTGTAATGAAGCCGCGCTTATTGCCGCTCGCCGCGACAAAAAGATGGTGACGATGCAAGATTTCACCGATGCCGTTGACCGGGTGATTGGTGGCTTGGAGAAGAAGAACAAGATCATTTCGCCCAATGAGAAGCGCATTGTCGCTTACCACGAGGCTGGCCACGCTATTGCCGGCTGGTTCCTGGAGCACGCCGATCCGTTGGTGAAAGTGAGTATCGTACCCCGTGGTGTGGCTGCCTTGGGTTATGCCCAATATCTGCCGCGCGAGCAATTCCTATACAACACGGAGCAGCTTACCGATGAGATGTGCATGGCCCTTGGCGGCCGCGCTGCCGAAGACCTAGTTTTCGGTAAAATCTCGACGGGTGCCCTCAGTGACTTGGAGCGTATCACCAAGATGGCGTACAGCATCGTGACCATGTATGGCATGAATGAGAAGCTGGGCAACATTTCCTTCTATGATTCTAAGGGACAGAATGAGTATGGTTTCAGCAAGCCGTATTCGGAAGCCACTTCTCAGATGATCGACGAGGAAGTACGCACGATCATCTCCGATGCCTATGAGCGTACGAAAGCCTTGCTCACCGACCGTCGGCATGAGTTGGAAATTGTAGCGAAAGAGCTGCTGGAGAAGGAAGTGTTGCTGCAAGACGACTTAGAGCATTTGGTAGGCAAGCGTCCTTACGATACCCAGACCAGCTACCAAGCGCACATGGCCGGCACCGACCGCAGCGAAACCCTGAGTGAGCGGAAGAATGAGCACCCCATTCCCCTCAGCGACGACCTGCCCGAAAGCAACCTCCCTGGCTTGGACTATGGCCCTGACAACAACCCTGAAGGTCGTCAGGATACGCCTGTAGGAACAACTTTATAATATTGGCAGACAAAAAAAGCCCCCCAGAAATGTATCTGGGGGCTTTTTTGTATATGCTCCTGATTACTCTAGTCCTTTAACATTCGTGTACTTCTGGCCATTTCTAATTCCCGCACGCACGATACTGCGCTCAAAGTCTTTGGAGTTGTTCAGCGTTTTATAAAATTCATCCAGATACCTGACAGCAAAGGCTTTCTCGTCATTATCCAGATAAGGACATAATAGATACACATTATAGATGGCTGGTCGGCGGGAGTTGAAAAGCTTAATGACTTCGGCATACGTTTCCGGTGGGAAGTCGTAACCCCGAAAAAGCCGCTGGCGCACCGACGTGATACCAAGCTGTGCAGGTGGCTCGGCATAGGGCGCCATTACTATGCCGCTATAATCAAAATCATACGCCACTGGGACGGGTTTTGCTTGCTGATTTATGCTCAGCATTCGGATGTTGTGCCGATAAGGAACTGACCAGTCCGTGTTCCCTATCATGTACTGAAAGAGCGCAAGCGTAGCCATGTCCTTCTGATTCATGTGCTCCATGCCGATAAAAAACTGCTTTGGAACTAGCGTCGCATCGTTGCGCGCGGCCATGGCTTTTGCCTCTTCCAGAAAGAAAGCGTAATAGACGTCGGCTCGGCCTTTACGGGCGTTATCTTGGTAGGTAATGCGGCAAAGCCTTACCCGAAAGCTCTTGTCGGTCAGGAGATTATAAACCTTATACACCAGGTATTCTCGCAGGGTGTAAGTGTCGCTCAGGCAATGGGTGATGAGTTTCAACTCTTTAACTTCTCCAAAAGGCGAACCCAAGATGTCCGGCGGAAAGCTTACCAGCAAGGGCGGAAACCCACATACTGTAGGGTCTTTACGCCGGTTTCCACGCACCTTTACCTGCACAGCCACCGTTTTGAGGGCAGCAGCCGTATCCCGATACGTAAGTAGCGCCGGATGGAAGCCAGGAGTAGCCCCACGGTCCTTCAAAACGCTCTGCAGCGGTAGCGCAAGCGTAAGTTCTACTACTTCGTTCCTGGCAAAGAAGGGGTTTTCGCTGGTGCTGACAGATACTTTTTCCTGCTTACCGGCCGGAGTAATTTGGGGCTGGTAAGTAAGCAGGCTTAGGCTTGCCAAAACCGATAAAATCCTGACTATCACAGCGAAATGCCATATTATAGCAAAGAAGGTGAATGCACTGCCTGACTAAGTGGCTACCAGTTGCGTACAAGCTGCTTACTGCGTCAGAGTACTCTGAATATAGCTGATTATCAGCGCTTAAACAAGCTTTCGATTACCTTTCCCTGACTTTGCTCCAGCGGAAAACCCAGCAGAAAGGCTACCGTAGAAGGCACGTCGGGCTGGGTATATTTTTCGGTAAGCGTGCGCCCCCTTTTAAAGTCCGGTCCAAGAGCTAGCAGGCTAATATGTCGGCACCCTTCACAATCGTCCCCATGGTCCACGAACCCTCCATCGATACCATCGAGGTGTCGGCCGTGGTCATTGGTGATAAGTAAAGTAGTCGTGTTTCTGTAGGTTTTATTCTTTTGCAGAAAGTCGTAAAGCTCGCCTACGTATTTATCGTCGCGCGCTATGCCACGGAGGTAATTTTCCCAATTGGCGGCGTGCGCGTAGCCATCGGGTTCCATAAAGTTGATGAGTACCAGATTGGGCTTGTGCTGGGTCAGAATGCGCTTAGCGGCTACCAGTGTCAACGAATCGGCGCGGTAGCCACTGCCGGGGCCACTTATGCCGCAGTCGACGGAGGGTTGAAACTGATCTTTCCATTCCGGGTTTAGGGTATTAGCCAGAATGTGCAGCTTGTCTTTACTGGTAATGAGCCAAGCCGCCGTGGCGGGCTTGCCCGTAGCTTTGCGCCAAATCTGAAATATGGATGGCTGTTGCGGAAACTCAACGTCAAAGTTGTCGATGGGCTGATTGATGCCTGTAGTTAGAGCGGTGTGGCCAGAATTGGTGTAGGTAAAAGCGTTGTTATAAAAGTTAGAAAAAAAGACGCCCCGGGGCTTCAGCCGCGTAGCCATCTGAGGAATAATGCCGGGAGTGGCGCCCCAGGTTTCGGAATACCGAGGACCATCAATGACTACGATAATCACGTTTTTGGTGCGCAGACCTTTCTTTGCGGGCGGGGGGGCAAATGAGAAGAGGAGCAACAGCCAAAGGAAAATAGCATACCGCCACCAGCTGCTGCCAAGTGCTAAAGGGCTTCGTCGTGCACGATTGATAAAGAAAGCCATGGCGTTTGCCTGAATAAAGAGCGTTTTTGCTTTCGATAATCTGGGGTAAGAAATTGAGGATAGATGCTATATAACTGGTAATCAATATATAAAATAATCGCCACTTGTCCAATAGAGAATAAGGCGTTGCTTGGTTTGACTCTGCTACCTTTGCCTATCATGTCTGATACCTCCCGCGACCGTATGCTGCGCCGCATCCGTGAGGCGCTGCTGCAACCGGCGCCCCAGCCGGCTGCCCCCGATTTTTCCGCCTCGCTGCACCCTCCTCTGACCGATGATCTGGCTATCCACTTTGCCCAGAGCTTCGCGCGGGTCGGGGGGGCTTTTTACTACTGCGAGTCAGAAGAGCACTTCTTCGACCAGCTTTTCGTCTACAAAAAAGACAAGCAGCTGGATAACCTCTTTGTGTGGGAGCCGGAGCTGAAAAAGATGCTGCACGAAGGCGGCGTGGCCTTTAGCGGCGACGAAGCCAACTTTATTAAAAAAGCCGATGCCGGCCTTACTACCTGCGAAGCGCTGGTGGCCCGAACGGGCAGCATCCTGGTAAGCGCCGCTTCGGCCGCTGGTCGCCGCCTGAGCATTTATCCCGATCAGCATTTGGTGCTAGCCCGCACCTCTCAAATTGTGCCCGACATCGGCGATGCGCTAGGAGTTGTAACGGCCCGCTACGGCGACCGGCTGCCGTCCATGATTTCGCTGACTACGGGTCCCAGCCGCACGGCTGATATCGAAAAAACGTTGGTGCTCGGAGCGCATGGTCCGCGTAGCCTCGTGTTGTTTTTGTTGGATGACGCGCCCCTTGCAACTACCTGATCTAGCGCTGCCGCCCGGCCGCAAGGTGTATTTCGCCTCCGACTTTCATCTCGGTGCCCCCGACGCCGCCAGTTCTGCCGCGCGCGAGCGCCGCATTGTGCGCTGGCTCGACACGGCGGCCCAGGATGCAGGCGCTATTTATCTGCTGGGGGACATTTTCGACTTTTGGTTTGAGTACCGTCATGCTGTGCCTCGCGGCTTTATTCGTTTGCAAGGCAAACTGGCCGAGCTCACCGATGCGGGCCTGCCTGTTACCTTTTTCACTGGCAACCATGATATGTGGATGTTCGACTACTTTACCAAAGAGCTGAATATTCCCATTTTGCGCCACCCCGTAAGCCAGCGCATCGGCAATCAGCTGTTCCATATTGGGCACGGCGACGGGTTGGGCCCCAAAGACCACACGTATAAAGTACTCAAACGCGTATTTGCCAGCCCCGTGTCGCAGTGGTTGTTTGCGCGTTTGCACCCAAACTTCGGCATTGGATTAGCCAACAAATGGAGCCGTCGTAGCCGAATTCAGAACGCGGCCGCCGATGAAAAGTATTTTGGCGAAGACGAGTGGCTGCTCGTTTACTGCCGCGAGCTCGAGCAGCATTACCACCACGATTACTACGTTTTTGGCCACCGCCACTTGCCGCTCGATGTGCCCGTAGCGCCCGGCAGCCGTTATCTTAACTTAGGCGAGTGGGTCAATTATTGCTCCTATGCCGTGTATGACGGACACGATCTGGCTTTACAACATTTTGAGCAGTAGACGCTTACTGGGGGGGGATTTGCGGCTTTGCTCATGCTGCTACTATTGTCAGCTGGCTTCCTGCAAGCGCAGACTACCGCGCCTCGAGCGGGCTCCGTCGTGCCGCCTTCCCGCATTGCGCCTGATTCAGTGAATAAAGGCAAAATTGCCCCCCAGAGCGCCGTTACATCAGCTACCAATGGCTGGACGCTGGTTCGCACCATTAGTCTGCGCCAGCCCGGCGCGGCTTCCCTTGATCGGCGCGGCAACCTGTATGTAGCCGACGCCCAAGATAATATCCACCAGTACGGCCCCGACGGCCAGCCGCTCAACGTGTATTCGCCGCCTTTGCCGGGCCACACCGCCCAGCTCGAAGCGTGGAACGTGTCCAAGATTATGGCCTTTTATGACGACCGTCAAGAAATTCGCCTGCTTGATCGGTTTTTGGCCCCCATCACCCAAATTCGCCTCGGCGACTATTTCGACGGCCTCGTTCGGGTTGCTACTCTAGCCCCGACGATAAGCTGTGGCTGCTCAACGAAAGCGACCTAACCCTGCGCCAGTTTGACCCCACGGTCCAGCGTTTTGGACAAAGCACGCCCCTGGATCTGATCATTGGCCGGAGCAAACCGGACTTTCGTTTCCTGCGGCAGTATCAGAATAATTTGTACCTCGTGGACCGCACCAGTGGCATCTTTGTGTTTGATAACCTGGGCAATTACCGCAAAAAGCTGCCTTTCACTGGCCTGAGCACCGTAGGCTTTCGCGGTGATGAGCTATACTATCTGGTTGATGGAGTACTGCATCTCTTTCAACTCTATACCCTCGCCGAACGCACTCAGCCACTTCCAAAAGTAGAAGGCACCATGAACCAGGTATTGCTGGGAGAGCAATTCGCGTATCTGCTGACGCCTACGTCAGTGTTGGTTTACAAGCTCTGATCGATTTTAAGCAGGGGTAGAGACGCGGTACTTTGCATCTCAATTGTCGCGGTCGTTACTTGGATTAATGGCGCGGTTCCCATTGTTTGATAATTAGACGGAAATACGTGTCTATTCAACCTTTCTGCTTTCGTGCCGAAAGGTTTTTTTGGGTCGATGTGCTAGTCTCTCTGCTAACCCTCAGACCTGACTAGAGCAACCTGAGCCGGAATCTGCCCGTTAAGCTTTCTACTACATAGGCGCTTCGTAGCGCTTGCTGACCTCCTTATTTTTCCAACCCAACCCTATCACTATGAAAGCACTCGTGTTTCACGGGATGAAAGATGTTCGCGTTGACAACGTGGATGATCCCAAAATTGAAGAAGCTCGCGACGCCATTATCCGCGTGACCAGCACTGCTATTTGCGGCTCCGATCTTCACATTTATAACGGCGGCATTCCGCAGCCCCGTCCCATGGTGCTCGGCCATGAGTTTATGGGTATTGTGGAGGAAGTAGGCAAAGGCGTCGGCAACCTGAAGCGCGGCGACCGGGTAGTAGTGCCCTTCCCAATTGCGTGCGGTACCTGCTTCTTCTGTAATCACGAGTTGCCCGGCCACTGCGAAAACTCAAATCCTGATCATTATGGTCCCGAAGGTGGCGTAATGACTCAAAAAGGCGGTGCTCTATTCGGCTATACGGACATATACGGCGGCTACAACGGCGGACAGGCCGAGTACGTGCGCGTTCCCTACGCCGACTACAGCCCCGCGTAATTCCGGATAGCCTCACCGATGAGCAGGCCTTATTCCTAACGGATATTTTCCCCACAGGCTACTCTGCCATCGATTGGGGCGAAGTAAAAGGTGGCGAGTTCGTTGTAATTTTTGGGGCCGGCCCGGTCGGAATTATGGCTGCCAAATCAGCCTGGCTGCGCGGCGCAGCACGGGTGCTGATTGTCGACCCGCTGGAATATCGCCTAGATAAAGCCCAGCAAACGGCCCACTGTGAAGCCCTCCTGTGGCACGATCACAAGCAGGTAGTAGAAGTAATCCGGGACCTGACCGGCGGCCGGGGTGCTGATGTTTGTGTGGAGGCCGTCGGCTTTGAGCCAGTGCGCAGCCTCGCAGACCGTGCTAAGGCAGTTATCAACTTTGAGAAAGGCTCGATGAAGGTGCTGGAAGCTTGCATGAGCGCGGTGCGTCGGGGTGGTATTGTATCAGTGGTAGGCGTGTATGGTTCGCCCTACGACAATTTTCCCTTGCATCAGTTCTTCGATAAAGGCATCACCCTGCGTGGGGGACAGGCACCTGCTCAAAAGCACATAGATAAGCTACTTAAATATGTGGTCGACGGCAAGGTAAAGCTTGATGATATCATTACGCACACTTTGCCTTTGAGCCAAGCGGCACACGGCTACGATATCTTCCGCAACAAGAAAGACAACTGCGTAAAGGTGGTTCTCAAGCCATAGTTGCGTAATTATTCGTCTAAGAAAAGAAGCGCCCATCAGCAATGATGGGCGCTTCTTTTATGCGCTTGGAAAGATGAAAAAGCCCCCCTTAACGCAAAAGTTGAACACGAAGGAGTCGGCAGGATTCTACTTATATTGGGTCACGAACATTAACCTAAATCGGGCCGCGCCCGCTGCTACTCTATACGTTCGGTGCATGGGGAATAACTACGAATCTAGCACATACAGATTGGTAAGTAAAAGCGGGTTCTGGCTGTTGTGCCTACTGTGTCTGCCGGGTGTCAGCTGGGCTCAAGACCGCATATCTGCTCAGAGCGCACTACCGCTGAAGTTGGCCCCACCGCTCAAAGCAGCTACGGTACAGTCGGCGACTACATCGTACCGTGTGAGTGTACAATCTGCCGCTGAGTTTAATGCTTGGATGCGCCTGCAACTGCCTTCCGTGCGTGTAAGTCGGCACGCTGCGCCTGGCGACACTTATACGCTGGATGGCGTAAAAGCCCCCCATTTAGCTAAGTTACTTGCTTGTCCTTGGGTAACTTTTGTGGATGTGCCCAGCCGTCGTGCCCGCGAAGAACGCCCGCTTGACAACTCTGACTTAGTTACCAATACTATTGCCCCGCTGCATGCTCGCTTTCCAAGTCTGGCCGGTCAAGGAATGACAGTATCAGTGAAAGAAAGGCCATTTGATCCGACTGATATTGATTTTCGGGGCCGAGTTGCCGTCGGCGAATCAACTACGCAGGCAGTTTCGGCACATGCTACGGCCATGGCCACGCTCATTGCGGGCGGCGGCAACTCGGCCCCGTCGGGCAAGGGTGCCGCCTGGCAGGCTGGCCTGATTAGCGCCGACTTTAGTGAGTTGATGCCTGACGACGGGGGCCGCTTAACACAAATGGGAGTGTCGGTTCAAAACCATTCTTATGGCGTCGCTATTGAGAACTATTACGGCCTAGAAACCCGCGCTTACGATGCGCACGCCACTAGGTATCCACAGTTAGTGCACGTTTTTTCCTCCGGCAATGATGGCGTTAAGACCAGCCCCAGCGGTCGTTATGCTGGCTTAGCGGGTGTAGCCAATATAACCGGGCAATTTAAAATGTCGAAAAACACCCTGAGCGTGGGTGCCACCGATAGCCGTGGAAACGTGGTTCCACTGAGTTCGCGTGGCCCGGCGTATGATGGGCGCGTGAAGCCCGAACTCGTCGCGTATGGCGCCGATGGCTCCTCCGATGCCGCAGCATTGGTTTCGGGAATGAGCCTGCTGGTACAGCAAGCCTATAAGGAGCAGTTGGGGGGCATTTTGCCCCCCGCAGCCCTAGTAAAAGCAGTACTACTCAATAGCGCCAACGACACCGGACGCCCAGCCATAGATTTTGAAAGCGGCTATGGCCAGGCCGATGCACTGGGAGCCGTACAGACAATCCGCGAGCGACGGTTTTACACGAACTCAGTCACGCAGAATGCTGAGCGGGTATTTACTATCACGGTGCCGGCTGGTAGTCCTGAGTTGAAGATAACGCTGGCCTGGCATGATGCCGCCGCTGCTCCTGACGCAGCGCAGGCACTCATCAATGACCTCGATTTAGAGCTGTTTCGCCCAGCCACCAAGCAACGGTGGAAGCCTTGGGTATTAAGCCATTTTCCGCACCTAGATTCTTTGACGCTGCCCGCGCGCCGCCGCCCCGATCATCTCAACAACGTAGAGCAGATTACAGTAGTAGCGCCGGCGGCGGGGGTATATGAACTGCACGTGCGAGGGTTTTCGGTGCCTCAAGGGCCGCAGGCGTTCAGTGTAGCTTATGAGTTTGGGGAAACCGGTTTTGCTTGGCTTAATCCGCTCGCCGGCTCCACCTTTAACCCGGGTACTCCGCAGGAGTTACGCTGGCAGTGGGTGGGTGCTGCCACCACGGCGCGCCTCGAATATCAGCCTGCTGGCAGTACCGCGTGGCAGGTAGTCACTCCGACGGTGGAGCTAAAAGCTGGCTTCACTACCTGGACGCCTCCCAGTGCTGCCGCCGCTCAACTACGAATGGTGACGCCCACTGGCGTTTACCTTTCCGAGACGTTCACGATTCATGCACCGTTGAGCTTGCAGGTCGGTTATGCTTGCCCTGAAGAAGCGCTACTGCACTGGTCGGCTGTGCCCGGCGCTACCGAATACCAACTCTACAGTCTGAGCGCCACCGGCTTGCAGCCTCTGCGAAGAACCCGGGATACGGTAGCTGTTTTGCCCGCAACTGAGCTGCCATTCCGTTATTTCGCTGTGGCGCCAGTACTGGGGGCAAAATAGGGGAGCGAAGCCCCAGTGTAGAATACAGCCAGCAGGGAACAGGCTGCTACGTCCGTTCTTTCATCCCGCGCCAAGCTGTTACAGACACAGTTTTGCTCGATCTTGAAATTGGCACCGCTTATGGTTTGAACAGCATCAGCCTGGAGCGCCAAGCTCCCGATGGCAGCTATCAAACGCTACAAACCATCGCGCCTGTACAGGACTTGCAATTTGCCTTTCCAGACCTAGCGCCCAACTCTGGCCTCAATCATTACCGGGTGCGGCTGAATACGGTGGGGGGGCAAATTTTTTATAGCGCACTAGAAGCCGTGCAATATGCACGCACCGGGGAACTGCTGGCCTATCCCAATCCGGTGCAGGCAGGCGAATCTCTCCAGCTCATCACGAGTACTACAGGCGCCGTCCATATTCAACTCTACGATCTACTTGGCCGCTTAGTGCGTGAAGCCACCGCTACTGGCACCATCAACCTATTCGATACCAGTGGCTTGCAAAGCGGGACTTACCTCGTACGTGTAACGCCGGAAAACGGTCCTAGAATGACGCAGCGTATTGTTGTTCTTTAAAGCGTAGCAGTTTACACGAACTTAAAGGCAAGAAGCCCCGACTCCACTGGAGTCGGGGCTTCTTGTTTGCATCCGTTCAAGATACGTTTAACTAGTGATGCGTACAGGCATCGGTACTAAGCCAGTGGGTGGGACCGGCTAGTACAGGTAACGAAGAGCCGTACGGTCGTTGGCGTTGAAGTAGCGGTTAGCACCAGTGCCAATACAAGCCAGCATCCAAGAGTTCGGATCGGCGCCGCTTGGAGTGCCGGGGATAAGAATAGCGCCTACTGTGCTGGCTCCCTCGTTGGTGTACTGACCGCCGCAGCTATAGCTCCGGTCCATGTAGTCGGTGTGGCGGAATCCAATGCAGTGACCAACTTCATGGGCCAAAATAGTAGCCAAGTAGTTCGTATTTGGGTTAGAGCCAATGGCAGCTGTGTTTACCTGCACACGGTTGTAAGCATTGCCGCCCGAGGGGAAGCCAGCCGAAGCCAAGTAGGTAGAACCAGCAGGAGCGGCCGTCAGCAAGATGCCATAGTTAGACGACACACGCTGGAATCGAATCAATAAGCCCTCGGCATTATAGCGACGAATAGCTTCGTCAACGGCAGCTACATACGTAGAAGGTAGGCTGGTAGAAACGGCAATGCCAATCGTGCGGCCCGAGCCTACGCTTACCAAGTTATTGGTGCGATACTGCTCTTCTTCGCCCACACGAAGCATTTTGTAATCAGGCTTGCTATCTAAGTCAGCATCCGTAAGCATGATGTCGCCCTCTACGAGGTAGCCATCATTTACGCGCTGAGCATTCTGGATGCTAAGGCCTAGGTCTTGGATCTTGGATTTAACTTCTGCTGAAATTTCGTCTTTAGCGACTACTTGGTTACCATCTTCTTTTTGGCAAGAAGAAAGGGCTAATACCGAGCAGGCAAGCAGGGTAAGCGAAGAGAGGTAATTTTGGATTTTCATACAGAATGGAATGGGTTTGGGTGAAAATGGGTGGGAAATGAACGGATGCGGTAAGCGGGAAATGTTCAAAAAATTCAAAAAAGCCAGGTTGTGATTTTGCATAGAAATCCCCGGCTGCTTTCCGAAAGCGGAAAAACACGATGGAAAACCAGAAAATGGATAGCCAGGTAGCTCAGTGAAGGCTACAGCCAAGAACTATGTATAAGCAGACGGTGCTTACGCAGCAGCCATCAGCGTCATACAAGCAGAAAAAACAGGGAGGGGAGGGACTGGAGGGCGAAGTTGGGCTTCGCGCCACAGGGCTAGATTAATTTGTAACCGGAGCGGCAGACAAGCCGAACAGACAACGCGCGGGCGACTCGGCCGAACTGAGGCGGTGCGCTTAGCAGAAGCAGTAAGTAAAATAGGGCCCATAGTACACCTTATATCGAGCGAGGAGTTTCGCGCGATGGTACTGTTGCCGGAAAGGTGTGGGTTGGTGGGGCGGGTGAGAATCAGAATAATCTAATTCTGACTGATTGTACGAATATATATAAATAAGGTGATGATGTGAAGAAAGAAAAATTGAAAATATTCACTGTAATATCATATGTGTCTGATAATCTGCAAGATTATTTTATAAAAAAAGTGTCAGAAGTATAATAGTCATCCTCATCAATCAGGATTTGGGGTAGCTACCACAAACACTCAGTATTTCGGTCGCAACAGCTGAACAGTAATCTGAGGGCTTTTGCCGTTCTTAGCCTATCCGGTACTGGCTTGCAGCTTTAACTAATGCAGTCATTTATTCTGGTTGATGAGAATAAAATGGCGCTCTGGTTGTTAAGGTCGCCGATATAAGATAGGTTAGTTGCTTCTGGATAGCGCCTGTTGACAGGTCCGAAAGCACGCCTTCTAAATGCCTATCTTTGTTCATAATGGTTTTCGTGCGGATGTTACTGCCGCCTCACTATATATACTTCAAGCCGTGGCTTGCACTTCATGTTCCTCCGGTGGGGGCTGTTCTACAACTGCTAAGGGCTGTGGCTCTAAGGGTAGTTGTAGCTCCGGCTGTACCCGCCTCAACGTATTCGACTGGCTCCAGGACGTAGCCCTGCCCAGCGACTTTAAAGAATTTGACATTGTGGA
The DNA here is from genome assembly GCF_004355185.1 of Hymenobacter radiodurans. Taxonomy (NCBI): domain Bacteria; kingdom Pseudomonadati; phylum Bacteroidota; class Cytophagia; order Cytophagales; family Hymenobacteraceae; genus Hymenobacter; species Hymenobacter radiodurans. The sequence continues at coordinate 828,659 of NZ_CP037922.1, forward strand.
AATCCGCTTTAAAGGCGGCCGCAAAGAGTTCTACCGCAATAAAACCCGTTTGCCCTTGGTTACGGGCGACGCCGTAGTGGTGGAAGCTGCCGGTAATGGCTGGCACCTGGGCCACGTGTCGCTGAAGGGCGAGCTGGTGCGCCTGCAAATGCGCAAGAAAAAGGCTGAAGTAGACGCCAAAGACATGCGCAATATTCTGCGGGTGGCTACTGAGCAGGACGAAGAGCGCTGGCAAGCCGTGCGTGACCTTGAAACGGGTACTATGTTCCGGGCACGCTCGGTGGTGGAAGAGCTACGCCTTAAAATGAAGCTTTCGGATGTGGAATACCAGGCCGACCGTACCCGCGCTACCTTCTTTTACTCCGCCGAAGACCGTGTTGATTTTCGCGACCTTATCCGCCGCTTAGCCGATGAGTTTCGGGTGCGGGTAGATATGCGTCAGATTTCGCTGCGCCACGAGGCCGGTCGTCTGGGGGCATTGGCTCCTGTGGCCGCGAGCTATGCTGCTCTACTTGGCTCACCGACTTTAAAAGCGTGAGCACCACGGCGGCCCGTTATCAGAATCTGAGCCTGAACCCAGCTAAGCTTTCGGGTCAGTGCGGACGCCTTAAGTGCTGCCTGAACTACGAACTCGATACCTACCTCGACGCCCTTAAGGATATCCCGCAAGTACAGCGCCCCCTATTGACGGAAAAAGGAGAGGCCTTCTTGCAAAAGACGGACATATTCAAAAAAAGAATGTGGTTTGCTCTGCGCGGCGACAACAACTGGGTAATGCTAGACGCAGAGCGCGTGCGCGAAATTCAGGACATGAATAAGCGCGGCGAGAAGCCTGAAAACTTGCTGCCGCCCGTTAGGGAAGAGGAGCGCGCACCCGAAGTTTCGGCCCATGTGGAAGGCAACCTCGACCGCCTCGACGACAAGATAAAAGGGGGCAAGCGTCCTAAGCGCCGCAAGAAGAAAGATGGAGCAGAAGGCAGCGCACCAGTGACTGCCGCTCCCGCTCGCACGGCCGTTTCAAAGTCGGCGCCTGATGCTTCCAGTGGCATTGAAGTGCCCGCGGCTTCTTCTTCCGACGAGGCCCGTCGGCCACGGGGAGCAGCTGCCCGGCCCCTCAATCGGCGCAACAACCGCTCTCGTTCCGAGGGTGGCCGCGCTGGGGAAGCACGCTCCGACAACAAGCGCCCAGACACTCCCCGTCCCGAGGGCAGCGTTGCGGCGCCGCGCCCCCCACGCGGCGAAAATCGCCCCCCACGCGAAGGAGGCTCTCGTCCTGCCGGTGATGCCAATGCTAATCGTGACGCCAATGCTCCGCGGGAAGCTAATTCCAACCGTGGCGGCCGCGAAAATCGCCCCCCACGGCGCGGTCCTCGCCCCCACGCCCCGGCGGTGGCGAAGGCAACACTGGTACTACTCCTACGCCCACAGTCTCTTAAGTATGCGTTTGTTCCTCCGACTGTGGCCGGTGCTCTCGTTATTGGTGCTGGCCGCCTGCGACTCGAACCAAGTATTCGAGAAGAATGCCGACTTCGACAACTTTACCTGGACCGTGCAGGAAAAGCCTGCGTTTGAGTTCGAAATTCAGGATACTACCCAGCGCTACAACATCAGCTTTAATGTTCGCAACGCTTCCATGTACGGCTACTACAATCTGTATGTGAAGCACCAGCTGTTCGGTCCGGATGGCAAACCGCTATCGGCGCTGCTGCACCAAATGATTCTTATGGATCCGCAGTCGGGCGAACCCCGCGGCAAAGGCACCGGCGATATCTACGACCACCAGTTTCTGGCGCTGCGCAATCAGCAGTTTCGGCAACCCGGCACCTATAAACTTGTGCTTGAACAGTACATGCGCCAAGACCAGCTGCCCGGCATTATGGCCGTAGGAGTGCGGGTAGCGAAAGCTGAAACAAAATAGATGATCTAACAGCACAAAAAAGCCCCCCAGCGTATGGCTGGGGGCTTTTTTGTGCTTGTTCATCAGAGTCATAATGCCGTGCTTATGAATGGCAAGGATGCCACCAGGAAAAATAAGCCACAAAAAAATCCCGTCTCAGCAAGAGCTAAGACGGGATTCAGAGTGCAGCGTTAGCTGTCCGAAAGGACTATTGTACGATGCGCACGTTTACGGCGTTCAGGCCTTTTTTGCCTTGCTGAACCTCAAACTCTACGCGGTCAGTATCGCGGACAGGCTGCATGAGGCCGGTAGCGTGAACGAAGATGTCCTCGCCCCCGCCGTCGGGTGTGATGAAGCCAAATCCTTTGGTTTCATTGAAAAATTTTACGATACCGGTGCTCATGATAAAAGAAATGTGGTGAAGAATGGGGTAAAGATAGTGCTAATTCCGGTTTATGTTGGTCAGCTTCAGCTGCAACATTATCTGGAAGCTAAGAAAGCGTGGTAAAACGGGGGCATTATTAGTTGCCAAACGATAAAAAATATGGCTTAGAATTAAATAAGACAGCGTTTTACGTCAACTTTAACTAAGAAGGAAATCTGAGAAATTACTCTTATAGCTGAGCCTAAATGCGCTCAACCTTCACGGCATTCAGCCCTTTTTTGCCTTCAATGATATCAAACGACACCCGATCATTTTCGCGAATCTCGTGAATCAGGCCTGTCTGGTGAACGAAAATTTCCTGATTGTCCTCATCCTGAACTATAAAGCCGAAGCCCTTCGACTCATTAAAGAATTTTACTTTGCCCGTTTTCATTGACAGATACTAACTAAGGTTGGGGTTAAATAATGACCAAAATTAAGGCTATTTTCTTATCCGTGTTACTAGTTGAGCTGATAAATAGCCGGGAAAGAGCAGCTTTAAAAGCATGATTGGGGTGCCCAGAGCTATAAATTAGGAAGAATAGCAACGGCTTTAATCGCCTTGTATGATAGCGCTAGCGGGGTTTACCGGCCGCTCGCTAAAATCAACTCTGTGCTAGCGGGCGCGTATAGTTACTAGTAGCAATGCCCTAGTTTTTTTCATCTTAAATAGTCCGCCCCATGAAAAACGAACCTGGAAATAAGAACGAGAATCCCATTCCTGAAGGCCTTTACACTGATTCGCATGCCGCCGCGTCGAGCGAATCGTTGGCTGCTTCGGAAATGAGTGTCGGGAAGGGCGCCGTAACAGGCGAAGAAGGCAAGGAAGAAAATAAAGAGGCCAACCCTTTAGTAATGGGACAAAATCCCGAGAGAGAACGCCTATCGGGCAACCGAACCAACTAAACTGCCAAGAAAGCGGGGCGTTGACCTCAATAGCCCAACGCCGCTTGCTACCTGAACTTATGGAAAACGAACAGCCTGAACAAAACGCTAAGCTTGACCCTGAAACAGGCAATCCGCTGGCGAATAGCCGTACGCAGCCCGAAACGCCGGGCATGACGGGCCACTCGTCTGCCGGGGCTCCGCTTCCCAAAACGGCTCCAGCTGCCGCTGAAAACCCCGAGGATATTAACGACCGTCCTGCATTGGACACGCCCTATATCGACCTCGCTAACGACCCAACTATAGAAGTGCCGTACGGCGGTAATTTTGGTAATAGTACTCAGCCCGTTTTTCAGGACGAGGATAGACTGGAAAATCAATTGAGCGGTCCGGGTCGCGGCGAATTTGGCCCCCAGGATGTTGGCTCAACGCAAGGCGGCTACGGCGACCAGTTCCGCGCCGATGAAGTGTACGGAGGAAAGCTGAGTACCCAGCAAGCTACCAGAGGTGGTTATGAAGGAGGAAAGCCGGAGAATAATACGGCCCCAACTTCCGCGCAATACTCAAGTGCCCCACTGCCAGATCATCCGGAGGGCAGCACGTTTGGCAATGAACCCGGCACGCCCCGCAGCGGTACCACAGTGGACAGCCACTATGAGAACGATAATGATTCGCCCCGCAGTGGCGCCGGCTTTAGTGAGGACTATGGACGTACGTCGCTAGGCGGCAGTTCAAGCAACACCTCTTCAACCGCGGGGGTAAATTTGCCCCCCAACCAACGGAATCAGACCGAGGACTATCGGCCTTCGCAGGAAGGTCACGACAGCGATGGCTTGGCTTTCCGGCCAGTGGCTACTGAGCCGCGCACTACCGAACTGGGTGGCCGTGATGAGCCCGGCCCGGCAGGTGAGCCAGAGTCGCCTACAACCAGCACCGGCTCAGCTTCCCGCACGGGCTACGTAGAGTCGGATGGGGAGCGTAGCCAGAGTGGTGATGCAGCGGAAGGTATCGGGTCGCGTGGTGGCTCTTACAATGACTCCAACGCCAATAAGAATACTGGCGGGGCATCGGCCGAAGAATCGAGACGTGCTGAAAATAACCAAGCACCAGTGCCTCCGCGCGCCGACGACAACAGCGACTACGGCACCACACCACGTCGCAATGCTGGCCGCGACAACGACCCAGAACGGCAGTAAATCCGTGTCGCTTTTAGACTTTTGACTTACATTCCACACAAAAAAGCCCCCAGAATAATCTGGGGGGCTTTTTTGTGTGGAATGCAAATGACCGTTAGGACGCTGGCAGAAAGCAGTGCTGATTGTCGTGGGCAAACTGCTCTATGGTATGGGGCGCGTGGCCCGTGAGCTCTTGCACGGTGGAAGTGGTATGGGCCGCGTAGCCAGCTCTGCTGATGGCGTGCAGCTCCAGCAAAGCATTAGTCAGCCAAGGGGGTAGCTGCTGAGCCATTGCCTGTCGGGCAGCGGCTTCGGGTACATCTACGTACTCAACTGCCCGACCACACGCCTTGCTGATGGCCTGTGCCACTTCCTGCCCACTGACAGCTGCGGGCCCGGTCAATGTGTAAGCCTGGCCGTGATGCTGGTTTATGTCGGCCGTCAAAATGGTGGCTGCTACGGCGGCAATATCACGCACGTCGATGTACGCAACTTTTGAATCACCCAACGGTAGATAAAACTTGCCCTCATGCCGGATGGAGTGGCCGTATTGCTCCGCGAAGTTTTGCATAAAGCCCCCTGGACGTAAGATGCAGTATGCCAGGCCGCTTTGCTCCAAATACTTTTCTACCTCGCGGTGCCAGCGCCCGAACTGTATTCCCGGTTCGGCATCGGCCCCGGCCACCGACAGCCGCACAATCTGACGTACACCCGCCTCCTTGGCAATATCGATAAACTGCTTGCTGATTGCCACCTGGTCGTCGGTGACGGGCGTAATCATGAATACCCGACCCACGCCGGTTAGGGCAACGCGCAGGGTTGCGGGCTTATGAAAATCCATTTCCACCAGCTGCACGCCGGAAGTAATGTGGCTGAATCGGTCGCCCTTAATAAGGGAGTGCACGCCGGCGCGCACCGTTAGGCCCCGGTTGGCCAGGGCCAATACTGCTTCGGTGCCTACAGTGCCCGTTGCGCCAGTAACCAGAATTGTATGCGACATGTGGTAGGTGTTGAGGGGTGAAGTTGAAAGAGCAGCGAGTGACGTGCTCGTATGCTAAACGTACTGATTCCTGCTTTCAGCAGCTATTATTTCTTCACGTAAGCCGCCCGGAATATTTTTCCTTTCTCATTGCTGAGCAGAAAGTCGTGGTCGTTGATAAAAACGATGGCCTCAGCCTGTCCGGTTTGCGGAAGTGGCAAGCAACTCTTAGCTCCGTCAAAAAGCTTGGCACCCGCAGTGCGCTCAATCAGGTATGCGTAGCCGTAGCCCAGCAAGGCCACCGTACGTCCATCCGGGCTGATGTCGGCGGCAGTAATCCAGGTATTCGTTTGCATGCTGTCTACCAGGCGGGCCGTATAGGTGCCGGGGCGGGCAGGCAACACATAATACTTTACCCAGTTGCCCTCACCGCGGTTTTTGGTAAATAAGTGCAGGCTATCCTGATAGAAGAAAAAAGCCTCGCAGTCGAAATTGCGGGCGACTTTTTTGGGTGGAAACGCTCGCTGGTCGGGATACGCAAACCGAATCGTGTCAACTTCCTTCAACTCGGGGCCGCGGAGGCGATAAATGGCCAGGTTGCGGCGCTTATTCTGGTTGTTGCCAAAGTCGCCGATGTAAATGTTGCCTTCCTCATCCCGTGCCAAGTCCTCCCAATCGATGTTGGTGAGCGGCGCCAAATCCAGCTCCTGCAGCTTATCGCCCTGCATGGTTACTTTGTAGAGCTTGGCCGTGTTGCCACCGTCGCCGTGGGTCCAGAGGTCGCCTTCCTCATTGGCAATTTCCAGCCCCGAGCTTTCCACTACTTTATCTTTCTGCAAGCGGCCCACCTGCTTCACTTGGTAAGTCTGGCTAATCCGGTCGAAGTCGCCGCGCCCTTTGTCATTGGCACAGCCACAGAGCACCGTATGAAAAAAGATGAGAAGGGGGAAAAGCTTGTCGCGTAGCAATAAGGCCATGGAATAATGAGTTAGCAGAATGCCGAATGCGATGCGCCGAATACGCTTGGCGCCACGTATTGCTCATCCATACGAAAGGCAAACCCAAATAGGCGAAGCAAGGCGCAAAACGCAAAAGATTAGCGTAGCTTGCCCCCATATGATTCGGCTATCGACCCTCTGATGCTGCGACTTTTTAGATCTGTTATTGGTGCGTGCGTGTGCTTGGTGGCCTTACCAGTGCGTGGGCAGGAAATGGCTTCCATTTTGCCCCCCGCCGACTCCGTGCTGGTAGTTCAGGCTTCAGTGCCTAAGACGCGTTTGCGAGTCGCCGCGGCTACGTGGCGGGTAGCCGTGCCGGTCGCGCTTATCGGACTGGGCTATGCTGGCCGCAACGAGAATTTTGTGGACGAGGCGAAAGAAGCTATTCAGCACGAAACCCGCGAGGCTTTTCCCCAATTTCATACGCACTTAGATGATTACTCGCGGCATGCGCCTATTGCACTAGCATTTGCTTTGCAAACGGCAGGCTTGCATGGCGAACGAGGTCTGCTGCCGTTTACGCTGATTTACGGCCTCTCGCACGTCGTAAACACGACGCTCACCAGCGGGCTCAAACGCCTGGCGCAGGAGCGTCGCCCCGACGTGGCCGCCGATTTTTCCTCGTTTCCTTCCGCCCACACCAGTGAAGCCTTTATGACGGCCACACTTCTGCACGAGCAGTTTGGGAAAACTCATCCCTGGGTAAGTGTGGCCGGCTATTCTATGGCCGTAGCTACCGGCACCATGCGCGTGCTCAACGACCGACACTGGACTTCCGACGTAATGGCTGGCGCGGCAGTCGGGTTTCTTTCTGCCGAAACGGTGTGGCGCCTGTATCCGGTGCTAGCCCGGCAGCTACCGGGGCATTGGGGCCAAAAAATGTTGTTGGTGCCTACGTATGCACCCAATGGCGCGGTGGGCGCGGCCTTGGCGTTGCACTTATAAGCGGAATATGTAGTGGAAAAAGCCCCCAGAGTAATTCTATTGGTTGGGCCTGACTGCAAGTACACTGCTGGAGCTAAAACTGCAGGTAAGGTTGCAGTTTCTCGAAGGTCGCATCGTCGAGGATACGAATTTTGCGGAGGTCGGTGGCTTGCTGGTAAGGGCCGTGTTGCTGCCGATACGCTACCAACACCCGACCCAGACGCAACCCCACATACGGATGGTCTTTTAGCTCGGCCAGCGTGGCATTGTTTACATCAATAGCCGTAGGGGTGAAGCTCGCCGCGACGAACGTGTACTTGCGCAGGCTATCCACTAGGTCGGGGGGCAAATTGAAGATTTCGCCCAGCTGCTCTTCCCTAGAAAAGCCCCCCAGCCGCGCCCGATAAGCCACCACCCGGCTCGACAGTCCGCGCCCGATACCCCGAATCTGCATAAGCTGGGTTGTGTCGGCCGCGTTCAGGTCGAAAGGAGCCAGATTGGTCGGCTTGCGCGGGAACTTACTGACCGGAAACGAAGAAGGCCGCTCCGGATAGCGGTTTTTGGCGGTAGCATAAGCCGTGCGAGCGGGCAGCTCATCAGGTAGCAGCATATACGGAGCAAGGCGAGCGTACACGGAGTCGGGGAGGCCGTACGTGCGACGAATCTGGGCTTTGGCTTTAAATCCCTGAATAACATCGCGGTACTTCACCATTCGCTGCGCTACGTAGTGCGGCACCCCGCGCGCTTCCCAATCAGTGGCCGACAACGCATTCGGGTCGAACGCAGCAAGTGCTACCTGCGCTACGGGCGGCTGGGGGGCTTTTTGGCGGGGGTAGCGGTTGGCGTAGGTGCGCGGCCGACGAGCAGCAGCCAGTTCGGCGGCCAGAGCGTCAAGCTGCTGTTGGTCGGCTTTGGGATTGTAGTGCGGGAGAGCCGGCTGAAGCAGCTGCGGCAACACCAGCCAGAGCACGAGTAGTAGCAATAGCACTACAAACCCGGACGTCTCGCGGCGCGAGAATCCAAAATACCGCCGCACCGCGTCGCGTAGGGCTATGTGCGGGGCTTTGCGCGGGCGCTGATGCTTAAGCACGAAGAAGGTAGAATATAACTAAAAACTGATACTAGCTACTCACGTAAATCAACCGGCGCATTTGCATAAATCAAGCCTTAAAGCGTTTGCAGTGCAATTAATTTATGATCAGATAAGTTAAAATAGCTGAATTGCCCGCTGAGCGAGGGTATGAAGTGCGGGCTAAAAATTGGCGAAAACCGCTGTAGCCCGTATCATTACGTATTCAATTTTCGTTCTGCTGCTCACGCCCTCACCTATGCCCTCTGCCGTCATTCGTACCACTGAGTTTTTTGACCAGCTTGCCGCCACCGTGCAGGTGGTTCGTGGGGTAGTGACGCAGCGGCTGCGGCATCTGAGCGAAGATCAACTAAACCGTCGGCCTTCCCCAGATACTTGGAGTGTGGGGCAATGCCTAGAACATCTTACCATCGTGGGTGGCCATCATCTGCCGGCAGTGGTTCGTAAAATCAAGGCCGCGAGTGAGCGGAGCACCAAGCCAGCTGAGACGGTAAAATCAGGCTTTATTGGGGGCCGACTTGTGCAGGCTATGCGCACGCCCGTTAGTCAGAAAGCCCTTAAAACGCCCCAGCGCTACGCCCCCAGCGGCAGCCGCCTGCCCCGTACGGTAGTAGAAGTGTTTAGCCGTCAGCTCGATGAAATGTTGCACCTGATTGATCAGGCCCGGACCATAAACGCCAATCGCGTGCGCATTCCTAATCCGCTGATTCCGCTGCTCCAATTACGCCTCACCGATGAATTTGCCTTTCTGGTGGCACATATAGAGCGCCATATGGCGCAGGTAGAGCGCGTACTGCAAGCCACCAAGCGCCCCCAGGACGAGACAGAAACTAAGCCAGCCGAGTAAGCATTAATGATGATGCTCGTGCTCCGGAGGGGCCGGCAGTTCCGCTGCCGCGCGGGGCAATAGTGCCGTGGGCACAAGCGGATAATGGTGGTGCACATGGTGAAATGCAAACGAAGCGACTACCGGTGTCCAGATCTGCGCGAGCGAAGCCGCTACCCGTGCTGCGGGGTTCTGAACAGCTAAGTGGTGCGGAATATAGGAGGCCCAGATTGGCATGGTAGCGCTCATAAAGAAGGCCACGCCCCAATATACCAACCCGACCAGGGAGCCCGCAAAAACATAAAGCCCTACGAAAGCAGCCAGCAAAGCCACCGTATACATCGTCTCGATAAGCTGCTTGCGGCGGGTGTGGGGGGCAATTTTCCACGACTCGCGGCGCAGCGTCAGGATATGGTAGGGGCCTTGCCACAGCACCCGCGAAAACCGCCAGTTGGCGGGTGCACCTTCCGGGTCTTCCTCCGTAAGGCAGCGACCGTGGTGGCGCAAATGCGTTACCTGCATGGCGTGACCACTTTTCAAAATAAGCAACGCGCTAAGTGCCAGTACGCGCTCATTCGCGGCTTTAGACAAGCCCAGCGCATGGTGCATGGCGTCATGCATCTGCACGAAAGCCGCCAAGCACACTGCTACTGCCAACGGGACCGCGACCCACCACCAGCCGGCCAAAGCGGCGGCTACATAAAGTGCGGCCAGCACCCACGGGCGGGCTAGTTCAATCCGGCGCTGCTGGGTGGTGAGCTGTAAGTGGGCGGCGACTTTACTCATAATAGTGATAGTTAAGTAGAGGTAATGACAAGCAGCAGATTGTGGCTAGTATGCACCGTAACGGCGCTTCATTCTCGTCTTTCCTCCCGTCGGGGCAAGGCATATGCCGGAATCCGTTCGGGGGCAATTCTTGCCAGCGGGGCTGAAAGGAGCCATGGTAACCGAATAACTTTCCAAACGTCGGGTTGCGCACTTCTACCTTGATGCGGTAGCACGCGGCGGCATCATCATACCATTCCTCTACATCGGCCAACCCAGAGAATAACATGGGAAAGCGAAACCAGAACGGCCCCTCATAAAACCGCTGCTCCCCGGAGCGTAGTCGCAGTCCACCTCGTTCTGATACCGACAAATCGATATCCACGGCCAGATGCTGATGGGTGCCTAGGTAATCGACAATGCGGTTGCGCCCGGTGCTACGAATCATAGTTGCGTCGAAGCAGCGGGTACGCTTCGGAAAGGAGAAGCGCCGAATCCACGACACGGTTTCACGCCCAAAGGAGTCGCGGTAAGCATAGTTTTCGATGCGAAACGGCACATTTTGGCCCGCATCGGGAAACATGATATGGCGTAGCAAACCGATCCGCAGGAAAGGCTGGGTATAAAACGGGCCGTGCCACACACGCTCCATAGTACCCTCGCCAATAAAAGCTCGGTGGTCGTCGCTGGCAAAAGCCAGCCGCTCCTGCATTCGCGGATGAAGTTTGGTGAACTCAGTACCTAATTGCTGCTGATAGATGGAGGCCATAAAGAGGGTAGAGAAAGCGAATAAATATTCGGTAGTTCGGCGTCTAGCCAGCTCAGACTGGTGCCATGGGTGGCGGCTGGCGAAGGCAATTGCGGGCACTCGGCAAATCATCGAGGCTAAGCAGCCCCACGGCGGCCAGCACCAGCATAGAAGCGTTGAGCGTAACGGGATTAAAAGGCGCCACGAAAATGGCCGGCTGGCTAAAAATGGCCCCCAGTCCCAATACCACGAGCCCTAGCATATTCAGCCAATACACAGGCCGCAAATACCGTAGCGGCAGCAGCCAGAATAGTAAGCCAAACACGATTTCACCCACGCCCACCGCGCTTGCCACGTATCGGGCGGCTTCAGCCGTGAAGCCCGCGCCTTGCAGAATACTTAGCTCACCGGTATCCGGGTAAAGCAGTTTGGGCACTACGCCCTGATATATCCAGCAAAAGCTTAAGACCAACCGAACTACTAGCTGAATAATTGCCAGGCGAATAGAAGCACTTGGCTTGATTCCCTTCTCTAGCCAGAGCCGCAGACAATCGAAGCTCCAGGCGGTAGCCCAGCCCATAAGGGGCCGAAACGCAAGTCGGTCGAGCACGCGGCCGGGCGCCCCAAAACGCGTCTGATAATCGTAGCCCGTAAGAAAGCGCAGGCCCTCCGGCGTCGGGACGTATTTCCAATAGCCAGCCCCGGTTTGGATTAGCGAAAGCCACTCATCCGACCAGAACTTAAGCACCGAAGTACGCTCGCCATTTTTCTCCTTGGTGCCTACACTTTCACCCCGACCAGCCACGCCCAAGCCAAAGCCGATGCGCGTAGCGTACAGAAACCGTTGGGGCTCAGAATCTACAGAGCGGGGCAGGTAGCGAATCTCGGTAAAGCGCAAATCCCACTGCTGATGTAAGTCGGGTTGCTGGGTATGATCCCAGAGCGCGTCCATAGGACAGCGGATCAGGGTTTCAACGTAGATAGGCGGGTTTTTCAAAAGTGCGGGCCGGGTAGCAAACGACTGAAGAAAGGTAGGCGAAGCGCGGCAGGAAGGCAAGGGAAATAACAGATAAGTACTGAGCGTTGGAGGCAGAAAATCAGCGCTCAGCTTTGAGGTGGCACGCATGGTTGCCGAAGCAAGCGGGGGCTTTTTAGCGTCCAGTTTTTATTGAAAATGCCTGTAGCTGAACTGATCCGTAAAAATTCTCAACTGCTTTATGGAATCAGGGAGATTTGCGCATCAGGTTTTTACCAACTTACCCACCGCTTTCTATTCCTCTATCCCTATGCGTCTTTTTGGCTTATTATTTTTGCTGGTACTCGTCATGATTAGCCCCACTTCTACCTCGGCGCCCGACCCCAAAAAATGGCGCCAGATTGACGCGTTGTTAGCCAAAGATCAAACGGCCTCGGCGGCCAAGCTCGTCGATGAGATTTACCGCCAGGCCCGGCAGCGCCAGGATACGCCGGAGTACCTGCGGGCCGTACTGTATAAGCTGCGGCTGCTGGAAGAAAAGGAAGAAGACGCGCAGGAAAAGGCTATTGCCTTGGTGGAGGCTGATCTAAAAACGGCCAAATTTCCCGCTAGGCCCATCCTGCATAGTTTGCTGGCCCAACTCTACGCCCGGTACTACGACGAGCACCGCTACCAGCTCTACGACCGTACCACCCAGGCCAGCCCCGACTCAGTTGATATTCGCACCTGGGATGCCGCCCGCCTGGGCAGCGCCGTGGTGCGCCACTACCGCGCTTCCGTGGCCGATGAGCCCCAGCGCCTGCAACAAATGACGCTAAAGGAGCTGGGCTACGCCGTACGTTTGGGCGATGCGGAAGGCCAAGCGCTGCGCCCCACGCTCTATGATTTGCTGGCTCACCGAGCCGTTTCGGGCCTGGAAAACGATGAATTCTACATTACAACGCCCGCCCAGCAGTTCGAGCTTCAGGATAAAACGCTGTTTGGCCCCGCCACCGAGTTTGCTAATTTAAAGCTGAGTGCGCCGGCCGCCGATTCACTGAACGGACAGTTTCATGCCCTACAAATATTGCAGCAGCTCACGGCTTTTCGTCTGCAAGCCAACAACCCAGCGGCCCTGGCCGACGTGGAGCTGGAACGCCTGCGCTTCGTGCACGAGCATACAGAGCTAAATACCAACGACGAGCTATACCAGGCCGCCCTAGCCCGTAGCGCAGAATCGTTTAAAGCCCTGCCCATATCCACCCGGTTTCTGGCCGAGCAGGCTGAAAGCCTTGAAGAAAGTGAGCCAGTCAAGGCCCGAGCAATAGCTCTGGAAGCCGAGAAACGCTTTCCAAAGTCACTTGGGGGGCAAAAAGCCTTGGCGCTCCGGCGTAAAATAGAGGCGGTGGAAGTAGCCTTTACTACAGAGGAGGTGCTACTGCCAAATCAGGCGTGGCTGCTGAAGCTGGACGTGCGCAACGCCCCCAAGCTCTACGCGAAGGCGTACCGGATGAGCACGGCTTTAGCCAGTCGTATGCAGGAGCAGCCTGAGTTATTCCGAAACCAGGAGTGGCGAAAAATACACGCTCGCGCCTTGAATGGTGCGCCAGTAGGAGCCTGGACACTAGCCTTGCCTGGCCCCACTGATTACAAAAGCCACTCGATACAAAATGCCGGGCCAGCGCTGCCGCTGGGGCGTTATCTTATCGTGGTAAGCACGGCGGCCGACAATCCTACCCAAAAGCGCGCTGGAGTTACCACCGTGTTCGCAGAGTTGAGCGTGAGCGAGTTAGGCCAGCTGCGTCGTCGCGACTCTGACCAGGAAGGAGCGGAACTGCTGGTGTTGCACCGTCAAAGCGGACAAGCACTGGCTGGGGTGCAGGTGGTGCCTTTTTTTCAATACTATGATCAAGCGAGCCGCGACTACAAGCGCCGTCGCGGGGACGCGCTTACTACCTCCGCCGAAGGGCTGACTCGCATAGCGCTAGGACTCAAAACGGGGGACAATACCCAGCTGGGGGGCATTTTGCTTACCAAAGGCCGCGACTCATTGCTGGTAACGGAAGGTGGCTATTACTTCCCGCGTCGCAGCCGCAACCCCGAGCCAGAGCAGGCCGAGCGGCAGGCGTTTCTGTACACCGACCGCGCGATCTATCGGCCCGGCCAAACGCTGTACTTCAAAGGCATTGTGACCGAAAGCCTGGCCGGCAAATCGCGGTTGCTAACCAAGGAAGCTGTATCGGTGCGGCTACAGGACGTGAATGGACAAACCGTGCAAACGCTGCCCTTCACCACGTCCGCGTTCGGTTCTTTTCACGGCTCCATCGTGCTGCCCACGGGCCTGTTGAATGGCGAAATGAGCCTGCAAACCGACTATGGCAGCGTCAGCTTTGCCGTTGAAGACTACAAACGGCCCACGTTTCAGGTTACGTTTGAGCCGGTGCAAGGCACGCCAGTGCTGGGCCAGGAGATAACCATGCGCGGCAAAGCCACTGCCTACGCCGGCCAGCCGATAGATGGCGCCGCGGTAAGCTACCGCGTCACGCGCCGTACGCTGTGGCCCATGTTTGGCCGGGGCATTGGAGGCGGGCGGCCCGAGATGGAGATTTTGAGTGGCACAACCCAAACCGATTCGGTGGGGGCTTTTTGGTAAAATTTGTGGCCAAAGGCGAGGAACTTGGCCAAAGCAAGCGCGGCCCCTGGGAGCCCGGCTACGTGTTTGAAATAACCGCCGACGTAACCGACGCAGCCGGCGAAACCCGCACCGGCAAGGAGCAGGTGAGTATTGGGAAGGAAGCCCTGACATTGCGCCTGGAACTGCCCGAGTTGCTGAACCGCGAAAAAATGCCCCCCATTCGGCTGTTCAGCACCAACGCCACGGGCGAAGCCCAGCCCGCCCGCGGCACGCTGAGCCTTTACCGCCTCACGCCACCCGCCCGCGCCCTGCGCCCCCGGGTCTGGGAGCGGCCCGAGCGTGAAGCGCTGAGCCCGGAGGAGTTTAAGCGCCTGTTTCCGCTGGATGCTTACGCCAAGGAAGACAACGACAGCACCTGGACCCGTACGCTGGTGCTAACCCAGGCATTTGATACCGAAAAATCGACACTCCTGCCTGCGCTCAATGTCGCGCTGGGCCAGCAGCAGCCCGGTCGCTACCTGCTGGAAGCCACAGCCGCAACCAACGCAACGGGGCAGCCAGCCAAGACGGAGCAACGATTCACCCTGTATGCGTCTTCGGCCAAAACACTGCCTATTCCTACGCCTGATTGGTTTATCTCGCTGCAGGACAGCGTAGTGCCCGGCCAGCCGGCCCGTTTCCTGATAGGCAGCTCGGAAGCGGGAGCACGCGTGTTGCTGGAAGCGGAGGCTAAGGGCGAAAGCCTGCGCCGCGAATGGCTCACGCTAACGGCGGGCGAACAGCGGCTCATAGAAATTCCGGTGCCGGCTAGCCTCGGCGAAACCCAGCTCTACGTGCATACCACGCAGGTGCGCGACAATCGCCTGTACACGCACACGGCGCCGGTGCAGATAGCCACGCCGCCCATGCCGCTCGTGCTCAGCATCGCCACCTTCCGTGACAAGCTACAACCCGGCCAGCGCGAAACCTGGCGCGTTACCATCCATCAAACCAATGGGAAGCCCGCCGATGCGGAGCTGCTCGCCACGCTCTACGACCAGTCGCTGGATGCCTTCCGTCCGCATTCATTTAGGGCGCTGGAGTTTCCAAAGCCCTATCAGCCGGCTATGCTGGCGTGGCAGGGCCAGTTTGAAACGAAAGAGTCAACTGAGCTGATGAATCAGAATGTGGCAGGGCCTAATGTGCGGGACATTGCTTATCCGCATATCAATATGTGGGGTTTCGATGGAGAAGATGTGGAGCAGTATGACGTAGAGCGAAAGGCGAGTACTACTAAATTTACTCCGCCAGTGATAAAGCGCGACGAGGAAATGATGGTGACTAGTGGTAATGCAGCACCACAGATGGCAAAGATGCGTATGGCTCCACCGCCTCCGCCTAGGGATGGAAGTGCAGAAATGATGGATGAAATTCCAGATGAAGAAGTGCTTAGAGATAAGCCTCGCGAGGTAGACTTTTCGGCCATCCAAGCCCGTAAAGACTTCCGCGAAACGGCCTTCTGGCTGCCCGAACTACGCACCAATGCCCAGGGCGAAACTGTGCTGGAATTCCAGATGCCCGAAGCCGTGACGCGCTGGCAGCTGCTGGCTCTGGCCCACGACCAGCAACTGCACAGCGGCCTGCTGCGCCGGGAGCTAGTGACGCAAAAGCAGCTACAAGTAACGCCCAACGCCCCGCGCTTCTTCCGCGAAGGTGATCAACTACGGCTCACCGCCAAGCTCAGCAACCTCACCGACCAGCCCATGCAAGGCACGGCCCAGCTGTTTCTACTCGATACTCGCACCCAGCAGCCATTGGAAGGCACCGTTCTCAAAAGCGCGGCTACCCTCAACTTTGACCTGAAGGCCAACCAAAGCAACGCCCTGGCCTGGAACCTCGCCATTCCGGAAACCGCCGAAGGGCGGGTGCCGCTGGAGGCCATTACCTACCGTGTAGTGGCCCAGACAACAGCTTCGAAGCAATCCAAACGCAAAGCCAAAAAAGCCCCCAGGCCGCCGTTTACTCCGATGGGGAGGAAAACACGCTGCCTGTGCTACCCAACCGCCTGCTCGTGACGGAAAGCCTGCCGCTGCCGATTGTGGGGCCAACTACGCGGGAGTTTGAGTTGAAAAAGCTAACCAGCACTACCTCGCCCACGCGCCGCAATTATTCGCTCACGCTGGAAATGACCCAGAACCCCGCGTGGTACGCGGTGCAGGCGCTGCCGTATTTGATGGAGTACCCATACGAGTGCTCGGAGCAAATCTTCAGTCGGCTGTACGCCAATCTTTTGGCAGCGAAAATTCTGCAAAGCAACCCGCGCCTCAAAACAACCTTAGCCGAGTGGAAGCGTGCCGCCCAGGCCGGCGACAAAGCAGCGCTGGCCAGCAAACTGGAGCAAAACCAAGAGCTGAAGAGTCTGCTGCTGCAGGAAACGCCTTGGGTGCGCGACGCCCAGTCGGATACGGAGCGCATGCGCCGCCTCACGGAGCTGTTCGACGAGCCGCGCCTGCAAGCCGAAACTACCCGCGCTCTCGCCAAGCTGGCCCAAATGCAGCAACCCAACGGCGCGTTTCCTTGGTTTGAGAAGATGCCCGACGACCGCTACATCACCCAGCTCATCGTGACCGGGTTCGGCAAGCTGAATAAGCTCGGAGCTTTCGATGCCACCAAAAACGAGACTGGGGGGCAAATTTTGCGCAAAGCCCTTGCTTACCTCGACGAGCAGCTACAGCGCGACTACGATGCCCTGCGCAAGCAGCCAAAAGTTGACCTCAAGCAAAACCACCTGACTGACCTGCACATTCAGGCTTTATATGGCCGTAGCTTCTGGCCCAATGAAGCTGTAGCGAAGTCAGCGCAGCCAGCCTACAATTACTACCATCAGCAAGCCGCCACCTATTGGCCCGCCCAAACCCGCTACCTGCAAGCCCAGACGGCACTGGCCCTGCACCGCGACAAAACGGCCCCCACCGCCGTGCGCAACATTTTGCAGGCCCTCACCGAAAACGCCCTGCACTCGCCGGAGCTGGGAATGTATTGGAAGGAAGTACGCGGCGGCTATTACTGGCGTGAGGCGCCCACCGAAACCCAGGCAACATTAATTGAAGCCTACGACGAAGTACAGAATGACCAGAAATCGGTGGATGAAATGAAGCTGTGGCTACTCAAACAAAAGCAAACCCAGAACTGGGAAAGTACCCGCGCCACCGCCGATGCCTGCTACGCCCTGCTCCTGCGCGGCTCCGACTGGCTGCAACCTGCCCAGCCCATTCAGGTAACAGTAGGCGGCGCGCCAGTGCAGCCCACCACCCAGCAGGCTGGCACCGGCTATTTCAAAACCACATTCCCAAGCGCCAGCATCAAGCCGACCCAAGGGAAGGTGACCGTAAAAAAGACCGATGCAGGCGTAGCCTGGGGGGCGCTTTACTGGCAATACTTCGAGCAACTGGATAAAATAACGCCTGCCGCCACCCCATTACAGCTGGAGCGTCAGTTGTTTAGGGAGCGGCGCACGGCCGCTGGCCCAGTGCTCGAACCGCTCACGGCCGGTACGCTATTACGAGTAGGGGAGGTGCTGGTAGTGCGCCTGACCCTCCGCACCGACCGCACCCTAGAGTACGTGCATCTGAAAGACCAACGCGCCGCCGGACTGGAGCTAATCAGCCAGGTATCGGGCTACCGGTATCAGGGAGGGCTGGGCTATTATGAGAGTCCGCGTGATGCCGCTACCAACTTTTTTATGGGCCAGTTACCGAAGGGAACGCACACATTTGAGTACCGACTGCGGGCAGCTCAAAGCGGTAATTTCTCGGGTGGTCTGAGTCAGATTCAGTGCCTTTACGCCCCTGAGTTTACGAGCCATTCGGCCGGCCAACGACTACAGATTGGGTCTAACTAAGCTCTTTAGTAGCCCGAATTTTTTATTCCCTAAAATCGGGCTAGACAGCACTGAAAGGCCGTTTGCAGTGAGTTAAAGCCTATGCAGTCTTGTCTGGGCACCATTCAGGTCTTACTTTTGCGTCCTCTTAGCCCTTTTTAAGCTATGCTGATGCGTCAACTATATGTGCTTGCCGGGCTGCTTTTATGCAGCGCACCGGTGCTTGCCCAAGGCAAGAAAACAACCCAAATTTCAAGCTCTTCCGGTCATTTTACCGTACCCGTTACACCAGCTTTGCCCGGTGAGGAAAAGCTCTCGGCCAGGGAGCGCGTCGAGCGCGATTTGCTGATGCCAGTGCGCCGCAAACAAGCAGCCCTGACCCTGCAAGAAGCCAAGCAAGCTTCTGCTGAAATCACCGCCCGTGGCCTAGAAGCCGCCGAAGCCAACGCCGCTGAAGAAGCCAAAAAAGCCCCCCAGCCAACCGTCGCGGAGTCTCAAGCCGCCTTGCCTGTTGCTCAGCCTAAAGAGGCTCCCGCCGTCAAGCAGAAATCACCTATTAGTCATAAAAAGTTTCGGCGGCGTCGGTAGGGAGGCAGCTGCCTCATCCCGACTAAGCAACCCGATAGGTTTGCACAATTCACAATCACAAAAAAGCCCCCAGATCTATTCTGGGGGCTTTTTTGTGATTGTGAATTGACGAAAGGTCTGTAGGCTATAACGCTTTATTTAGATAATGGGCATCAGCCGCACTACCAGCCCATCGAGGCGGGGCGTAATGCGGATTTGGCAGGAAAGACGGCTGCCGGGGCTGAGTACGGGCAGCGTTTCGAGCATATACATCTCTTCGTCGCCGGGCTCGTCGAGGGCCGGACCGGCTAGCACTTCTACATGACAGGTGGCGCACAGAGCCATACCGCCGCAGGTAGCCTGAATATCGTAGCCGCTGGCCTTAAGTACCTCCATCAAGCTAAGGCTCATGTCGGTAGGGGCCTCTATTTCGCGCCGCTGGCCGGGGGCCTCCTCCACGTATACTCGAACTTCGGTAGCGTCAGTCATTTAGTTATTAGTTGGTCGTCAGTAGTCGTATCAATATTATCAATTAAAATTGGTGCTACGCAAAAATCATTGTCATCCTGAGGCACGAAGGACCTTCTCACCGAAGAACGATTTGTTCATATGCGAGAAGGTCCTTCGTGCCTCAGGATGACAATGATTGCTACTTACATCGTCGGTACGCCGTTCACAGTCGTGTACTTCAATACATACTTCTTATCCGGAAACATGTATTTGTAAGCGCCCTGGGCCATGAGGGCAGCCTCGTGAAAACCGCACAGAATCAGTTTCAACTTGCCCGGATATGTGTTGATGTCACCGATGGCGTACACGCCCGGCACGGAGGTCGAGTAGTCCAGCGTATCTACCTGCACCGCGTCATTATCCAAGCCTAAGTTCCACTCGCCAATGGGGCCAAGCTTCGGCGTGAGACCAAACAGCGGAATAAAGGCATCAACGGGCAAGCTTTCAGTAGTGCCGTCGTTGGCGGTGATAGTCACGGCCTCCAGGTTGTCAATGCCGTGGACGTGGGTCACGTTAGATGACAGCACCAAGCGGGCACGACCAGCTTCGTGCAGGTTCTTCACCTTCTCCGCCGAATCGGCCGCGCCGCGGAAGGTGGTGCCGCGATGCACCAGCGTTACTTCTTTGGCAATATCAGCCAGGAAAATAGTCCAGTCGAGCGCCGAGTCGCCACCGCCGGCAATCACAATGCGCTTGTCGCGGAAAGTTTCGGGGTCACGCACCATATAATATACACCGCGGCCCTGCTCAAAGCGCTCCAACTCGTCGATGGCCGGCTTGCGAGGCTCAAACGAACCCAGGCCACCAGCGATAGCTACGGCTTTGCACAAAATCTCCGTGCCATCGGTAGTGAAAAGCTGAAACGAACCATCTTCGAGCTTCGCGAAACGCTCGACCCGCTCACCGAGGGTGAAAGTGGGGTGAAAGGGCTCAATCTGACGCATCAGGTTGCGCACCAAGTCACCAGCCAATACCTCGGGAAAACCGGGAATGTCGTAAATGGGCTTCTTCGGATAAATCTCGGTCAGTTGACCTCCCACGGCGGGCAGCGCGTCTACCACATGGCAGCGCAACTTCAACAACCCAGCCTCAAACACCGCAAACAGCCCCACCGGGCCAGCTCCGATAATACAGATATCGGTCGAAATAGTATTCAGCATGCAATCAAGAATCAGCGAAAAACAAACAAACGGCCTTGAGCCGCCTGAATAACAAACAAAGCCCCGGAATCGTTGGGCCCGCCTTCACGAATGATACGCGGCTACCAAGTTTAGGCTTTGCGGGTGCAAAGATAAGTTCAGGCAGCCGCGTTTTTGGTATTGGAGGGCAAAATGTGCTAGGCCATGTTATTCGCTTGTCCAAGCATAAGACCCTGATACCCTTGTCGACCAGAAACGAACTAAATAAAAAAGCCCCCCAGCATGATGCTGGGGGCTTTTTCGTGGTCGTGTAAGGAGTCGAACCTTAAACCTCCTGATTCGTAGTCAGGTGCTCTATCCAGTTGAGCTACACAACCATTATCCCGCTTGGGGAGCGCAAAGATAATCGCTAAAATTTCAGACGTCCAAGCCGGGGGGCATTTTTAGCGTAAAATTTTGCCAGAAAACGCGCAAACGGCTGAGAGTCAGATTTTATTTTTCAACGGTTTTTTCGGGGTTGCGGTTCAAGGCCCGTTTTAAGGCGCGGTTGAAGAGGTAGTAAAGCCCAAAAACCGATACGATAATCAGTCCAATTACCAGCAGCTTACCTGCCGTACCCGTGTCGGGGTCGCTAACGAGGCTGATGACATCCTGCGCCTTCGTACCCAGCCAATAGAAAAACAGGCTGCGCGGTAGCATGCCCACCACCGAGGCCAGCAGAAACTTGCGCCGGTCGATGCGCATCACGGCCAGCACGAACGTCATAAGGGCAAACGGCAGCACCGGCGAGATGCGGGTAAGCACGATGAGCTGCCAGCTTTCAGTTTTCAACTCCCGCATTACCGCATCGGCTTTAGGAAAGTGACGCAGAAAGCTGAGCATACGGCCGTGGTCCAATGAACTGGCTATCTGATAGCCGACCAGCGCGGCCAGCGCGTACGCCACCACCATGCCTGGCAACCCAGCCCAGCCAAAATAGAACCCCGTGACCAGCGCCACAAACGTGGTAGGCGTGAAGGCAAAGGCCATCGTAAAGGCAATGACCACGAAATAAAGCGCAGTCTGGGCGGGCGTGAGCTGCTGCAATAGCGCCTGATTGCGGTAGAGCAGGAAAGTGAGCGAAGAGCTACCCAACACCGGCAAGGCCACCAGCAAAAACATGGAAACCAGCGTAGACGCGTTTTTTTGGAAAAGCTCTTTGAGTACAGACATAGGCAATAAACAAATCGGGCCGACTGTGCGCAGCCGGCCCGAAGGTAGAACGTAAACTCTACGGTAAAGGCTACGCGCTGACCCAAGCCGAAAGAAGTACATAGTAGTAGAAGCTATTCTGGGGAGCGGCAGCTTGCCAAAAAATAATCGCGCAGGCCGTTTTACCTTTGAGCCCGCTTGTCCCACCCCGTATACTATACTTTTCGCTTCGCTTTTTCTATGAAATTCGGAACCAAGACCATCCACGCCGGCGTGCATCCTGATCCTGAGACAGGGGCCATCATGACGCCTATCTACCAGACTTCAACCTATGTGCAGCGCTCGCCCGGCGACCACCGCGGCTATGAGTACTCCCGCACGCACAACCCCACCCGCACCCAGCTTCAGGACTCGCTGGCCGCTCTCGAAAACGGTAAGCACGGCTTGGCGTTCGCCTCCGGCATGGCTGCCACCGACGCTATTGTCAAGCTGCTTCAGCCCGGCGACGAGGTAATCTCTACTAACGACCTGTATGGTGGCAGCTACCGCATTTTTACCAAGGTATTTGCCCCCCTGGGTATTAAATTTCACTTCGTGCCCATGCACGACATGAGCGCCGTGCGCGAGAAGGTAACTGAGCGCACCAAGCTGATTTGGGTAGAAACGCCCACCAACCCGCTGCTCAACGTGATTGATATTGCCGCCGCCGCTGCCGTAGCCAAAGAAGCCGGTGCTCTGCTGGTAGTGGATAATACCTTCGCCACGCCCTATTTGCAAACTCCTCTCGACCTGGGGGCCGATATGGTAATGCACTCGCTAACCAAATATATGGGCGGCCACTCTGATGTGGTAATGGGGGCAATCATCGTGAAGGACGACGAATTGCATGAGCGCCTGCGCTTCCTGCAAAATGCCTGCGGTGGCACGCCCGGTCCTCAGGATTGCTTCCTGTTGCTGCGCGGCATTAAAACGTTGCATATCCGCATGCAACGCCACTGCGAAAATGGTCGCGCCGTCGCGGAGTTTTTGAAAGCGCACCCCAAAGTGGAGAAAGTGTACTGGCCCGGTTTTACTGATCATCCTAACCACGATATCGCGGTCAAGCAGATGAATGACTTCGGTGGTATGATCAGCTTCGTGCTTCAGGGCGACCGCAAGGAAGACGCCATTGCCGTGCTCGAAAAGCTGGAACTGTTTGCCCTTGCCGAGAGCCTTGGTGGCGTAGAAAGCCTCTGCGGCCACCCAGCCACCATGACTCACGCCAGCATTCCAGCCGAGGAGCGTCGCAAAGCTGGGCTCTCTGACTCGCTTATCCGCCTCAGCGTAGGTATTGAGGATATTGAGGACCTGATCGAAGACTTGCGCCAGGCCATAGGCTAACGGTAGCGAAACCAAAGCAAAAGCCCGGCTGCAGAGCCGGGCTTTTTTTGTTAAAAAAATCGAGGGGTTATATATTAGAAATAAATCATTTATACTAGAGATAAAATTCAGCTACTTAAGCATTTTCGTTTTCGAAGCAATGCCTCTTTTATCACCATCAACTTACACCTTACCGACCGTGACTATCGGTCAGGGTTGTTGTTGCTGATTTTACTATTAAGCTGACGATTTCTCATTTCTTTTCGGATACCAGGTACGCAGTGTAAGCGGGTTTTAGCCGTTTATCTGACTGCGGGATATGCCACCGTTGTGGCTGTTAGCTTACTCTGCCCCATTCTTTCCAAACCCCTCTTTCTTGTATGAAAAAATTACTACTCTTTCTGGTGTTCGTGCTAGCATGGGCGCCAGCATGGGCTCAAAATACCACAGTGACGGGTCGCGTGCTCGGTGGAAACGGCTCAGCTCAGCCGGGCGTCACGGTGCTGCAAAAAGGCACTAATAATGGCACTAGTACTGACAATGATGGCCGCTATAGCATTCAAGTGCCTTCAGATGCCGTGTTAACTTTTTCGGCTATTGGCTCGGCTACACAGCAAATCAATGTGAGCGGCCGCACTAGTATTGATGTGCGCTTGCAAGACGCTACCACCGACCTCAATGAAGTGGTAGTAACTGGTTCGCGCGCTACGGAGGGCCGATCTAATATCCTGACAACGGCCCCCGTGGATGTGATTTCGGCCCGAGAGATTAAGGCTTTTGCCCAAACAGATATTTCCCAAGTTCTTACTTATGCGGCACCTTCGTTTCAGTCGTCGCGCCAAGCCATTTCCGACGGTACCGACCACGTGGATCCGGCCAGCTTGCGCGGCCTCGGCCCCGATCAGGTTCTGGTGTTGGTAAATGGTAAGCGTCGTCATAACTCAGCCCTGGTGAATATCAACGGTACCGTGGGTCGCGGCTCGGTTGGTACCGATTTAAATGTGATTCCTTTGGCTTCTATCAAGCGCGTGGAGGTGCTACGTGAGGGCGCAGCAGCCCAGTACGGATCCGACGCAATTGCTGGTGTTATCAACATTCAGCTGAAAGATGATACTACTGGTGTGGCAGCTAGTGTGACCGGCGGCCAGCACTATGAAAGCGACGGCGAAGTATTTCAGGCCGACGCCAACGTAGGTATTGGCTTGGGCGGCCGCGGCTTTTTGGATGTCAGCGGACAGTTTTTAAACCGAGGCTACACCAACCGCACCTTCGAAGATACTGCTCCACTTATGTACTTGGGGGCAATGGCGGCAACTACCCTGGTGGAACGGCGGCCGATACAGAGCAGGAGCGGCGTGACCTGAAAGCGCAGGACGATGCCATTGTTGCGGAGCGAGGTTTCAACCGCAAAAACATGCGCGTAGGCAACTCCGAGTCGCGCAACTATGGCGGCTTCGTAAACGCGGCCTATCGTCTTGGAGGAACCGTAGAAGCCTACGTGGCTGGCGGTGTTACGCACCGCACGGGTAAGGCAGCCGGTTTCTATCGTTTGCCCAATCAGCTTACCCAGAGTGACTTGACCATCTTCCCCGATGGCTTCCTGCCCTTCATCAACACTACTATCAACGACCAATCGGCTATTGTAGGGCTGCGGGCTACCGTGGGGGGCTTTTCTGCTGACTTAAGCAACACGTACGGCCGCAATGAGCTCCAATTCGATATCTCGAACACCGTAAACGCTTCGCTGCCCCAAGGCCCGGGCATCCGTAATCCAACGGAGTTTTATGCCGGTAAGCTTAACTTTAGCCAGAACACTACCAACTTAGGTTTCTCGCGCAAATTCAATGGAATAGGCCCGTTGGCGACGCTGAACGTGGCTTTTGGTGGTGAGTTTCGGGTTGATCAATTCGAAATCAGTGCGGGTGAGCCAAACTCCTATATTAACGGTGGCCGCCTGATTGGCACCACGCCTACAGCCTCAGGGTCGCAGGTATTCCCAGGATATCAGCCAGATGATGAAGTAGATGAGTCAAGAAGCAATGTGGCGGGCTACGTCGATTTAGAAAGCGACATTACCGAGGATCTGTTGGTACGTCTCGCTGGCCGAGCCGAAAACTACAGCGACTTTGGCTCCAACGTAAGTGGCCAGGTAGCCGCGCGCTACAGCTTCCTCGATGGTTTGGCGCTGCGCGGCTCGTTTGGCAATGGTTTCCGGGCACCTTCGCTCCAGCAGCGCTACTTCACGAATACCAGTACACAGTTTGTGAGTGGTCTGCCTAACCAAGTTCTGACCGTAAACAATGACGATCCTATCGTGCGCAACAGCTTCGAGGACCCTAACCAAAAAGGATTTGGGGTAGAGGGGTTGAAGCAGGAGAAATCGGTGAATTATAGCTTGGGCGTGACTGCGCGCGTGGCGCGAACCATTACCCTGACCGTAGACGCTTATCAGATTGACATTGACGACCGGATTGTGTTGTCGTCGCAGTTTGTACGCGCCAACCCTATTGTAAACACCATTTTGGGTACGCAGGCGGTAAGCCGAGTGCAGTTTTTTGCGAATGCCATTGATACGCGTACACGGGGCATCGACATCGTGGCCAACGAGCGCCTGACCTTGGGCGAGAAAAGCCGCTTGGGCATTACAATAGCAGCCAACTTCACGGAGACAAAAGTGCGCAGCTTCAACAGCTCGTCTTCTACCATCAACAACGACCAAACGACTGGCACGACCAACCTGCAAAACACGCTCTTCGATCGGCAGCAGCGGACTCGCCTCGAGTCGGGCCAACCTCAAAGCAAGATTAACCTATCCGCGAACTATGGCTATGGCATCTTCGGAATCGAGGCTCGGGTGGTGCGCTTTGGCGAGATAAAATTTGCCGACGCTGACCCTGCTCGCGCTGAACTCGTCGATCAGACCTTCTCGGCCAAGTGGATTACGGACCTGACGTTAACGGCCCAAATCCTTCCGCAAGTTGGTATCTCACTAGGCGCAAATAACTTGTTTGACGTGTACCCCGACAAGTTCCGCCTTCACCCGCGCAACAACCCCAACAACTTCTCAGTTGACCCAGCCACTAGCTTCAACTCCGGCCTTGACAATACGAACCGCAACCGCTTCGTGTACAACGCTGGCCAATTTGGCTTCAACGGTGGTTACTATTTTGTACGCCTCAACGTGACCCTACCTACTAAATAGGCATTGCCGCGCATACTCAGCACATAAAAAAGCCCCCAGAAACATTCTGGGGGCTTTTTTATGTGTTTATACTACTTAGTTGGCGGAGGGGCGCTGGTATTAGAATCCAGGATCTGGAACAGCTCATCCAGTTTGGGTGTCAGGATAATCTCCGTGCGGCGGTTCTTTTGGCGGGCCACGGGCGTCTTGGCGACATCCACGGGCACATACTTCGAACGGCCCGAGGCGGTTACGCGCTCCGGCGTAACGCCGTTGGTAGTCAGCAGGCGGGCAATTTCAGTGGCGCGCAGCACGCTCAGGTCCCAGTTGTCCTGCATACCGGCGGTACCTTTGCTGATCGGTACATCGTCGGTGTGCCCTTCCACTACTACGTTCACGTCGCGCTGCTCTTGGAGCACGGCTGCTAGTTTCTTGAGCGCATCCTGGCCTTTAGGGTCAACTTTGGTAGAGCCTGATTTAAATAATAGCTGCTCCGATAGCGACACGTACACTTTGCCATCCTTCAGCTGCACTTGTAAGTCGCTGTCGTTGAAGCTAAGTAAGGCTTTGCTCACCTTGGCGCGCAGGTCGTTTACAGCTTTATCCTTCTCAGCCAAGGCTTGCTGAAGTTCGGCTAGGCGGGCTTCGCGGGTTTTCAGATCGGCGGTTAGCTTATCGATTTCTGTCTGGCTTTTGCCTAGTTCCGCCTCGCGGCGGGCGAGGTCCTGAGCTACTTTGCTGTAGTCCGCTGATTTGTCGGCTAGGGCGCGGTCGGTGTTTTTGAGTAGCTTTTCAAAGCTGCTGTTTAGCTCGCCGTACAAGTTTTGGGTTTTGCGCAGCACGTTGCCGGTCTGAGTAGAGTCGGCTACCAGGCGTTTATTATCGAGGCGAAGCTGGGCAAGTTCGTCGCTGGCTTTTTTCAATTCGGCTACGGCTTGGCGCTGCTGGCGCTCCAAGTCGGCTTTGGCTTGCTCGGTGGCCGTTTGGCGGGCGCGCAGGTCATCGTATTTTTTGGAGGCCACGCAGCCGGGTAGCAACGTGGCGGCCGTCAGGCACAGCGTCCCGAGAAAGAGCGTAGAAGTTTTTTTCACAATAGAACGGTGCTTAACAAAGAGTTGGGGGGCAAATTTAACTGCGTGCAACACCCCGCAGCAAGGTAACCATGCCTAGCCCCAACTTCCAACCATTCATCCTTCTGAAGAGATTTTCGACCTATATTTGCCCCCCATAGTTTCCCGCTCCCGTCTCACCCAAAAAACCGCGCATGGCCTCTTATTCTGATCACAGCGCCGACACGCAGGCGTTGCTTCAGCACGAGTGCAAGACGATTGATAAAGGCTTGCTGCACCAGCCCGGCCCCGATTTTCTGGACCGTTGCTTTGTGCCTTCCAATCGGACGCCGCAGGTGCTTCGCTCGCTGGGGCAGCTGTATAATCATGGGCGGTTGAGCGGAACGGGCTACATGTCGATTTTGCCCGTCGATCAGGGAATTGAGCATACCGCAGGCGCCTCTTTTGGCCCGAACCCGATGTATTTCGACCCCGAAAATATCATCAAGCTGGCCGTGGAAGGCGGCTGTAATGCGGTGGCTACCACCTTTGGTACCTTCGGAACGGTGGCCCGGAAATACGCCCACAAGATTCCGTTTTTAGTAAAAATAAACCACAACGAGCTCCTAACGTACCCCAATAAGTTCGACCAGATTATGTTCGGGTCGGTGGAAGAAGCCTGGAACCTAGGTGCTACGGCCGTGGGAGCAACGATTTACTTTGGCTCGGAAGAGTCGAACCGACAGATTATTGAGGTAAGCCAAGCGTTTGAGCGGGCGCATGAGCTAGGCATGGCCACGGTGCTGTGGTGCTATACCCGCAACAACGCCTTCAAAACCGCTGACAAAGATTACCACGTCGCTACTGATCTGACGGCGCAGGCTAACCACTTGGGCGTCACGATTCAAGCGGATATTATCAAGCAGAAGCTGCCCGAAAACAACGGCGGTTTCCGCGACCTAAAATTTGGCAAAACCCACAAGGCCATGTACGAGAGCTTGTCGTCGGATAACCCGATTGATGTGACTCGCTACCAAGTGGCCAACTGCTACATGGGCCGTATTGGTCTGATCAACTCTGGCGGTGAAAGTCTCGGCGCCGGCGACTTAGAGCAAGCTGTTAAAACGGCTATTGTGAATAAGCGCGCTGGTGGGCAAGGACTTATTTCGGGTCGTAAAGCTTTCCAGCGCCCGTTCGCCGAAGGTGTACAATTGCTCAACGCCATCCAGGACGTGTACCTAGACGGCGATGTGACAATTGCTTAGCGTTTCATAGAGAAGGAAAACGGATGAATGAGGAACTAGCTTTTGAACGTTCTTTTTGTTTAAAATCGCCCCCATTTTCTGATTCTCCCTTCTTTACCCCTCATTTTTCATTATAGAAAGTATGTCCTGGTTTAAGCGCGTAGAGAAAGGCATCGTCACCCCGACGGAGCATAAGAAGGAGACCCCGGACGGCTTGTGGTACAAGTGTCCGGAGTGCAAAACCGTGTCGCCCATGGTGGAGCACAAGCGCCGGCAGTATACCTGCGCCAAGTGCAACCACCACGCCCGCATCGATTCGGCCGAGTATTTCGAGGTTCTGTTCGATAATAATCAGTTCACCGAACTTGACGCCGAGCTGTCCTCCGCCGATCCACTACACTTTGTGGATACCAAAGGCTATCCGCAGCGTATTGTAGCCACTCAGCAGCAAACCGGCCTGCGCGATGCTGTGCGCACAGCACACGGCCAGCTCAATGGCCTCGATTTGGTGGTGGCTTGCATGGACTTTAAATTTATTGGCGGCTCAATGGGCTCAGTGGTAGGGGAGAAGATTGCCCGCGCCATCGACTACGCCCGCCAACACCGCATCCCTTTCCTGATGATTTCAAAATCGGGCGGAGCACGAATGATGGAGGCTGGCTATTCGCTGATGCAGATGGCCAAAACCTCGGCCAAACTCGCTATGCTTTCCGAAGCCGGCATACCCTACGTTTCTCTGCTCACTGATCCAACTACGGGTGGCGTTACGGCTTCCTACGCTATGCTCGGCGACTTCAATATTTCGGAGCCCGGCGCGCTGATTGGCTTTGCCGGTCCGCGGGTTATCAAGGAAACCATTGGTAAAGATTTACCGAAGGACTTTCAGAGCGCTGAGTTCGTGCTGGAGCACGGCTTCCTCGACTTCATCGTAGACCGCAAGAACCTCAAAGCGCAGCTTACCGATCTGCTTACCATGCTGCGTCCCGCGCCTGAGGTACTGATAGAAGCGCTGCCTTTACAACATAGCCTCCGAACAGCTGGCACTGCCTGAAGCTGAAGACCATAACATCAAAAAGGCCCCCAGATGCGTAAGAACATTATCTGGGGGCTTTTTTAGTTGCCAAACCTGATCAAGTAGTTCCAGCAAGGTTTTTGATAGCACTAGTAATATATTCCACGAACTTTTTCAGTCGAAATGCAGTAAGCAGCACTGAAATCATCGATTACCCATTTAATTTCTGTTTCACTAAGTACACTCTCCCATGAAATCCTCCAACTCAATTCTTTCTCTTTTTCTGGCCTTCACCCTGTTCCTAGGCTCTTGCGCTACGTCGCAGCAGGGCACGGCTACCGGCCCAGATACGTCGGCTAACGGCACAGGCCCCCGCAAGACTGGTACTAGTCGTACGGTGAAGGGTGGTGCCATTGGTGCTGGTGCTGGTGCCGTAACAGGTGCTGTGCTAGGGCGTGTAATTGGTGGTAAGTCGGGTACGGCAGCGGGCGCTATTATTGGTGCAGCCGTGGGCGGTACGGGCGGTGCTCTTATCGGCCGTCGTATGGACAAGCAAGCCGAGGAACTGCAGCGCGATATGCAGAACGCCAAAGTTGAGCGCGTAGGCGAAGGCATCAAAATTACGTTCGACTCCGGTATCCTCTTCGATACCAACGCTGCAACGCTGCGTCAGGCTTCGATGACTGAAATCGACAAAATGGCTGCTACCCTACAGAAGTATCCCGACACCAACATCTTGGTGGAAGGCCACACGGATGCTAGCGGTTCAGACGCTATCAACCAGCCGCTCTCCGAGCGCCGTGCGCAGGCAGTAGCTAATTACACTACTTCTAAAGGTGTAGATGCTTCGCGCATCCAGACCAAGGGCTACGGCTCGTCGCAGCCAATTGCTGATAACACCACCGAAGCCGGCAAGCAGGCTAACCGTAGGGTAGAAATTGCTATCTACGCCAACGAAAAGATGAAGAAAGCCGCTGAAGAAGGCCGCCTATAAGCGGCGCATTTTAGCTGTAAATTGTAGAAAGGCCGCCCATTAGGGTGGCCTTTTTTGCGTAATAGGTAAGCTGAACTGTACATGATATTGTCGCAGCTATTTTGGGCTAACCTAAACAGCCTGATTATCGTTTACCGCTCAGATTATCACCGATTTGATCGGACCACCTAACGAGAAAAATCATGAAAACTTTTCGCGTGTATTTTGCTGTGGCTGCGGCCATGCTGTTTTTAGGAAGTAATGCTGCTCTGGCCCAAAGCGACACTCAGCCCATAAAAAAAGGCTGGAGCCGTAAAGGCAAGGGTGCTGCCATTGGCGCCGGTACGGGGGCTGCGGCAGGTGCTATCATCGCCGGTAAAGGCGACCGAGGCAAGGGCGCCGTTATTGGTGCTGGCGCAGGTGCCGTAAGTGGCGCCTTAATTGGTAAGCGGCGCGACAAGAAGAAGGACCCCGTCCGGCACCGGGAGTACACGAAGAAAGACTAGTTAGACCTTGCCAATTGGTTGTTCTAGCAAAAGGCTGCCCCGACAAAGGGCAGCCTTTTTAGTTTCTACCAAAATTAACTCAACTATATTCGCTTCAGAAAAAGCCCTTTACGAGTGCGTAAGGGTATTTTTTTGTGGGTGAATAGGATAGGAGCAGGAGTTTGGCAAGGTGGTTGCCTTTCATCTAGCCATGGAAGGCAATTTATTCCAAACCCTGGACCAGCCTTTTACCAACGAATACCAAAACAAACCCCTTTACATTACATCATGAAAACTTCCCGTTCGTACATCGCCTTTATACTAGCCCTGTTGCTGCTAGGGGGCAATTTCGCCCAAGCCCAAGACACGACCACCAAGAAGCCAATGAGCAAAACTGCTAAAGGCGGTCTGATTGGTGCTGGTGCTGGTGCCGTAGCTGGCGGCGTACTGGGCCGCGTGCTTGGTGGTAAAAACAGCACCGCTGGTGGTGCTATTATCGGTGCAGCCGTAGGTGGTGCCGGTGGTGCCCTCATTGGCCGCCGCATGGATAAGCAAGCTGCTGAACTGAAGCGCGAAATGGCCGGTGCCAAAGTAGAGCGCGTAGGCGAAGGCATCAAAATTACGTTCGACTCAGGTATCCTCTTCGCTAAGAACTCGTCTAACCTGACTTCTACTGCTCAAACCAACATTGCTGAGCTAGCTGCTACGCTGAAAAAGTACGGCGACACCAACGTACTAATCGAAGGCCACACCGACACGAGCGGCAACGACGCCATCAACGATCCTTTGTCGCAGCGCCGGGCCCAAGCAGTTGCTAACTATGCTCAGAGCCAAGGTGTAGACGCTTCGCGCTTCCAGACCAAGGGTTACGGTTCGCGTCAGCCTATCGCTGACAACTCGACTGAGGCTGGCCGCACGGCTAACCGTCGCGTAGAAGTAGCCATTTATGCCAACGAAAAGCTGAAGAAAGCTGCTGAGCGCGGCACCATCTAAGCTTCGCTGCTAGAATTCCAAAAAGCCCCCAGAATGTTTCTGGGGGCTTTTTTGTGCGCATATACATCAATATGCCAGCGGGTGCGCAACCTCAGGTTAGCCCAACCGGTACAACCGGCTATGCCAACTACCTACGAGTCGCCAGCCGCTGAGAAAACGCGTGAGAACCATGCAATTCTAAATGGGTTTTATCCGCCGCTGACGTTGGAGACCCCGCGCCGCTCGCCCATGCGCGAGCTGATATCTACGCTGTTATCGCATCGGACTACCCACCACGATGAGGAGCTAGCCTACGATCGGATGCTGAAGGCATTCGGAGATTGGGAAGGCGTGATGGCCGCGCCCACGCCCGAGTTGGCACACGCCGTCCGTACCACGCGATGGCCCGATACCCAAGCCCCACGCATTCAAGAGATATTGCGCCGAATCAAGGCTGAACATGGCGAGATTACGCTGGACTTTCTGGCGGATTGGCCTACTGAAAAAGGGCTGGCTTGGCTGATGGATATGCCGGGTATTGGTCTGAAAACGGCTTCGCTGGTGCTGCTGTTTAACTTTCATAAGCCCGTGCTGCCCGTCGATACGCACGTGCACCGCATTGCTCAGCGCGTAGGCATGATTCCGCCGAAAGCCTCTGCCGACAAAGCGCACCAATTATTATTAGCCCAACTGCCTGCCGATGCGCTGGTGTTGCTCAACTTTCACAAGCACAATTACTGGCATGGCCAAAAGATCTGCCTGTTTCTGAAGCCCGATTGCCCAAAATGCCCCCTAAAAGGCTTTTGCAACTACTACCAGGAGCATTACGGCCCCGCTACGCCTGAGGCAATGGCTGCCACGCCCAAGCGCTGGGAAGAAGCCTGGGGCAAGCTGCCGCATTAGTCGTCGTTCATAATGGGCTACCTTTGCCACTATGCGCCTCGTTCGACATCCGGTACTCTGTAATTATTACGTCACCTACCGGTGTAATGCACGCTGCTCATTCTGCGATATCTGGGAAAAACCATCGCCCTATATTCAGCTAGAGGATGTCGCCCAAAACCTGCGCGATCTACAGCGTTTAGGCGTAAACGTGGTGGATTTCACGGGGGGCGAGCCGCTATTGCACCGCCAGATTCATGAGTTTGTGGGCCTCGCTCACGACATGGGCTTTATCACCACGCTTACTACCAATTGCCTGCTCTATCCAAAATACGCGGAGCGGCTGCGGGGCAAGGTGGATATGCTCCATTTCTCGCTCGACTCGTCGGAGAAGGAAGTGCATGATAAAGGCCGCGGTGTCGCCTGCTTTGATTTTGTGCTGGAAAGTATTCGGGTAGCCAAAGAACTAGGGGAGCGCCCGGATATCCTCTTCACTGTATTTCGAGAAAATCTAGCTCAGCTAGAGGCTGTGTACCGCGACATCACCCAGCCCAATGGCTTGGTGCTTATTATCAATCCCGCCTTCGAGTATAACAGCGTAGCTACGGGTGAACAGCTAACTACCGCCGAGCTGGACTATCTGTCGGCTTTCGGGCGGCGCAAAGGTGTTTATCTCAACGAAGCGTTTATTCAGCTGCGCAAAGATGGCGGCAACCACGTAGCCAAACCGGTATGCCGCGCCGCCAGCACGACGTTGGTTATTTCGCCTAGCAACGAGCTGGTACTACCTTGCTATCACCTTGGGGAGAAGAAATTCCCGATTAATGGGCAGCTCTATGAGTTGTATCAATCGGGGGAAGTGCAGCAGCTAGCGGCGCTGGAAGGCCGCTTGCCCGCTTGCGAAGGCTGTACCATCAACTGCTACATGCAGCCCAGCTTCGCGGTGGAGACTAGTAAGTATTTCTGGCAGGCCCTGCCTAGCACGCTCAGATACAATTTAGCGAAAGGCACTTGGAAGCGTATGCTCGCTCGCTAATGCACCTGCTCAGGTCGTAGCTGCACCATAAACTGACGCAGGGCCTCGGGCTGCTGGGTGCCGAGTAATACCCGGTTGCCGTTGTGCAGTTCCAGCTGCAAGCCATAGGAACCAGCCACGTTGTAAGCATAGTTTGACGTAGAGAGGCCTCGAATGCCCCAGCCGCCATATTCGCCCAGGGGGGAATATTTGCGTACATGGGCACTTTTTACTTCTGCCCAAGCCACTCGGCGCCAACCCATCGGATAGAGGCGATACGAAATGCCTTCTTTATCAAAGTGTGTTTCTAGCCGCAATAGGGCAAAAATACCCATGGTGAGGATAGCGGGCACCACTAACACCAGCCACTTCAAACCGGTTGGGGCCGGCACCCGATCGATCATAAAGAAAGAAACTAAGCCTAAGGCAAGCGGAATGGCTAGGGCGAGCCACCACCAAGGCCGCCAAAAGTCCTGACGTTCGGTAAAAAGGGCGGGCAGGGTAGGAGCGTTGGGGGATGGCATAATGAATAGATAAGTAGGCGTCGAATCGGGGCTTAATATTAGACTTTCTTTGTTAATCTTTTAAGCCATTCATCCTACGTATGCCCGCTCTGATTTTGCCCGTTAATGGAATTGCCCCCCAGCTTGGCGCCAACTGTTTTGTAGCCGAGAATGCCACAATTGTCGGGGATGTGGTGCTGGGAAATGATTGTACCGTGTGGTTCAATGCTGTGCTGCGAGGCGACGTGAATAGCATCCGTATTGGCGACAAGACGAATATTCAGGATGGCGCCGTCATCCATTGCACCTATCAGAAGGCGGCTACCACAATTGGGGCGCGGGTGAGCATCGGCCACCGGGCCATTGTGCACGGTTGCACTGTGGAAGACGATGTGCTCATTGGCATGGGGTCCATCGTAATGGACCATGCGGTAGTGGGCACGGGCTGTATTGTGGCGGCGGGCGCAGTGGTGCTGGAAAATACGCAGTGCGAGCCTGGCTATCTGTATGCTGGAATTCCGGCCCGTAAAATCAAGCTCGTAAGTGAGGAGCAACGCGCCATGATTGCCCGCACCACCGATAACTATGTGCTGTACGCTAGCTGGTTTCAGCAATAGCCCTATACACTATAAAAAAGCCCCCAGAACATTTCTGGGGGCTTTTTTATGATCCTAACGGGAAGCCGATAGCTTACAAGTTCAGTGCTTCGTCGGCCTCTGCCTCACGCTCGGCGGTGGTAATTACCCGAAGCTGCACTAGCTCCACGGCGCGGCGGGAGCGCTTCAACACCCGGAATTCGTAGTTGTCGACAACGGCCACGTCGTTTACTTCCGGGATGTTGCCATAAATCATATTGAGCAAACCGCCCACGGTTTCGTAGTCGTCACCTTCGGGCAGGGGATAGGGCAAGTACTCGTTGGCATCCGAAATGGCGGTGGAGGTATTCACCCGGTACTCATCGGCCGATACTTTCTCTACCACGGGCACTTCGTTATCGTACTCGTCCTGAATTTCGCCTACCAACTCTTCGATAATATCCTCGATGGTGACGATACCTGACACGCCACCAAACTCGTCGGAGACGATGGCGATGTGCATGTGCTTGCGCTGAAACTGGCGTAGTAAGCGGTTAATTTTCTTGGTTTCCGGCACGAAATAAGCCGGCCGCATGATTTTGGCCAGCTCCACCGACTCATTCCGCCGAATCAGCTGAAGCAAGTCCTTCACGTAAAGAATACCCACGATATTATCGATGGAGCCCTCGTACACCGGAATGCGCGAATAGCCCTCGCTGTACACGGTTTCGAGTACCTGGTCTTGGGGGCATTTATGTCGATGGCGGCAATTTTGGTGCGGGGCACCATGATTTGCTTCACCATCCGATCATTAAACTGAAAGACATTTTCAATCAGCTCGTGCTCCGAATCCTGAATCTCGCCGCTTTGCTTGCTCTGATCGAGTAGCATGCGAAGCTCTTCGGCCGTATGAACTTCCGAGCCGTGAATGGGCGTAATGCCAACGCTTTTCAGGAAGAAGTTGGAAAGCCCGTTCAGTACCCAGATAAAAGGCCGGAATACGAAGTAGAAGAACTGCATCGGCAGCGCCACAAATAGGCTGACCGACTCGGGCCGCTGAATAGCGAGCGACTTCGGGGCCAATTCGCCAAACACGATGTGCAGCACCGTAATCACGGCAAAGGACGTGGGTAGCGCGATGCGATGCGCTAATTCGGGGTCGGCCTGAAAGCCAACCGCGTCCATGAAGGCGATAATGATTTGGGAAACAACGCTTTCACCGATCCAGCCTAAGCCAAGCGAGGCCAAGGTAATACCGAGCTGAGTGGCCGAGAGATACGCATCCAGGTGCGCTAGGATGCCCTGCGTTACCTTCGCAAAGCGGTTGCCCTCCTGCGCCCGGATGTCTATCTGCGAGGCGCGTACTTTGACAATAGCAAATTCGGCTGCTACGAAAAACCCATTCGCTAACACTAGCAAAATGGTAAAAAGAATATTTAAGGCCATAGTGTCGGAAACTTCGGCTCACGCGGCCAAGTCTCCTATATAACTACAAAAGTACGAGATTCTGTCCAAGCGGTTCGGGCTCTGGTCATATTAGTGCCCGGGGGCGAAATCAAGCGGTATAAATGTCGTGCGCAACCCCCATCCGCGAAAGTGTGACACTTCCTACCGAACTTTGTTTGCCTTCGAACTGATTATCATCTTATGCTGCTCCAACGAATCCTGCTCTCTTTGCTCCTCCTCGTGCTCGCCGGCGCGAGTTCGATGGCTCAAGTGCTCACGCCTACGAAGCTTTCTACGGCCGTGAGCCAACCGACCGCCAAAGTGGGCGATGAGATAGAGCTAATCGTGAATGCGAAGATGAGCGACACTTGGCACCTCTACGCCACTGATTTTGACCCCGACCTGGGCCCGACGGTGTTTGCGTTCACCTTCCCCAAAAGCGCAGCCTACGCGGTCGTTGGCAAACCAAAATCAGTAGGCTCTAAAAAGAAGTACGACGAAACGTTTGGCGGCGACATCACTTACTTTGAAAAGACTGGTCAGATTCGGCAACGCATTAAGCTCCTGCAACCCGGCCCGCTTACCGTTAAGGCTGAGGTAGAGTACCAAACCTGCACCGACGTAGACGGCCGCTGCATTCCCGGCGATGAAACGCTCACTTTTGGTCCTATTGAAGTTGCTGCTGCCGCTGGTACTGGTGCCGTAGTCCCTCCAGCCAGCAATCAATCTGCTACCTCATCTGCCTCTGCCGGACTGAATGCGGGGGGCAAAACGCTCTCCACTTCAACCGTCGCGCCAACTCAGCCAGAGCCAGCCGCGGACTTGTCGCCTACACCGCCTGCTACGGAAGCCCAAGCAGCCGTGGTAGCACCAGCGGCTTCCGTAACTACTGCCTCTGTAGGCGCTGCGGCTCCCGCTACCGATGCTTCCGGCACGGGTAGTATGTGGGGGTTTGGCGTGTTGGCCTTCTTCTCCGGATTAGCAGCCCTCATCACGCCCTGCGTATTTCCCATGGTGCCCATGACGGTGTCTTTCTTCACCGGCGGCACCGATAGCCGGGCGCGGGGCATCATGAAAGCTTTGGTTTATGGCTTGTCCATCATTCTGATTTATACCATTATTGGTGTTATCGTAGCGCGCTTACTAGGTGAGGACGGCCCCAATTTTATGGCAACTCACTGGCTGCCTAACCTGATATTCTTTGCAGTTTTCGTAATCTTCGGCCTCTCCTTTCTTGGGCTATTCGAGATTACGCTGCCCAATGCGCTCGTGAATAAGGCCGATGCTCAGGCCGATAAAGGCGGCTGGTTGGGCGTGTTCTTTATGGCTTTCACGTTGGTGCTAGTGTCGTTTTCGTGCACGGGTCCCATTGTAGCTACCGTGTTGGGTTTGGCGGCGCGTGGCGAAACCATTATGCCAGTAGTTGGCATGTTTGGATTTTCATTGGCCTTCGCCTTGCCATTTACCCTGTTCGCCATCTTTCCATCCTGGCTCAAAAGCCTACCGCGTTCCGGCGGCTGGTTGAATACGGTGAAAGTAGTGTTGGGCTTCGTGGAGCTTATGCTAGCTCTCAAATTCTTGAGCATGGCCGACTTGGCGTACCACTGGGGCCTGCTCAACCGCGACGTGTACCTTGTGCTCTGGATTGTGCTTTCGGCGTTGCTGGGGCTGTATTTGCTAGGCAAGTTCAAACTATCCCACGACAGCGAAATTACCCATTTAAGTGTGCCGCGTTTGCTGCTGGCCATTCTGGCTTTCAGCTTCATGACTTATCTGGTGCCTGGCTTATTTGGCGCCCCCTTGCCGCTCTTGGCGGGCTACTTACCACCTCAGTCGAATCGCGACTTCACACTGGCAGCATCGGGGGGCAATTCTGTGGCTCCACTAGCCACTACCGCTGCCAACAAGCTTTGTGAAACGCCTCTTTACGGCGACTTCCTAGAATTGCCCCACGGATTAACCGGCTTTTTCGACTTAGAGCAGGCGAAGCGTTGCGCCATCGCCCAGAAGAAACCCATCTTCATCGACTTCACAGGCCATGCTTGCGTCAATTGCCGCAAAATGGAAGCTACCGTTTGGAACGACCCGCAAGTACTCAAGCGCCTCCGCGAAGACTTTATAGTGGTAGCGCTGTACGTAGATGATAAAAAGGAACTACCCAAAAACGAGTGGTACACTTCCCGGCGCGACAACAAGAAGAAAAACACGTTGGGTAAGCAAAACGCCGACTTCCAAATAGTAGAATACGGTGTGAATGCCCAGCCTTACTATGTATTGCTCAACGCCGAAGCCGGCAATCGACCCTTGGTAGCGCCTGTCGCTTATGAGCCTGATGTAGCCGATTTCCTGAAGTTTCTGGATGCAGGATTAGCCCAATATCGTCGCCAAACCCAGCCAATGGCCGCGCGGTAAAAGGTAGGATGCTTCATTAAAAAGCCCCCAGAATTACTTCTGGGGGCTTTTTAATGAAGCTAAAGTTGGAATAAGTCGTCTGGAAAGGAAATAAAAAAGGCTGCACCCACCCAGATGCAGCCTCTCAATTAAGAACGTACCCACCCAGATACGTCCCGGTACTTCCCTTCCCACTTGTAATCCCCAATCAGCTGTAGAAGAAGGGCTCGAACCTTCACAGAGTAGTTAGCCGGCCGCCGGACCAGTTTTTCCCGAATCTCTACCCCGAGAGAGGAGGGCATGTCTACCAATTCCATCATCCTACAAGATGCTCAACCACCTTTCGTGTTTGATTATGACAAATGTAGTAGAACCTTCCGAAAAGTAAAAATATGGTAAGCTTTATCAATAAAATTTACAGTATTTTTAATAAATGACTAGATTTGTTGCGATCTAATAAATGAAAGACCGCAAAAATGGCCCGTGATTACGAACTTGACGATGTAGACCGCAAGATTCTCGCTCTACTCATCGCTGACGCGAAAATGCCCTACACTGAAATTGCCCGCAAAGTGCATGTGTCCGGCGGCACGGTGCACGTGCGCATGGCCCGCATGGAGGAGCTAGGTATTGTGCTCGGCTCCACGCTCCGCGTTGATTATCAGAAGCTAGGCTATGGGGTAAGCGCTTTTCTAGGGATTTACCTTACTAAAAGCTCCGTGTCGGATAGCGTGGCGAAGCTGCTCAGCAAGATCCCAGAGGTTATTAGCATTCACTACACTACCGGCAACTACGGCTTCTTTGCCCGCATTGTATGCCGCGATACGCAGCACCTGCGCGATGTGCTCCACGACCAAATTCAATTGATTGAAGGCATTGAGCGAACTGAGACGCTAATTTCTTTGGAGGAAAATTTGAATCGCTCTATCCAACTCCTTTAAGCTCACTGCTGCTCCTAAAGGTGCTGTTAGGTACAGACAAGAGCTGAATTGGATTGATCCTTGCGCCACGACCCTACTTAGCTATTGATAACGACTCTATTTGTCACTTCACCGCGATCCGTGCGTATGAAAGCCCTCCAGATTGCTGTGTTTCTGACCGCTTGGATAGGGCTGCCGGTGCACACACAGGCACAAACGTTGCCGGCTGTTTACCTGAATGCCCGCGACCAGGAAACCGTACCCGACAGCGCCACCCACTACCGGGTGGTTGACTTGCTAAGTGATACTGAATTTGGCGTGCGCGAATACTCGCTGGCGGGTACGTTGCTGCTGCGTGGTACGCTCAGCACCATTGAGCCGCCAGTTCGCAATGGCGTCTTTACGTGGCTTTATCCTACAGGCGCCAAAGCCAGTGAAGTACAGTTTCGTGATAACAAAGCCCAGGGGCTGTTTGTAGCCTGGTACGAAGATGGGCGCGTACGCAGTCGGGGAGAGTATGAACTTGGCGAGCGTGTGGGGCCGTGGCTGAGCGTACACCGAAATGGGCATAAACGCTCGGAAGGCAGCTACGAAAAAGGGGAGCCGCACGGCGAATGGCGTTACTACCACGACAACGGCCAACTAAGCGCCATTGAACGTATATACACGGGCCGTACCCTTAGCCTGACCTATTATCTGCCAGATGGAGCGCTCATAACTGGCGCCTCTCAGAAGCGGCAGCCACCAGAGTTTCCGGGTGGGGAGGCTGCCTTGCTGCGCCATATCGCCCAGGCTACGGTGTATCCTAAAGAAGCTCGTCGACGCAATCTGACCGGACAGGTATTCGTGAATTACACTGTGGGCGAAGATGGCCGGGTGGGAGATGTGCACGTAGTACGTGGCCTGTCGCCGGAACTCGACAACGAAGCCCGGCGCGTAATAACCAACCTGCCTGCCTTCCGACCGGGCCGCGAGTACAATTTGCCCACTGCCATGACGTTTACGCTAGCCATCAACTTCACGCCTAACTTTACCTTATTCGGCAACGCCCTGCCGCCCCAAGGACCGCCTAGTGAAGCGCGTGCCAGCAACCCCGATACAAACTTTTAAATACGCGTAAGAAGAATAAAAAAGCCCCCAAACTAAGTCTGGGGGCTTTTTATATAATAAAGGGGGCGCGTTAAGCTACAGTTACCTGAGCGTCTAGCTTTTGGGCCAACACGTGCTTCGGCACGGCACCTACTTGCTTATCTACGATCTGGCCGTTTTTGAACACGAGCAGCGTCGGAATGCTGCGAATGCCAAACTTAGCGGAGGTTTGCGGATTCGAATCAACGTCAACCTTGCCTATAATAACGCGGCCCTCGTATTCGCCGGCCAACTCTTCCACTACGGGACCCACCATGCGGCACGGACCGCACCACTCGGCCCAGAAATCCACGAGCACGGGCTTATCAGAGTTGATTATTTCTTCAAAATTAGAATCGGTGATCTCAATTGCTTTGTGTCCCATGATAGTAGGGGTTGAATGGTGTAGTTATCTGAGTGCTTACGAGCAAACGGGCCGCAAGGTAGCAGATTGCAGTTCAACAAGCCGCACGCCGGAAAGTTCAGATTGTAAAAATAGCTAGTTATCAAATCAAATAAGGCGGTCATGCAGAGCGGCAGCGAAGCATCTCGCGTGCTGATGGTGGGTTACTAATCCAACGAAGCGAGCGAGATGCTTCACTCCGTTCTGCATGACGGTCTGATGAGTTTTCTAACCTTATATCAACTGACAAGCATCCATTTCCATCTCCCGCATCTTGTCAATAAACGCTTTCGGCTCGATCTGAAAGCGGCGTGAGAACATGTCGAATGCCAGTTGCTCATGCGGCTCGGCAAACTGAATTTCGAGGCGCTTTTTGCCGGGAGAGGCGTGAATGGCTTCTTCGAGGCGGTCAATCATAGGGCCGGTAACCGTGCGCAGATCTAAACGAACACGGACGCCGTTAGCCATCTTCTCTGTTACCTCGTTGAGCTGTTGCATGTTCATGATTTTTAACTCCCATTGATCTTCAGTGCCGTAGCGCAGCGTCATTTTGCCACGCACAAACATGGGCGGCACCTGATCGTTGGCATAGTTGCGGGGATTGATAATAGGCGCAAAACGCGTGTACTCGTCGCGGAACAGGGCTAGCTGTAAAGACGAATCATAGTCTTCCAGCGTAAAGGCGGCGAAGGACTGGCCGTTCTTGGTGGTGCGGAAAGCTACGTTGGTAATCAGTCCGGCTACGTTGACTTCACGGTTCTTATAAGCGTCGAGCTTCTCCAAAGAGCAGGTACAATAGGAGTCGATTTCGAGCTTGTAGTTGTCAAGCGGGTGGCCGGAAAGGTAGAAGCCAACCACTTCCTTTTCCCGACGAAGCTGCTCAGTATTGGTCCAGGGTTCCATATCCGCCACTTTGGGTAGCGGCGCAGCCACAGATCCAAAGGCACCAGCGCCAAACAAGCTATGTTGGGCTGATTCTTTGGCGGCTTGGTGCTGCTGGCCCATGCGCATAGCCTTCTCAATCAGGTTCTGATCGCCGGAAGGGGCTTCGATGAACTGGCGGCGGTGGTAGCGCTCAAATGAATCAAAGGCGCCGGCCTGGGCCAGACTCTCGAATGTTTTCTTGTTTACAGCCCGCAGATTTACGCGCTTCGCAAAGTCGAATACATCGTTGTAGGGACCATTTTTCTCACGCTCCTGCACAAGTTCTTCCACGGCAGCTTCGCCGGCGCCCTTCACAGCGGCTAGGCCAAAGCGGATTTTGCCCTCCTGGTTAACGTTGAACTTCATGATACTCTCGTTCACGTCAGGACCCAGCACTTGCACGCCTTGCTTGCGAGCTTCCTCAATGAAGAACGTCACCTTCTTGATGTCGCCCATGTTGTTCGTGAGTACCGCTGCCATATACTCAGCGGGGTAGTTGGCCTTGAGGTAGCCCGTCTGGTAGGCTACCACCGAGTAGGCGGCGGAGTGGGAGCGGTTGAAGCCGTAGGCCGCAAACTTCTCCATCACGTCGAAGACCTCGGAAGCTTTCTTCGCCGGAATGTTGTGCAGCTTTTTGCAGCCCTCCACAAACTTCTCGCGCTCCTGGGCCATCTTTTTCAGATCCTTCTTACCCATGGCCCGGCGCAGCAAGTCGGCACCACCGAGGGAATAGCCCCCCAGAATCTGTGCGGCCTGCATAATCTGCTCCTGGTACACCATGATGCCCTGCGAGTAGTTCAGGATGGGCTCCAATAGTTCGTGCGGGTACTCTACCTCCTCGCGGCCGTGCTTGCGGTTGATGAAGTTCGGGATAAACTGCATCGGGCCCGGCCGGTACAAGGCGTTCATGGCAATCAAATCCTCAATGTTGGTGGGCTTGAGGTCTTTGAGGTACATGCGCATGCCTTCCGACTCGAACTGGAAGGTGCCGATGGTGTCGCCACGCTGATAGAGCGCGTAGGTCTTCTCGTCGTCGAGCGGAATGTCATCGATGTCAATCTTGACGCCGTGATTTTTCTCAATCAGACGCATGGCGTCCTCAATGATGGTCAGGGTCTTGAGCCCCAAAAAGTCCATCTTGAGCATGCCCGCCGACTCAATCACCTTACCGTCGAACTGGGTAATGAGCAGCTCCGATTCCTTGGACGTGGATACCGGAATGTACTTGGTGATGTCGTCGGGGGCGATGATGATACCGGCGGCGTGGATACCGGTATTGCGCATGGAACCTTCGAGCTGCTCAGCCAGGCGTAAAATCTGGCCTTTCAAGTTACCTGGCGAGTCGTCACGCCGAATCATGTCCAGCTCCTGCACTTCGGCAAACGCCTTAGCCAGCGTGGTACCCACTTGCTCAGGCACCATCTTGGT
This sequence comes from Hymenobacter radiodurans, assembly GCF_004355185.1. Lineage (NCBI taxonomy): Bacteria > Pseudomonadati > Bacteroidota > Cytophagia > Cytophagales > Hymenobacteraceae > Hymenobacter > Hymenobacter radiodurans. Next base: position 872,116 of record NZ_CP037922.1, read on the forward strand.
CAGCTCATTGGTCTGGGGCAATGGTAGTTCTAAGGCTCGCGCCACGTCCTTAATTGACGATTTGGCGGCCATTGTACCGAAGGTGATAATCTGAGCTACCTGGTTGCGGCCGTATTTATCCACCACATAGTCAATGACCTTTTGGCGATTCACGTCGTCAAAGTCAATATCGATATCGGGCATGCTTACCCGCTCCGGGTTTAGGAAGCGCTCGAAGAGTAGCGAGTACTTGATAGGGTCAATGTTAGTGATACCCACGCAGTATGCCACCGCCGAGCCCGCCGCTGAACCCCTGCCCGGACCTACGGCTACGCCCATGCTTCGGCCTTTGTTGATAAAGTCCTGCACAATAAGGAAGTAGCCCGCAAAACCCATCGTGCTGATAACATTCAGCTCAAAGTTCAGACGCTCTTCTACCTCAGCCGTGCGCTCGGAGTAGCGCGCCTTCGGCCCCGAAAAGGCCCCCAGAAACGTGAGGTGGCGCAGGTAAGCGTCGGCGTTGGCGTGCTCGGGCGGAATGGGAAAGTTGGGCAGCAGAATGTCACGCTGGAGCTTGGGCGGCGTGATTTTGTCGACAATTTCGTTAGTGTTGTCCAGGGCTTCGGGCACATCGTGGAAGAGCGCCGCCATCTCGGCCTGGGTCTTAAAGTAGAACTGGTCGTTGGGAAAGCCGAAGCGGGAGCGGGGCCGCGGCATCTGCATTTCCTCGTCGATACGCTGGAGCTGCCGACGCACGGCATCATCGCGGCCGTGTTCGCTGCGGATGTTCTCCAGCGTGTTGTAGATGACCTTTTTGTCGCCGCTGACCAAGGTGAAATAGTTAGTCTGGAAGTCGCCGACGGGGATGCTATGCTCGTCGCCGGTATTCACGCAAAGCAGCAGGTCGTGGGCGGCAAAGTCGGTTTGGTCTACGTAGTGCGAGTCATTGGTGCAAATGACTTTTACGTTGTACTTCAGCGCCCAACGTAGTAACACTTGGTTAATATCTTCCTGGCTTTTGCCCGTGTTGTCGATGTTCTGGATGCCGTGGCGCTGTATTTCGATGTAATAGTCGTCGCCAAATACATCGAGCCACCACTTGAAAATGGCTTCGGCTTCGGTCTCGGTTTTCCACAGAATAGCCTGGGGGACCTCGGCACCAATGCAGCAGCTGGTGGCAATCAGGCCTTCGCTGTACTGTAGCAACAGCTCTCTATCAATGCGCGGCCACTTGGAATACAGGCCGTCGATATAGCTCATGGAGCAGAGCTTAGCCAGATTTTGGTAGCCGGCTTGGTCCTTGGCTAGTAGCAGTTGGTGGAAGCGCTGGTCTTTGCTTTCCTTGCTGAAAATCTTCTTGTGGCGGTCTTCTACTAGGTAAAACTCGCAGCCGACGATGGGCTTCACGTTGTATTTGCTGGCTTCGGCTACAAAGTTAAAGGCGCCGAACATGTTGCCGTGGTCGGTGAGGGCAACGGCGGGCATGCCGTCTTCCTGGGCCTTTTTCATGAGCTTGCCAATGCTGGCCTGGCCGTCGAGCAGGGAGTATTGGGTGTGGCAGTGAAGGTGGGAAAACGTAGGCATGGCAGGTATTTTAAGCGGACAAGAATCTAGTAAAGATACCCAGACTCCGTGGGAGTTGGAAGCCAAAATCGTCGGTTGCCTGATTTCCAGCTAGATAAAATGCCCCCCAGATCGTCGTGCAAGTGGCGGCAAGCACGTAGCTTGCAACCTAATTGTAGTTGAGTTGGTTTGCCTGGCAACTCAGGTGCTACCCAGAGGCGCAATTCCGCGTAAACTAGCGTTGGACATTCGCAAGAATCTATCTTAGATATGAAATCACTTCCCGCCGTCCTCACCGACCCGGTTTATCAAAAGCCTGCTGCCTACTCGTGGTTGGAAACGCAGTTGTTAAAGGTTTGCCAGGATGAGCGTGACTTGCCGTTTGCGCGGCTGCTATTCAATATTGCGCTCACGCTTATTCCGCTGGCCATTCTGCTGTATATCCCGGGCCTACCTAACTGGATTTGGTGGTCGGCAGCGGTGCTGTATCATTTTTTGAACAACGTCACCTTTAAGGGTCCTTTCGGCTTAATGCTACACTGCGTATGTCATCGGCCATTGTTCAAAAAGCAGCATGACTGGCTGAATATGTGCATTCCGTGGGTGATTGGGCCTTTCTTCGGTCAAACGCCAGAGACGTATTATACCCACCACATGGGTATGCACCACGCTGAGAACAACATGCCCGAGGATACTAGCTCCACCATGAGCTACCAGCGCGACTCGTTTTTTGGGTTTCTACAGTATTTAGGCGACTTCGTTACCGTTGGCATTTTCCGCCTGCTATCTTACTTCGACCGCAAAAAGAAGAAGAAGTTTTACTTCAAATCGATTCGGGGTGAGGTAGCTTTTTTCGCGTGGTGCATCGGCTTGAGCTTTGTGAACTTCCCGGCGACGTTTGCGGTGTTTATTCTGCCCTTCATCATCTCGCGCGTGGTGATGATGCTCGGCAACTGGACACAGCACGCCTTCGTGAACCCCATTGATCCGGCTAATGCCTACCATAACAGCGTAACGTGCCTGAACACCAAGTACAACCATAAGTGCTGGAACGACGGCTACCACACCAGCCACCACGTACGCCCCGCCCTGCACTGGACAGAACACCCCAACCATTTCCTGAAAACGCTGCCCAAATACGTGCAGAACGATGCCATCGTATTTGAAGGCATTCATTGGCTCCACCTCTTCGCCTGGCTCATGACCAAGCGCTATGATTTGATGGCCAAACACTTTGTGAACGTTGGCGACCGATATAAGAACGACGAAGAGATTATTGAAATGTTAAAATCACGGACCGTTCGCTTTTCCGAAGAAGCAACGTTGGCCTATAGCTAAGTAGAAAGTAAATTTTACCCCAACAAAAAAGGACGGCGCGGAGCCGTCCTTTTTTGTTGGGGTAAGATCTGCAACGACCTATTTCGCGGCACGAATTGTCAGGACCTCGCCCGGTCGCACGTTGAAATCAGGCTTGCCATTCCACTCCATAATTTGCTTAATCGTGACGCCATACTTGCGGGAAATGGCGTACATCGATTCGCCAGCGGCGACGGTGTGGCGTATGAGGCCCGCGGTAGCTGGTGCCGGCTTGACTGTTGTTGCTGGCTTGGCTGGGGTCGTCGTTGGTCGAGGTGCCGCTGGGCTGGGTGCAGCTGGCGTAGCTGGCTGTGGTGCGGGTGCAGCGGCTGTGGGCACCACGCGTAGAACTTGGCCTAGGTTGAGGGCCGCGGTGGGGGGCAAATTATTCCACGTTGCTAAGTCAGCGGGGCGCAAACCATAGCGCCTAGCTATGCTATACAGCGACTCGCTTTTTTGCACGATATGCTGTCCGCTACGGGGCACATCCAACACCTCAGTAGCCTCGGCAACGACTGGGCTTGCTGGGGCCGGACGGGGTGAAGGGGTAGTGGCGGCTGGAGCCGGTTTGGCGGGAGCTGATTTAGTCGGTGCTGGTTTAGAAGACGCAGGCAAATCGCGGAGCACTACCTGGCTAGGGTTTTTTACCACAGGCTCAGGAGTGGTAGCCGTGTCAGCCGTGGACGTGCGGGTGGTGTCTTGTACTTGGCTGGGGGGCAAATTCTGGCTGGACGTCTGAACTGTATCCGTAGCCGCGACTTTTACAGGTGTGGTTGGCTGAGGTTTTACTCGGCTCGTATCCGGCGTGGCAGTCGTGGGGGGCAAATCTGCTGCTTCCGTCGTCACTGGAGTTGCGGTAGGGGCCGGGGTATCAGCCGCAACCACTATACTATCTACCTGGGGCTGCTCTACAATCGACGCCTGCTCGACGGGTTCGGTTGGAGTAGATTCCACCGGTGCCTTCATTTTAGGTGTAAGGATGCGCCGTGGGCTGGCCGGCGCCGGCTGTGGCGTCGTTGTGGAAGCTGTAGCTGAGCTAGTTGCTGGGCGCTCGAAAGCGGCTAATGCGCGCTTGTCCTGGCTATCTACATACTCCACGGCCACTTCGCGCGGCCGCTTAAACTGAAGCCACAGCATCCGGCCGGGCCGCAACTCTTCGGTGCGGCGCATGCGGTTTTTAGCTAAAATAGCTTTTGTACGCATCCCGTATTTCTGCCCCACTGTCGTCACGGTTTCACCGGGCTGCGCTACGTGGTACTGCACCGATGACTTATCCCGCTTCTTCTGCACGAAATAGGGTTGGCCTACTACCACGTTGTCAAACGCATACAAATCATTGTATTGCATGAAGCGCCGCACCTTCAAATTGGCCCGTTGCGCCAAGCTTTCCTTCGTGTCGCCGGGCAAGGCCACAATGGCGCGCAGGCCGTTTATGCGCACGAAATCAGCGTTTTCGGGGTCTATTTCGGGCTGAGTTAGCAACTGGCCGGCGGTGGCAGAGCGCTGATTGGCGAGTAGGGCGGTGCGCTGCAACTTATCGGTGATAGGCACCAGCACCGTATAGGCTTTGCCGGCTGGTACGGCGCTGCCCCAGGAAAGCCAATGGTTATGGCGAGCCAGCTCGTCGGCATCGGTTTGGAGAGTTTGAGCTATAGAGGCGAGCTGCTGGCCGGGCTGCACCGGAAACTCCTGCAGCACCATAGGCGGCTTGGGGTTCTGCCCCACGGCGGGTTCGTAGGCTATTTTGTGCGCTAAGAAGGTAAGAATGTACGGGTGGGTCTTTTCGGAAATCTCCATTTCCGTCGCGTCCACATCGGTTGGCAAGGTGTAGGGCTTGGTGCCGGTCAGCCCCAGGTTGTAGCTTAGCAGTGTGTTTACCCAGTTGCGATACGTGGCATTATTGCGCTTTAAATAAGCGGCCGCGCCGCGGGAGGAAGCCACAATGTGCTTGCGCTCGTCCACGGTTCCATCTACTTGCACGCCTAGCTCCGTCGCCGACTCGCGTTTGAACTGCCAATACCCAACGGCATCATGAATAGATTGGGCTTCGCCTTTCAATCCGCTTTCCTGCAACGCCAAGTAGCGAAAATCCAGCGGAATGCCCTCGGCCTGAAAGGTGCGGTCAATCAGCGGAAAGTAGGCGTCGGCCAGGTCAACGCGGGCCTGAAAGGAGGGCTGATAGCGGCGTAAGGCATCCACTTTTTGCTGTACTGCCTGCCGGCCACCAGTTGTCAGGCGCAGACGCATGCCTCCAAAAGCAATCTCGGAAGGAACCGTTACGGTCTGGGCACTGACCAGCAAGGGCAGCATCCACAACAGAAACAGAGATATTCTTTTTTTCATCAGATACTAAATAACACAATCAGTAACGCTCGGCTACGCAGTTTATCTTACAAAGAAGGCAAATCTGCGGCGAAAATATGTCGTTGGCTTCCCTGAGCGACCCTGTAGAAGTAGGCTGGAAGGCACCAAAAAGCCCCCAGTAGCTAATGCCGGCTGGGGGCTTTTTCTTAGAGCCAAGACTGACTAGCGCGGTATGCCGTCGCCGCGGCGCTCCATCCGCTCACCCGCACCGCCCGTGTTGCTCATGGCGCTGCCGTTACGCAGGTTGTAGGTGAACATAATCATGAAGTAGCGTTGCAAAATATCCGTGCGGGTGTCCTCGATGTAGGCTTCCGTGACGTTGCGCTGAATGCTGCGATTTTGGCCCAGCAAATCGAAGGCGTAAAGACGAATCTCGCCGCGCTGCTTTTCGAATATCTTTTTGCCGATGCTGGCATTCCAAAGGGCGTACTGCTGGTTGAAGCCCGCTGCCAGGCCGCCATTGTAGCGGTGCGTAACGTCGGTTTGCAGGGTGAAGCCGTTGCCCACAATCCAGTTGAAGCGGAGCTGACTGTTCTGCGTGAAGTAGTTGGTGTTGAGCTGCGTACGGGCCGTGTTGCGGGCTCGGCTGAAGTTGGAGTTAGACGAAACCGTAAAGTCCAGCCGCTCGCTAATGTTGCTGCTTATTACCGCGCCCAAGCCCAGGGTAGGCGTCTGAGAATAGTTAATAACGTCGTTGATCAGGCCGGGCGTGCGGCTGTAGCCAGCCGTAGCGTTCAGGTTCAGGTTCGACTTGATAAAGCCCACCGGCAGCCCGTAGCTCAGCACGCCCCGAAAGTTGTATTGCTGCCCCAAGTTGATAGGCCGCGTTAATTGCCCCCCAGCGGGCAGGCGTACCACGCCGCCGTTTAGCTGTAGTTCTGTGTCTTCGGTGGCAATGAAAGTGCTGTTGGTGATATAGTTATCCGTAAAATTGCCGAGCAGCAACGCAAAGAAAGTAGTCGACTTCTCGGGCTTCGCAGCTGAGTAGCGGATGGTGGCCGAGTGCTGGGTTTGCTGCTCCAGCGCGGGGTTGCCGGTGGTGAGCTGCAAAGGATTGGCGTTGTTTACCACTTCCTGCAGTTGCCCAATGGATGGCGGAGGCGTGTTGGAGCGGTAGTTAAAGCGCAGATTCTTCTCCCGCGAGAAGTTGTAGCGCAGCATCGCGTTGGGCAGGAAATTATAAAAAGAGCGGTTTAGGCTGGTAGTCAGCGGAAATTCCTGGTCGCTGCGCAAGTCGGCTTTCTGGCCCGTGGCCCCCACCATGACCTGTAAGTCTTTCGTTTGGTGGCGGAAGCTGACGCCTACGCCCTGCGTGAGGTAAGTGTTGGTAAATACATTGCTCAGCGCCGGGTTCAGCTCGGCGTACTCACCAACGTCGTCCACAAAATCGAAGGTGCGCTTGTCTGAGTCATTAGGCGTGTAAGCCAGCGTGTAGTTGAATTGCAGCAGATCCTGCTTGGTCAGTGGCTCGGTGTACTCTAGGCGGGTGCCCAAGTTCCAGCCACTTTGCTCCAGAGTCGAAAACTGGTTCAGCGAATCGGTTTCGGAGAGGGTGAGCAGGTTGTTGTCGCCCTCCCGCTGATTGTAGTTGAGCGTCGCATTAACCGACATCGTGCGCCCCGGCTTGCCGAAGCGGTGACGATAGAGCAGATCATTGCTAGAGTTGATGCCCGTGAGGGCAGAACGGTAGTCGCTCAGCACGTTGCTGCTGCTTTCGCCGTCGGCGGCTGTGAAGCCATCGAGGTTGCCGGTGCCTTTATTCTGCTGAATAGACAGGCGCGGGCGGAAAAGGATCGAATTCGCCGAGTCTATTCGGTGCTCCAGGCGCAGATTAAAACGGTGGTTGATGTTGCGGCTGGATGCCAGCGAGTTTTCCGAATATGTTTGGTTAGCGGCTCCGTCGGAGAGGGCAAACTGGCGAAACAGGTTGGTGTTGGCCCGATTCTCCGATAGATTGAAGAAGTAGCTGCCTGTTACCTGCGTTTTCTTGTTCCACACATCGGAGTAGTTGAGGCCAATGGCGTGCGTGGTGGAGATGCCGCCGCTGGGGCTCACCAGAAAGTCGCCGGTGTTGTTCCCGCCACCACCGGGGCCACCTCCTCCTCCTGGGCGTCCGCCGCCCCCGCCGCCAGGCCGTCCACCGCCACTCCGGTTGCCACCGCCACCGGAGCTGCTGGCTACGCCTAGTAAGTCGTCGGTGGCAAAGTTCTGCTCGTTGATGTTGTTCGATTGGGCCACTACAGACAAGCGCCGGTCGCCCTCAAACGAGTTGTAGTTGCCACTCACGCGGTAGCGCTCCGGCCCGGCACCAGCCACAAAGCGCCCAAACTGCCCAGTCTTGAATTCCGGCTTGGTCACGATGTTGATGGTTTTCTCGGTGTTGCCGTCGTTGAAGCCCGAAAACTGCGACTGCTCGCTTTGTCGGTCCAGCACCTGAATTTTATCAATCATCTCGGCCGGAATGTTCTTCAGTACTGCGTCGGGGTCGTCGCCGAAGAAGGGCTTTCCATCGACCAATATCCGCTGCACATTCTCGCCCTGGGCCTGCACGCGCCCATCCTGCACGGTTACGCCCGGCATTTTGGTCACTAGATCCTGGGCGTTGGCATCGGGGTTGGTTTTGAAAGCGCGGGCATTGAACTCGGCCGTATCGCCCTTCTGCACAGCGGCAGCAGCGCGGCCAGTTATTTCCACTTCGCGCAGCTTAATTTGGCTGGAACCCAGCAAAATATTTCCCAGCACTACCGGTGCGCCGGCGACGGTGAAAGGTCGGCGCTGGGTTTGGTAGCTGACGAAGGAAATTGTGAGCAGGTACTGGCCCGGCACCACTTCTGTAAAGGAAAAATTGCCCCCCGGATCGGTGGCTACGCCTTGCTTGGCCGAATCGGGCAGGTGAATAAGCAGCACGTTGGCGCCCGGCAGTGCCGATTGGTCGGCGGCATCTAGCACACGGCCACTCACGGTTTGATTTTGGGCGAAAACAGTGGTTGCCGTAAAAGTCAGCCAGAAGCTGAGCAGCAGGCGTAGCGCCTTTCTCATAATCGGTAGATCAGGGGTAATGCGGGCGTAGACGTCCCAGGAGGACGAAGGTTTAATCAGAAATTAAAAAGACCTTCATTTTGCTCATATAGTAGAGGCGTAACTACTAGCTTCTTCAACAAAAAGCCCCCCATATGCTATCTGGGGGCTTTTTTATAAGGATTGAAACGGATTAAAAAAATCCGCTGACCTCAACACTTAGTTAACCGATGAAGCTTACCGTTGATGTTATAGTTTGCGCAAGAGCAGCAGGCCGTCGCGGAGGGGCAAGAACACATTTTCTACTCGTGTGTCGGTTTGCACTTTGTCGTTGAAGGCCCGTACCGCGTGCGTATCCTTATCAGCGGGCTTTACGGAGTAAGAGGGCAGGACTTTGTCGCCCCACAGCACGTTGTCGATCAGCAAAAAGCCCCCCGGCCGTACCTGGTCAATAATCAGCTCGAAATACACATCATTATTGATTTTGTCGGCGTCGATGAACACCAAATCCCAGGTTTCAGTGAGCGTAGGCAGCACGATGCGGGCATCGCCGATGTGTAGGTGAACCCGATTGGTAAGGTTGGCGGCGGCTACGTACCGGCGAATGCGAGTTTCAAGCTCCGGGTTGAACTCAATGGTGTGCAATTCACCTTCGGGCGCTAAGCCTTCGGCCAGACAAAGCGCCGAATAGCCCGTGAACGTGCCAATTTCGAGGATGCGCCGGGGCCGAACCATGTGGCTGATCATGCTTAGCAGCCGGCCCTGCAAGTGGCCCGATAGCATGCGAGGGGCCAATACCTGCACGTGCGTTTCGCGGTTGAGGCGGCGCAAGAGTTCGGATTCGGGCGTGGTGTGGGCTTCGGCGTACTGGTGGCGTTCGTCGTCGGGGGTCACAGTTGGAGCTGCTTTTGGGTGATTTCGTGGGCAATATCTCGCTTGAGGTCGCGAGCAGCGCGGGCTTCCTTCGAGGGCTCAAAATAGCGACGCATCAACGTTGAGGTAATTAGCAAGGCTAAGCTGATGGCGCTGATGCCCGTCACGATTAAGTAGGTAATCACGGCGCGCTCATACGTTTCATGGATAAGCATAAAGGCAAGCCAAAAAATAGCCATCAGCACCCCAGTAAGTGTCCAGAAGAGGCGCTGGATTTTGCTGGTGGCTTTTACCAAGCGTGGCTTGGCGGGGAGTTTCCAAACAAACCAGGCAATAGCCACCAGGCCAATTACGGAGGAAACGTATTGCAGCCATCGATAAAGCGTGAGTGGTCCTACGCGCAGGTTCAGGAAATCGATGCCTACTGTAACAGGGCTATTGTTGTGCGTAAAGGCATCCCAGAAGATGTGCGACAGGCTACCAATCAGTACGCCCAGGATAAGCCGCTTGCTCCACAGGTTTCGGAGGGGCCAGGGCTGCTCAGATAGCTGCCCTAGTCGTGCCCGCAAGAACGAAGGCAGGCTGCGAACCAGCGGACGCTTCACCACCAAATGAAACAAGCCAGCAACTAGTAAGCCCAGTGGCAAATCGAACCAGAATATGCCGACCCACGTGTGGCCGTAGGAACCATAAGGTCTTAAGCGTAGGAAATACTCGAAGTCGGGAGCCATGCTGCCTAGCACTAACCCCGTAACGGACAACCAGCGGCGGGTTTTGGCTAACAAAGGCAATACAAGCGCCGGATGCGAAAGAGTAAAGGGCATTCTGAAGCAATTAGTAACGAAAAGAAAGCACAAGCATATAGCGTACTTAAATATCCGCGGCTGAGTTGGGGGCGCCTTGGGTTAATGGCATTCTTTCTAGCTTAAAGCGCCAGATGCTGAAACCCGATTTGCCCGTTTCCTGCCAATACGCCGTGATGCGGTACAGGCCATCATACCGATAGAAAAAAAGCCCCCCGGCCTGCTGTATACGGCGCACCACACGCACGGGCAGACCGGTAGTACAGTTGCGCGCTAGCTCTAAGTTGGCGCCGGTCAGGGTTTGATCGGCTACTTGTTGGCCTGACGAGCTACTGCGCCCACCCTGGCCCGTGTAGAGGATGACGTGGCCCAAGTCCACGTCATCCTCATAGCCTTCGGCTAATACAATGGATTCGGCGCCTAAGCCGCTCCGCGCTCCGATACCAGCACGGGTGGGGCGGTGCACGCCGGAGGCGCTCAACTCCAGCCGATTCAGGAACTCGTAGCCTTCCTGAAAACCGGCAACGGCTCCAAACGTGGCAGGCTGCTTGGCCATCCTAGTGCGTTACTCGGGCACGTACTGCAGCACGCTCAGATTGTCTTCACGCAGTACGTCGTTGGCCAGTTCACTCAGCTCGGTGGCGGTGATGGCGCGAATACGGTCGAAAATCTCGGTGAGGGGTTCTACGCGGCCAATATCGAGGGTGCTTTTGCCGAGGAGCTGCATCAGGCCGCTATTGCTTTCCTCCGACATCGCCAGCTGGCCCATCAGCTGCTCTTTGGCAGTATGCAATTGCAAGGAGCCTAGCGGCTTTTCGCGTAGGGTTTTCAACTCTTTCTGCACCAGCGCCACAGTACGCTTCACCTGTTTTTTCTCCGTGCCGAAGTAAATGCCAAATAACCCTGTGTCGGTGTAAGGCGAATACGTGGCGTCGATGGTGTACACCAGACCATATTTTTCGCGCACCCCTAGATTCAGACGAGAGTTCATGCCAGGTCCGCCGAGAATGTTGGTTAGCATGAAAAACGGAATGCGGCGCGGATCTTCAATCGCATACGCCGGGCCTCCAATCAGGCAATGCGCCTGCGTGATAGGCTTGCGCTCCAATTGCTCTACCCGCTGATAAGAAGAAAAGGGCGTACGCGGCCGGGGACCCAAGCGGGCAGGCAGCGGCGCCAGGTATTTCTCGGCCAAGCGCTTCACTTCCGTAAACGGCAGATTGCTCACCGAGCTAAACACAAGCCGGTCGGTGCGGATATTATCGCTCAGGAACTGGCGAAAATCCTGCTGCTGAAAACCCGAAACGCTCTGGCGAGTACCCAGAATGTTGTGGCCCAAGGCATGATTGCCAAAAATAACGGCGTCGAAGTCGTCGATGATGGCGTCCTCGGGAGCGTCGTGGTACATGGCCATTTCCTCCAGAATCACGCCGCGCTCCTTCTCAATCTCGCGCTCCGGGAACACGGAGTGAAAGGTAAGATCGGTGAGCAGCTCGAAGGCGCGCTCGAAGTGCGTGCTGAGCAGCGAGGCGTAAAAGCAGATTTTCTCTTTCGTGGTGTACGCGTTCAATTCGCCCCCCACGGTTTCGAGGCGGTTGAGAATATGGAAGGAGCGACGCTTTTCGGTGCCTTTGAAGGCCATGTGCTCCCAAAAGTGAGCCAGGCCTAATTGGTGCAAATCCTCATCGCGCGAGCCAATGTCGAGCAGGAAGCCGCAATGCGCGATTTTGGTGTGCAGTACTTGTTTGTGCAGCACGCGGATGCCATTGGGCAACTCGTGCAAATCGTAATCGGCCATTTAATACGGGCTTGGAGTCTTGAAAACTGCGGAGGGCAACATGGCTAAACGTAGCCACAATTTTGCCCCCCAACTAGTAATAACCAGCTATGGGCTCGACTGGTTTCCTTCTATTTTCTGGATGGTGAGAAGGAGCGCAAAGGTACAAAAAAGCCCCCCGCAACGAAGTTCGTTTGCCTTAGTGCTGCGCCGCAGCCCACGCCTCGGCCTCGGTCAGTGCCTCAATGAGCTGCTGGGTTTGAATGCCGCGGGCGCAGTAGAAATGGCCTAGGGGGCATTTTTTGTAGCCATGCAAGCCGCAGGGCTGACAATCCAACTGTTCCTCGATCTGCACCACCCGCGAAAATGGGCTCAGGGGGCCGAAGCCAAAAAACGGCACTGTAGAGCAGAAGACGGCACATGTAGGTGCGCCCATCGCGGAGCACAAGTGCATAGGTGCCGAGTCGTTCACGTAATTAAGGACGGCTCCGCGCATCAGCGCCGCCGACGCCAGCAAGGGAAGCTGACCCGCCAGGTTCACGACGCCCGCCCGGCCGCTTTCCTGGCGCAGGCGCTCACACACGGCGCTGTCGGGGGCGCACCCAACAGGTACACACTATAATGAGGAGGTAATGCGCGAAGCAGTTTTAGCCATTGCTCCTCCGGAAACTGCTTCGTAAACCACACCGACGTGGGCGCAATGCAGATATAAGGCCCACGACTCACATAGGAAGCCACGATAGCCTCATCGGCGGGGTGGGGAAAAGGCGGGGAGGGGTAAGCGGGGCTTCCGACTCGGGGTAGAGCAGATGGAGGTTGCGCGTTACCTCATGAATTCCTTGGCCCATGAGGTGGGGCGTAACTTGGGTAAAAGCGAACGAAAGCGGATTTTTGTCGAAGCCGATGCGCTTGGGTGCACCCGAAAAAGCGGTAAGAAGACCCGTGGAGGCAAAGCGCTGCAACGTGATAACCCGCTCGTAGTCGCCAGCCCGGATGGTGCGCAGCAAGCGCCACAGGTCGCGGTATTTATGGTTTTTCTTGTCCCAGATCAGCACATCGCGCACATGTGGGTGCTGCTCTATCAGGGCCTCGTTGCCTTTACGGACCAAAAAATCGACGGGCGTATTCGGTTCCGTTTGGCGTAGGCGTTCCAGCAAGGCCGTGGCCAGAATAACATCGCCAATAAAAGCGGTTTGAATAAGTAGAATGGCGCGGCGCGGGTGCGACTTGGGCGGCATTAGAAACGGAAAGGAGCGAATATAGCGAGGGGCGAAAATACCCAAGCTACCATAGGATACAAGCTTATGGCAGACCCTCGAAGACCATATTTGTGATTTTAGGGCTATAACACCAAATAGCCTGCCTAAAGTGCAGTGCATGGCCGAGAAAGAGTGCCACCGCCGACCTGATGCACCAACCCATGTGAAGCCGGAAGAAAAAAGGATCGGATAAGGCGTGTTTTTCGCAAAAAGCCCCCGAAAACTTGGGGCGGCCCCCCGATCTTCTTCACATGACAAAAGGGGAAGTATGCGGCCTTGGGCTCATTCTCCTAACTTGCAACCGCGCCCCGGCGCCTACTATCTTCCTCCCAAACCTTGCCCGTCCTATGCGTTACGGTCCCCTTGATCCCCAGCTTTTTATTGAAAACCGCCGCAATTTTGTGCAGCAGCTGCTTCCGGCGTCGTTGGCCATTTTTCACGCCAACGACACTATGCCTACCAATGCGGACGGCACGATGGCGTTTCGACAGAATAATGACCTATTCTACCTCTCTGGCGTCGATCAGGAAGAGAGTATCCTGCTTCTGTTTCCGGATGCCAAGCTGCCCCAACACCGCGAAATCCTGTTTTTAAAGGAAACCAGCGAGCATATTCTCATTTGGGAAGGCTATAAGCTCACAAAGGACGAGGCCCGCGCCAACTCCGGTGTTCAGACCATTCTGTGGCTCGACAGCTTCCAGCAGGTGCTGCACGCCCTTATGAATGAGGCGGAAAATGTGTACCTCAATACCAATGAGCATATTCGGGCGGTGGTCGAAGTTGAAACCCGCGATGCGCGCTTTATTAAGGAGATAAAAGCGAAATATCCGCTCCATCAGTACCGCCGCGCGGCGCCGCTGTTGCACCATTTGCGGGCCATCAAGAGCCAGGAGGAAATCCGGCTGATGCGCGAGGCGGCCAATATTACAGAGAAGGCGTTTCGCCGTTTGCTGGGCTTTGTGAAGCCCGGCGTGTGGGAATACGAGATCGAGGCCGAGATCCTGCACGAGTTTGTGCGCAACCGCTCGCGCGGGCCGGCTTACGGTAGCATCATCGCCTCGGGTGCCAGCGCCTGCATTCTGCACTACGTGAGCAACGACCGTCAGTGCCAGGATGGCGACGTGCTACTGCTCGACTTTGGGGCCGAATATGGTAACTACGCCGCCGACCTTTCGCGCAGCATTCCCGTGAATGGAACGTTCACCAAGCGTCAGCGTGATGTGTACGAAGCCGTGCTATCCGTCATGAAGTTTGCCACCTCGCACCTGGTGGCCGGCAATAATATAGAGGACTACCACGCCGCCGTGGGCCGGCACATGGAGCAAGAGCTAATTAAGCTGGACTTGCTCAACGAGGCTGATGTTCGGAATCAAGACCCAGCCGCGCCGCTCTATAAAAAATACTTCATGCACGGCACCTCGCATTACTTGGGGCTTGATGTACATGACGTGGGGGGCAAATACCGCACGTTTGAGCCGGGCATGGTGTACACCTGCGAGCCAGGCATCTACATTCGGGAGGAAGGCCTGGGCATCCGGCTGGAGAATGATATTCTTATTACCCGCAGCCAGCCCGAGGACTTAATGGCATCCATTCCGCTGGAAATCGCCGACATCGAGCGCCTCATGCGCAAGTAAGAACTTAGTTGGCTGCATTGCGGCTCAACAGCATCAAAAAAGGGGCGCTCCACCTAGGAGCGCCCCTTTTTTGGTGCTGTTTCAACAGGTAAAATCAGTTTTTTTGAAAATTAAAAAAGATAAATATTCCTTTGCTGCCGCATAGGCAAGCCTGAAAATCAGGCGGAAACGCTGTTTCGGTGGAAATAAGTTCAGAAAAATGCCCCCCATTTGAGGTCCTGACAACAACCTTATTCGTAATGGAAAGTATAGGCAGTCAGTTAAGGCTCTTATTCAACCCCGAATAAGCTGCTAAAACCAAAGAAAATGTTTTCACCTAACCTGTATGCTATGAGACACCTTCTAGCAAAATCTGCGGTCTTGGGATTAGCGCTGCTAGCAGCGGCCCCGAGGGTCACGCTCAAAGCGCGGACCGCAAGACCGGCATTAGCCTTTACGGCAGCACTCTGCAATACCACGGCGACCTGGGCTCGGAGTGGTTCAAGTCCAACAAGATCGAAGGCGGGGGCGGCATCACCCTGTCCCGCTACCTCACCCCGGGTATCGACATCGGCTTGTCGGCCAACTACGGGGACATGAAGTTCTCCACCAAAGACCCGCTTCGTCTGCCCATCCGCCGCTTCGACGCGAATGTGACCACGATCGGAGTACCCATCAAGTTCAAGCTCAACAACGGCTGGGCCTTGAAAGAGGACGCTATCTTCGCTCCTTACCTGAGCCTAGCCCCAGGCTTGATGATCGCCTCTTCCGATAAGTTCGTGAACACGGGCGTAGGCGGCGAGACTCTGCTAGGCAACAAAGACCACTACGCCGGATATCTGCACGGCGCGGCTGGTATCGCCCTCAACTTCTCACCTTCCTTCGGCATCTTCGTGCAGACGGGCCAGATCTACGCCCTGACCAACACGATTGACAACGTGGATGAAGGCGACCTGAATGACCGCTACCTCCAGCACTCGGCCGGTATCACCTACAACTTTGGCAAGCCCAAGGATGAGGATATGGACGGTGTGCCAGACCGCAAAGACAAGTGCCCCGCCACTCCAGCCGGCGTAGCCGTGGATGAAGCTGGTTGCCCATTAGATGGTGACGGCGACGGTGTTCCAGATTACCAAGACAAGTGCCCCACTGAGAAAGGCTTGGCTAACCTCGAAGGTTGCCCAGACCGTGACAACGACGGTGTACGTGACTCTGAAGATGAGTGCCCAGACCAAGCTGGTACGGCTGCTCTCCGTGGCTGCCCTGACGCCGATGGCGACGGTGTAGCTGACAAGAACGACACTTGCCCTGATACCCCTGCCGGTACGCAAGTTGATGCTACAGGCTGCCCTGTAAACGTTGACCAAGACGGTGACGGTGTTCCAGACAACGTTGATAAGTGCCCAGGCACTCCTACCGGCGCTACTGTAGACTCTACTGGTTGCCGCGTGATTGACCCTGCTCTAATGGAGAAAGTACGTCCTGTACAGTTCGAAACCAACAGCACAGTGATTCGTCGCCAGTCGTATGGCACGCTTGACAACATGATCAAGATCCTGGATCAGTACCCCGAGTATAGCCTGCGCATCGCTGGTCACGCTGATAGCCGTGGTACCAACGAGTACAACCAAGCTCTGTCGGAGCGTCGTGCGGCTTCGGCCAAGCGTTACTTCACCGGCAAGAAAGTTGATCCGAACCGTGTTACTACGGTAGGCTTCGGCGAAGATCAGCCCGCTGCACCGAACACTTCGGCTGCTGGTATGGCTAAGAACCGCCGCGTAGAATTCACCTTCGAGTTCTACATCCCAAGCCAGCCTCAGCCATAATTGCTGATCGGCTTTAGCCCCAAAAAGCGGCGGACCCACTGGGTTCGCCGCTTTTTTTGTGCCTAGCTGCTCCTAAATGCAGCGCGCCATTATGAAAAAGCCCCCAGAAAGTTCTAGGGGCTTTTTCTAGTTGTAGAAATCTTGGCCATTTAGGTCTGGTTTCTTCTAGTATAATATCGGTATTGATTACAATGCCTGCTAAACAATACCCTACCCTAATGAATCCATAGAAGGTGGACTCCGGTTGGATGTACAGAAGTCTTCCAACTTCCAGCTTTTACAAAGTGTCTATCGTGGTAAGCTGGTATGCTTTAAATAATAGACTACTAGAGGTTTATTGGGTAATGCACCATCACCAATAAGGATCAGATGATATAGAAACTCGAATTGTCGCGTTTCTATACCGTTCATAGAAGGGTTATGCAACTGTTCGTAATAGTATAGATAATAAAAAAGCCCCCCAGACTAATTCTGGGGGCTTTTTTAGGTCTAAAAAGATATGATTTCTATTGGGTCAGCTCACCAACGGCGCCGGGCAGGAATTTTATAAGCTCATCAACTTGGGAGCGCGTAAAGTTGCCGGATACGGCTATTAAGGCAAACGATTCGGGAACCGCTTCCACGTTACCGGTAGCAACCAACTCTGGTACCCGGTCGCCTTGCTGGCGGATAGCGTAGCGCGTGATGGTAGTGCGGGCCGAATCGGCGGATACGGGAATGGAAGTGTATCGCTCGCTGGCCAGCAGGCCATCTACTTCCTTATTGAGACCAGCCGCTACCAGCCGCTGGGCCCGATCGGTGGTAGGCGTGAAAGTGAGCATGCGAATTTCGCGCACCGATGTTAGCGCCTGCGCCAGTTCATTATTGCCCCCCAGTTTGCCCAGACGGGCCAGCAACAGACGGGTAGTGAAGCCTGCCGACAGGGTAGTGGCTTTGAAGCCGGACCGGTTCTCGTATTTGCGAAAAAACTCCGCTACCGTGCGGGCTGGGGTTTCGGGGCCGCTTGTGCGGCAGCTCACGGTGAGGCCAAGGCCGAGTATGGCGACCAGCGAAAGCAAACGTAGTTTGGTATACATAGGGAGGAGCAAAGGTGGTTTGGCTCCCATACGTAGCTTGACGGTGGCCCGTTCAGGTGGCGCTGTTAATTGAAGGAAACAGTGTTGAGAAAAAATACGTCGCGCCCTCCACCCCGGGGAGTGCGCACATATTGGTAGCCAAAGGCTAAAAACCGGCTCCCATACCACGCTTGCATGCCCTCATAATTAGTGCTGCTTAGCTTCTCCTTTATCTCTGGGTTAACCGTCTGCAACGGCACCACTAGGTCATTGGGAGTGGGTAAGCTGCGGTCAATTATTTTGAAGTGGACATTTTCTTCTTCCAGATACGTCATCACAAGGCGTTGGCCATCGGGCATGGGCCGCAGCCGTACTGTTTCCTCCAACTCATACGATTCCACGTCTTTCAGCACGAAGGTATTGTCCCAGATTAGGTTGCCACGCCGATCGAAGCCGCACACAATAGCGTGGGTCGTATGATAGCCGTCGAACTGCCGGTAGCGGGTGCCTACCATGCCGGGGCCGTAACTATCGCTGCGGTAGCGTGGATAATACACCTCCGCTACCAGCACGTAGCCGTTTTGAAAAGGCAATAAGTCATGTACAAGCAGTCGGTAGCGCAGCGGCAACTCCCGGTTGGCGGCGCGGCGCTCCTGACTGCGTTGCCGAATACGGGCTGCTCTGGCGGGCTTTAGGTAATCAAAAAAGTGCTTCAGACGCGTAAAATCATAGAAGCGCAGAGATTGGCGAACGCCGGTCGGGGTAGTGCCGGCCGTGAGATCAGCCGAAAAAATGCCCTGCGAATAGCGCGGGTCGCGGAGGGTGTACGTGCCGGCCAGCATCCGGTCGGAGCTGTCGCCGAGGCTGACTTGGGCAGTGATCAGGCTACGCTCACTTTCGGTTTGGACAAATTCGGAGTTCAGCAATTCACCCTCCGAGGAAAGCTGTTTTAGCTGCAAGCGCGATTTAACCCCGTTCGACTGGCGCATAATTACTTCGGCGCGCTTGGTAGCGGAGTCGGTAAGGAAGGTGAGTTCCGTAGTAAGTGGCTCGTATACAGAAGGCAGCAATTGGTGTTTGCCAGTTTTCATATCCAGCTTCACCACCGTCATATGCTGATCCAGGAGTACCGTCACAAACAGATTGCCCGCCAATACTTTTTGATCCAGCACATCGCGCGTCACCTCCGTATCGAATTTAACAAGGCTTACATCACCGGTGCGACTATCGAGACCAGCCGCTAACAAGCGCTCCGGCGCGTAGCGCGACTGAAAAAGAGCGTACACGGCCGTGGCCTCAGCACGCATCAGCTTGAACTCGTACTCAATCGGAATATCGAGCTTCCGCGCGCCCAGATCCTTCAGCTGGTGGTCAAATTTGTGGAAGGTGTAGCTGGTGCGCGAGCCAATAAAAACGTCTTTCTCCACCAGCATCACCACGCTGCTGTCCTCGGGGATGGCCAGTACGTGCACATCCGTATCATACTGGGTAAAAGGTAACTCCAGGCGGGTAGGCTGACTAGGAACGAGGGAAGGCTCGGGCGCCTGGGCAAGCACTGGCTGACCCGCTATTGCTAGAGCCATAATTCCCAGCCACACGACTATTATATTTTTCATAGCTGACATACGCCCTATTCGCTGTGACGCTTAGTAAGATACGACGAAGACGGCATAAAGTCACGTGGTCCAGCTATTTGCCAGGGGGCTTTTTTGCGTGATTACGCTGGTAATAAAAAGCCCCCCAGCCCATGCACAAGAGGAAAGGCCAGCTCTATGGATGGTAGGCAGGCTTTTTTGCCGAAAATATGGTTCAGTGCTTAGCTGCCCAACTCCAGCACGACATCAAATTCCTCGCTGCGCAGCGGCATCACCGACAGGCGGGACTGGCGCAAAAGGCCAATCTGGCTCAGGCGCGCGTCGAGCTTAATGGCAGCCAACGACACGGGTTTAGGTAACGGCTGGTGCGGACGCAGCGCCACGGCTACCCAGCCGCTTTCGGGTGGGGCGGTAGCATCGGGGGCGGCGGGAGCAGCTACCTCGGCCATGCCGATTACGGTTTTGTCGGTTACGCTGTGGTAGAAAAGGACCAGGTCGCCGGGCTGCATCTGTTGCAGGTAGTTGCGCGCCTGAAAGTTGCGGACGCCAGTCCAGTCGGTGCGCCCGTCACGCACAAAGTCGGCCCAGGAATAGGCCGTAGGTTCGGATTTAACAAGCCAGTAATTCACTTTAAAAAATAAGTCAGCTGGAGATTCAGGAAATGCAACACGCAAAAAAGCCCGGCAAAAGACGCTCTAAATTTCTTTAGAATGGCTTTTGCCGGGCTTTTTTGCCCCCCAATAGTAGTCGGAAGGGGCTTAGCGCAGGCGCAATACAACTAGCTTGTCGTTCTCAACGCGCAGTACGCGCAACCGAAAGGGAGGTCGCAGCTCCGTATTTTCGAGCGTCATCGTCAGGATATCCTGGTTTTCCTGCATGGGTTCCCAGCGACCAATATGCGCCTCTGGGGCATCGGCCGGGCCAAAGGTGTAGAACGTAAACTGGCCATCCTTATCAAAGCGCAGCCCATCCAAATAAATAGGGCCGTAGCGGGGCACGCTGGGGGGCATTATATAGCCCTGGGGCCGGTAAATAACGGTATCACCGGGCCGGGCCTCATGCGAGTTATACCACGAGCGGCCGTAGAGCGGCCCCGTAGGTCCCTCTGGGTTTAGCTTCATCAGGTCGCCTACGTTTTCGGTGCAGGCCGCCAATACCAGTGCTACAAAAGCGGTTAGGAGCGTAAGAGTAGAAATGCGCATAATTGAATATAGAATAGAACAGTACTAGGAGGCGCAAGCTGAACGAAAGGTTGCAAGCCTATTGGGGCAAGCGACGAACTTTCAATAAATCTTTGTCCAGCGACACAATTTCGAGTCTGTAGCCGGGCTCTTCTTTATTATCGGGGGTAATGCGTAACACCGTCTCGCTTTCGGCCTTCCACTGGCCTTTATGCCCTTCGAGCCCATCAGTAGGAGCAATGTCGTACTGCGTAAAGAGGCCATTATGCTCGAAGCAGAACCCCGTGCGGCCGCGCGAGGGCCAAACGAATACGTATTAGGCCGATATACTTCCACATCTTCCGTGTCCTCCTCGTGGGCGTGCAGCCAAGTGCCTTCAAGCAAGCGCAACTGCGGCGACTTGCGTGGGTCGGGTTTGCACGTTACGGCCAGCAGCAACACACTCAGGCAGCAAAGCAGAGAAAACAGGCGCATGACAATGGCGTAAAAGTGGGAAATGGACTGGTAAATTAGTGGCTTCTATTTCACCATCAATAGTTGTACCCGAAAACACCCGTTGCCTTTATTAGCCTATATTATTTAAAACATAATATTTCCCAACACTGTACCTTTACTTTCCTTCTCCATCCCCCGCTGGGGGGCAAATTCTGCTTCTGTTTTGGACAATCGCGCCCTGATTCGTGCCTTCCGCCTTGCGGCCTCGCTGCTGGAAGTGCACGATGAAAACCCATTTAAAATTCGGGCCTACGAAGGCACCGCTGCTGCCCTCGAACGCCTAGAGTTTTCGGTGGCCGAAGTAGAGCGCACCGGCCTGCCCGACCGCACGGGTCTGAGCAAAACTGCTGCGGCTCGCGTGGCCGAAATGCTGGACACCGGCTCTTTCGAGGAACTGACGCGTCTGCTCAGCATCACGCCGCCCGGTGTGGTGGAGATGCTGAATATTAAGGGCATCGGCCCGAAAAAGATTCGGGCGCTGTGGCGTGAGCTGGGCGTCGAAAGCCCCGACGCGCTACGTGCCGCCGCTGAGCGTGATGAGGTAAGTAAGCTCAAAGGATTTGGCAAAAAAACGCAGGACGCCATTCTGCAAGCCCTCGAATTCAACGACCAAAGCCGGGGCAAGCTGCTGTACCCGCAAGCCGAAGAGCTGGCCGCCGATTTGGTTGCCCGCTTGCAGGAAGCGCTATTTACGGAGTCGGTAGCGGTAGCCGGGGAAGTACGCCGACGCCTGGAGGTAGTGGAAAATGTGGTGCTGGTAGCCGCTACTACTCATCCCGAGAAAGCACATAAGCTACTAAACTCCCTGGATGGCCTTACCGCCGACCCCATGCGCTCGGGCCCTTTTGCGTGGCGCGGGACTGCTACAACCTCCGGTGTAAAAGTGGAGGTGCTGCTAGTGGCAAAGGAAGATTTCACAAATCAGCTCTTTCTGTTGACGGGTGCTGAGGCGCATTTGTCTGAAATATTTGCCCCCCAAGCTGCGCATGGGCAGCCGGCTACATTAAGGCAGTTGCTGAAAAAGGAGCGATTCTACCAGGAAACGGCCATTTACGAAAAAGCCGGACTGCAGTACGTAGAGCCTGAACTGCGAGAAGGCCTTGGTGAACTAACATTAGCCAAAGAGCATAAGCTGCCCAACTTGCTGGAAGATGCCGACCTGCGCGGTAGTGTGCACAACCACAGCAACTACTCAGACGGGGCACATACACTGCGTCAAATGGCCGAGTTTCTGCGGGATGAAGGCTACGAGTACCTGGGAATTTGCGACCACTCCCAGGCCGCGCACTATGCCAACGGACTCAGCCCGGAGCGCGTGCGTCAGCAGCACCGCGAAATAGATGAACTTAACAAAGAATTGGCTCCCTTTCGCATTTTTAAGGGTATCGAAAGCGATATTCTCGGCGATGGTGCTTTAGATTATCAACCCTCGGTGCTGGCCTCATTTGACTTTGTCGTGGCCTCGGTGCACAGCAACCTCAAAATGGACGAAGCCCGCGCCACCACACGCCTGCTGCGGGCCATTGAGAATCCGTATTGTACGATGTTAGGCCACCCGACCGGGCGGTTATTACTTCGCCGCGAAGGCTACCCAATCGACTATAAGGCCGTTATTGATGCCTGCGCCAAGCATCAGGTTATTATTGAGATTAATGCTAATCCGTGGCGGCTGGACCTAGACTGGCGCTGGGTGCGCTATGCCCTCGACCAAGGCGTGAAACTGAGTATCAACCCTGATGCGCACCACACCAACGGCTACGCGGATATGCGCTACGGCGTGTTTATGGGGCGCAAAGGTGGTCTGACGAAGGAAATGACCTTCAATGCCATGTCGCGGGAAGAAGTAGCAACATACTTTGCCCAGCGGAAAGCAAAGATTAAGCCGGCCGAAGAATTCAAAACGACTTTGTTTTAATGGTGGCTCGGGCTGCCGTTAAATAGCTTATGAAAATTCTTGTTTTGCGCTTCTCCTCTATCGGCGACATTGTGCTGACAACGCCCGTAGTGCGGGCGCTGAAGCAGCAGGTGGCGGGTGCGCAGGTGCATTTCTGTACTAAACCGGCTTATCGGAGTATCATCGAGCCAAATCCGTATGTGACTAAGGCGCATTACCTTACGGGCTCACTCACGGACTTGGTAAATGAGCTGAAAGCCGAGCGTTTCGATTACATCATCGATCTGCATAATAATCTGCGCACCCGTTTGCTGAAGCTGCGGTTGGGAATACCTTCATCGAGCTTTGATAAGCTTAACCTGCGCAAATGGCTGTTGGTGAACCTGAAAATAAATACCCTGCCACAGCAGCACATTGTAGATCGCTACTTAGCTGCTGCCGCGCTATTGGGCGTGCGCAATGATGGTCAAGGGTTAGATTATTTTATTCCTTCCAAAGATGAAGTGAGCCTCAATACGCTTCCTGTCGGCTTTCAGCAAGGCTATGTGGCCTTCGCTATTGGGGCGCAGCATGCCACCAAGCGCCTGCCCGTCGACCGGATCATTGAGTTGTGTGGATTGTTGCGCCGTCCGGTGGTATTACTTGGCGGGCCTGAGGACGAAACGACGGGTCATGTGGTGGAGTTGGCCTTTGCCAAGCACGCAGCGGCTTCGCCGCCACTCGCGCGGAAAGTGCCTGACAGCCCTTATTATTTTCCGTCGGAGGCCAGCATTGCTAAAGCGCCCCACACTATTATTTATAACGCCTGCGGGCAGTATTCGCTCAACCAATCGGCCTCTTTGGTGCAACAGGCGCAGCTAGTAGTGAGCCACGATACGGGCCTGATGCACATTGCCGCAGCCTTCAAGAAAGAGATCTTCAGTATTTGGGGCAATACAGTGCCGGAGTTTGGCATGTATCCTTACCGCACCGAGTTTCGCATTCTGGAAAGGCTAGGGCTCTCGTGTCGGCCGTGCTCTAAGATAGGTTACGAAAAATGCCCCCAAGGACATTTCAAATGTATGCGCGAAATTCAATTTGACTTGGATTTGCCCCCCACGCGCGATGGGCGTTGATAGAGTGCTTGCTGGCAGCCAACAGGGAGCGTAGAAATGCGAACATGGCCTCTGAGGGCTATATCCTGAAGCTGAATAAAAAAAGAGGGCGATATACGAATATGTTGTTTTAAAAGTTGCAAAGAAGTTGTTGATTTGCCGATAAAACCATATTCTAACCTTTCTTCTTTTACTTCATTTATGCGCCTTTTTACGCTTGGGGCTCGCGCCCTCACGCTGGTTATGCTGTTCTTATGTACAGCTTGCGGTCCTAACATTTATCTGGCGAACGACTTTCGCTCTTATGCCCCTAAACACAAAACGGTAGCCATTCTACCCGCTTCCGTGACAATGCAACTGCGCCCCAACCAAGCACGCAACACGACAGCGGAGCAGCAGCGCGACCTGGAATACAAAAGTGGTATCGACTTTCAGGAAAAAATCTATGCGTGGTTGTTGCGTCGGAGCCAGCAGCGCGGCTATACAGTTCAATTTCAGGACGTAACACAAACCAACGCCAAACTGCGTGAGCTCCAGATTCCGTACGAGGAATTGCGTACGCACTCTGCTCAAGAACTTGCTAAAGTACTCGGCGTTGATGCTGTATTGACTACCAGCGTACGCACCACCAAGCCCATGAGCGACGGTGCTGCTTTAGCCGTTGGTGTATTGGTGGGTGCTTGGGGTGCCACCAATCAAGCTAACATTACTGTGAATATTCACGAGTCGGACGCCGGTAAGCTGCTGTGGAAGTACGACTACGTAGCCGCCGGCTCGGTAGGAAGCTCGACAGAAGGTATGGTGAACATGCTGATGCGCAACGCTTCAAAGAAGTTTCCTTACACGCCCAAATCCTAAACTTCCCTAGGTCTGGCATTCGTGTGATAACGCGAGGGCTGCTTCTGCCAATGGGTGGAAGCAGCCCTTTTTCGTGTGCGTTACTTTATGGTAACGAGGTAAATCAAAGAGAAAAAGAGTACATTTTACCTCTGCCAACCATTACTAACCTGCTATGCTTGATACTACTACAAAGTCCGTTCTTGTGAAAGTGGGTGCTGACGCCTTGCTAGCCGATGTGGAGGCTGGTCGTCACACGTTTGTGCTGGATGAGCCCGAAGAAGTGGGTGGCAAAGACCGCGGCCCTACACCCTACGATATGCTGCTGGCGGCACTGGGAGCTTGTACTGCCATCACGCTGCGCCTCTACGCCGACCAAAAAAAGTGGCCTTTGGAAGCCATAGAAGTGCGCTTACGCCATCAACGCGTGCACCGTGCCGACTGCGATAAATGCGAACAGGAAGGCCAGATGCTAGAGGAAGTAGAAAAGGAACTGCGTCTGGTGGGGCCGCTCACACAGGAGCAGCGCCAACGCTTGGAAGTAATCTCGCAGAAATGTCCCGTACAGAAAACCCTAATGAGTGGCTTGCGCATCAGAACCCAACTGGTGCCTGAAAGCAACTGATTCTTCGTCTAAAACCGCTTTTATGGAAGCTAAATCGCCTTGCACTCACCTCGGTAGCTTAACTCAGATTATCGAGGATGAAGAGTATGTGTGCCCCGAATGCGTAGCCTTGGGCGACGAGTGGGTACACTTGCGTGTATGTCAGACCTGCGGCCACGTAGGCTGCTGCGACAACTCCAAAAACAAGCACGCTACTCGTCACTTCCACGCTACCAATCATCCCGTCATTACCTCCGCCGAGCCCGGTGAGCGGTGGGCCTGGTGCTACATTGATAGCGCGTTTGCTGAATACTAGCCTATTATCTAAGACATATCCTAAAACTGACTTGACCAGTACAGGCAATAAAAAAGCCCCCAGACAACGTTTGGGGGCTTTTTTGTGCTAATAAGCAAACACTAGTTTGTGATCTTATCGAAGCCGCAGTAGCTGTGCAGCGCCTGGGGCAAATGGATGCCGTCCTCAGCCTGGTTGTTTTCCAGCAATGCCGCTACAATACGCGGCAATGCCAGCGCCGACCCATTGAGCGTATGCAGTAGCTGAGTTTTACCACCTTCAGCACGGTAGCGCAGCTTGAGGCGGTTGGCCTGGTACGTTTCAAAGTTACTGGCCGAGCTTACTTCCAGCCATCTGCCTTGGGCCGCACTCCACACTTCCAAGTCGTAGGTGAGGGCAGAAGTAAAGCTCATATCGCCGCCGCAGAGGCGCAGCACACGGTAGGGCAATTCCAGCTTTTGCAATAAGCCCTCAATATGGGCCCGCATTTCCTCCAAAATAGTGTAGCTCTGCTCAGGTAAGGCTATTTGGACGATTTCTACCTTGTCGAATTGGTGCAGGCGGTTCAGGCCGCGCACATCGGCACCCCAAGAGCCAGCTTCGCGCCGAAAGCAGGGCGTGTAGCCCGCATTGCGAATGGGAAGCTTATCGGTGGCAATAATCTCGTCGCGGTAAAGATTGGTAATGGGCACCTCGGCCGTCGGAATCAGGTAGAGATTATCCTGCGCGTCATGGTACATCTGGCCGTCTTTGTCGGGCAATTGGCCCGTGCCGTAGCCCGAGGCCTCATTTACCAGAATGGGCGGCTGCACTTCAAAATAGCCGGCCTCCCGCGCTTCATCCAGGAAAAAATTGATAAGCGCACGCTGTAAACGCGCACCTTGCCCTTTATACACTGGAAAGCCAGCGCCACTAATTTTGTTGCCCAGCTCGAAGTCGATGATGTCGTATTTCTTGATCAAATCCCAGTGGGGGAGGGCCGTGGGGGGCAAATCTGGCTTTGTGCCGTGCTCTAATACCACTTCATTCTCCTG
This sequence comes from Hymenobacter radiodurans, assembly GCF_004355185.1. NCBI lineage: Bacteria > Pseudomonadati > Bacteroidota > Cytophagia > Cytophagales > Hymenobacteraceae > Hymenobacter > Hymenobacter radiodurans. Next base: position 898,634 of record NZ_CP037922.1, read on the forward strand.
CGGAGTACGGCCTGCGGGCACGCTACTATGGGGCAGATTAGGCAGCTTGAGCAGTAGCTGCTGTAAAGCAATTTCTACCTGTCCTAGCTCGTCAGCGTGGGTTTTGATATCGGCTTTAAGGCTCGCAGTACGGGCTTTCAGGTCTTCGGCTCCGGCTTTGTCGCCGCTCTTCATCAAGCCACCGATTTGGCGCGCCAATTCATTCGCTTCAGCCTGGGCTGAGTCGTGGGTGGTTTGCAGCTGACGGCGGCGCTGATCGAGGTTGAGAATAGCCGTCACGTCGGCCTCAGCAGTGGGGTAGTACTTTTTGGCTAAGCCAGCCAGCACGAGGTCAGTGTGTTCTTTTAAAACGGAAACTTGCAGCATAGGGCAAAAGTAGGGAAGTAGCGGAAGCTTTTTGTACTCGGTGCAGTCGTAAATATCAGGCTACCCTAAATGCCCTACACAAGTAAATAAGCCGGGGCGAACCATTCAAGCAACGCGAATGTCCTTACTATTGTGGCGAATAGCCCGAAAAAAAGCGTATCTGATTTGGCGGTTTACCCGTATTAGTCTAACATTGCGGCAACAAGCCGGCGGCTGATGCCGGGTCCGCAGTAATTTTTGCTCGCGTACGGCCCGCTTTTATTTCCAGCGCCTCCCGAGTACCCCATTTTCCCTACGTATTCTGTGCTTCGCGCCGCGCTGCGGTTGCCCTTTATGCCCCGGTTGGCCTGTGCTGCTCCCTATCCTGTCCTGTCTGGTATCTCCACCCCCCTTCTGCCCGTTTTCCTACTAGTTTAGTTTATGTACAATATTGAAGAATTGAAGGACCGTTTGCTTTCCGAGCTAAAAGAAATAGCGGAAGAGCTGAAGGTTGGTAACTTCAAAAAGCTCAGCAAGCAGGATCTGATTTATAAGATTCTCGATCAGCAGGCCATTATTCCCGCCGATCAGCTTCCCCAGAAAATAAAACCCGCCAGCGCCAAGAATGGAGCTGAGCTGCCCTTTTCGGATGTAGCTGAAGCCAATGCCGTACCGGCAGCCGCGCCCACGGCTCCTGCTGCGCGCCCGGCCCAGCCCGCGCCCGTGCTCCCCGAACTGCTGCTCCTGCTCCCGTTGTGGCCGTTGATGCTGCTTTGGCAATAGTACCTGAGTTAGCGTTGGCTGAAGCACCGGCTATCGCAGCCGCAGCCACTCCCGCCGAGGCTACTGTAGCTGTCGATGCTGAGCTAGCGCCGGACGCTGGAGCCGCCCGCCCAGTAAAGTTGTACCAGCGGCCTGAGCGCCGTGTGCGCAATGGTGTGGAGCGCAACCGCACCGAAGAGATAGCACCTACTACGACTTCGAATGGCATTGCTAATGGCATAGATACATCAGGTGGTGATGTACCGGCTTCGCTAACACCGGAAGGTGCAGTTGAAGCGGCTGCCGCAGCCCACTCCGAAACGGCTCCTGCACCTGTTTCCTTTGTGCCTAATGCACCACGCGAGCCGCGCACCGATCATCCTACTGCCCCCGCGAACGGGAATACCGCGATGGCCGTGAGCCCCGCGAACCTAGGGAGCAGCGTGAGCCGCGTACGGATGGCCCTCGCGAGCGGGAATACCGTAACGATGCACCGCGTGAGCCCCGTGATTTCCGGGAGCCCCGCGAACCGCGCGACAATAACCGTGAGAATCGGGAGCCACGCCCCTTGCGCGATGCGCCCCGCGATAACCGCGAACCACGTGAACTGCGCGAGCCTCGTGAAAACCGGGAGCCTCGGGAGTTGCGCGAGCCCCGCGAACCAAGAGAGAACCGGGAGCCGCGTGAGAATCGGGAGCCACGGGAAGGCCGTGACCAGCAGCGTCGTGATGACCGCTTCGCGGCCCGCGACCAGCAGCGCGCCCCTCGCCCCGCTGATGGCCAGCAGCCAGCCGGCCAGCCCCAGCGTCCGCGCAACGACTTTGATATTGTAGTAGATGGTGAAGGCACCTTGGAGCTAATGCCCGATGGTGGCTACGGCTTCCTACGTTCGCCCTTCTACAATTACCTCGCCTCGCCCGACGATATATATGTGGCACCGCAGCAGGTAAAACAGTTTGGCTTAAAAGCCGGTGACACGGTAAAATGTACGATTCGTCCGCCCCGCGAAGGCGAAAAATACTTTGCGCTGGTTGGAGTGGAAAGCATCAACGGCCGCACGGTAGAAGAAGCTCGCGATCGGATTCCGTTCAACAACCTCACGCCGCTCTTTGCTGAGGAGCGCTTGAAGCTGACGACCAAGTCGAGCTTGCTTAGCACTCGTATTCTGGACTTGTTCGCGCCGATCGGTAAAGGACAGCGCGGTCTGATCGTAGCCCAGCCTAAGACTGGTAAGACGGTTCTGTTGCAGGAAATTGCCAACGCTATTTCCGAGAATCATCCTGAAGTCTACCTCATCATTCTGCTTATCGATGAGCGGCCGGAAGAGGTGACGGATATGGCTCGCTCGGTGAAAGCCGAAGTGCTTAGCTCCACCTTCGACGAAACGGCCGACCGTCACGTGAAGATTGCCAGCATTGCCCTGGACAAAGCTAAGCGCCTTGTAGAGTGTGGTCACGATGTCGTGATTCTGCTCGACTCTATTACTCGTTTGGCCCGTGCGTATAACACGGTGCAGCCAGCTTCGGGCAAAATCCTGTCGGGTGGTGTCGATGCCAATGCTTTGCACAAGCCCAAGCGCTTCTTCGGCGCAGCCCGCAACGTGGAGAATGGTGGCTCGCTAACCATTATTGCTACGGCCTTGATTGAAACTGGCTCCAAAATGGACGAGGTTATCTTTGAGGAATTCAAAGGCACCGGCAACATGGAATTGCAGCTGGACCGCAAACTGGCCAACAAGCGCATCTTCCCAGCCATCGACGTGCCAGCTTCCGGCACTCGCCGCGAAGATTTGCTCATGGGCAAAGAAGAACTGAGCCGCATCTGGGTGCTCCGTAAGTTCATGTCTGACATGACCGCTGTAGAGGCCATGGAGTTCCTGAAAGACCGCATCAAAGACACCAAGAACAACAACGAGTTCTTGATGTCGATGAACGGCTAGAGTGTTTCTTAAAGTAAAAAAAGCCCCCAGCTATAGTATGGGGGGCTTTTTTGTGCTTACTGAATGTAGTGTGTTTATAAACCTGTTGGCCGTACTGCAGGTTGACACTCAACAATACCTACTTGCATCACGCCTGCACAAGGCAGTACTTTGAAGCATGGAAAACACGCCCGACCTCCCCGAACTGCTCTACATCTTTGATCCGCTGTGTGGATGGTGCTACGGCATGACACCCGTAATACAGCGCGTGCGCACCGACATGGCGGGCAAAATACAGGTGTCAGTACTCAGCGGTGGTATGGTGACCGGTGACCGAGTGGCCCCTTTGCGCGCTAAGTGGAACTACATCAAAAATGCGCTGCAGGATGTGGAGCGGGCAGCGGGAGTGCGTTTTGGTGAGGCATATCTGCAGTTGGGAGAGGAAGGCAGCGTTATTCAGAATTCTGAGCCGCCATGCCGCGCTCTCACTGTTTTTCGGCAGCTAAATACCGACCCCAGCCGTGTCATCGATTTTGCCCACGATATCCAGCGGGCGCATTATTTCAAGGGCCAGGATTTGAATGATCCGGCTATCTATACTGACCTGATAGCGCCCTATGACATTGAGGTAGCTGAGTTTGAGCGTCGCTTGGCGCTGCCCGAAACGGCTCATGCTACGCGGCAGGAATTTACGGCGGTAGAACGTATTGGAGTCCAAGGGTTTCCGACAACAATCTTGCGTGTAGGTCAGCAGGGTTATGTGCTGGCGCGGGGTTTTCAGCCGTATGAAGCGTTTAGCAAAGCCGTACGGCAAGCGTTGCAGCAAGCCACGGAAGAACAGTAAAATCCTGGAGGAACTCAGCCACCGAAGCCACCGATTCGCACTACCTGCTGTTTCAGCGGCGACCAAGCTATGCGGCGGCCATCTTCTTTGCCAACCAAATACTGAAAACCGATAGAATCGGGGCGGCGGCGTAGGTCGTCCCAAGTCGTGCGGTCGATAGTGCCCGCTTGGTAAGTGTCTTTGGTCGTAACGGCTGGCGTGCGGAAGTTTTTATCGGCAAAAAACTCGTCCATGCGGCGCCGTACAAAAGCTTCGCGCTCGGCCTGCGTAGCGGTGTTGTTTTTCATTTCATACACCATAGAGGCCTCCAGATCGTCAGCAGATACTACTTCGCGAAAAATTGTTTCGCCACTGGAGTTGGTAATGGTGAAAGTGGCTTCGCCCGCCAGCAGAGAAGGACCGCGCAGTACGAGGCGAAAGGTATCATCGGTAGAAGGCGAAGAAAAGCGGTGCCGCCGCTGTACCGTTTTCAATGTATCCGATTGGGCATTGACGGCTGGCGCGCGAGTTGTATCCATTGGCTCGGCCGGGGCAGTAGCACTCGCCGTATCCGATGACTCTATACGCGTTGGATCGGGTCTGGAACAAGCTCCGAAGACCGACAGCAGTAAAGCGGAGAAGAGAACGTGACGCATATGGGAAGGCAATTTGGAGGCTCTTCCCATACGTAGCCAGTTGCAATACTGTTCCGGGGGGCTTTTTTAAGCAGATTTCTGCGGCTTTGCCTACTGCGTTACCCAATGCCTCAGCACCAGCATCAACACGAAAGCCGCACTCAAACACAGCGACGAAACCTGGTTCATACGCATCGTGCGCTCAAAGCTGGCCGCCGACACATCTGACCACGCCAGAAAAGCCCAACGGCTAAACAAAGCCACTACTGGACCGGTAGCTATCAGGAAGATAAGTAGGTTGCGAAGCTCGTCGCGCTGCCAATACGTGAAGCCCAGCAATGCGGCGCCGAACAGCAAGCCCACCGCCGCAAACACAAACGTGCCCCGAATGCCCAGCACGAGGCTCAGGGTTTGGTCGCCGCGCTGCCGGTCTTCTTGGTGCTGATATACCTGCGTGAGTGGATAGGAACCGCACAAAAACAGCGTGCTCACCAAGGCCAGTAGCAAGTTATCGGTAGCCAAAATCTCTTCAAAATTGCCCCCCACGCCCACTTGGGTCATCAGAAAGGTGAAGGCACCCTGGAAGACTACCACCACCAGGGTACTCACAAATGGATACTTCTTCAGCCGAATACCCTCGTAGCTGTAAGCTTTAGAAATGAGCAGGTAAATAGCCACCAACCCCGCAAACAACGGACTAAGTAGCCACGCGCCTACTACGGCCAGCACATCAAAGAGCCACACCAAATGAAGCAATTCCTCCGACACTTTGGGGGCTTTTTGAGGCCGCCGATGCTGCCTTCGTCGCGGTCGTAATAGGAGTTGTAGCCGTTAGAAGCGGGGTAAGCCAGCACGTGCAGCACCACAAACACGCCCACCGCGCGCCACGGACTACACGGCTGCCGCAAGGCGCTCAGCCCAAACCAGAATACCGGCATCAGGTACACGGAGAAGGGGATGCGCAGCAGCGGCACAGCACGGCGGTAAGCGAGAAGCATGAGAAAGTCTGGGTAGCAATTACCTGATAAGGTAGAAAGGTAAGTGAAGTTGCACTCCACTCGACAGGATGAAATTTGTTTTCTGGGTTTACGCCTTTTTCGGCCAGCCAACCAAATACGTTACCTGTGAGCCAGACCAATGTTTCACCTTGCCAGTCTGCCACTCGAATTTGCCCCCGAGTCAGCGCGATGAGCCAACGCTAACAGTTGATCGGTTGGGTACATGCGCAGGATAGATACGGTCCCATCCCAGATGGTGCATAGTGGGATCAGGGGAATGATGAAAGTAAAAAACAGACGGCTCAGCCGAAATGGTGGCATAAATGGGGTAGCCAGCACCTGCATAATGGGCAAAATCGTCCAAGCCAGTAGGATTTCGTGCCAGTGCTTGCCGGCGCCTTCAAACACGCCTATGCCCGCACTCTGCCGCACCGCGTCGGCCAGGATAGCCTCGGCCGCTGCGGGCGTAAAGTGATGAAAGGCAGAGAACATGGTCCGAAAGCCGGTAAGGTGAGCCGGTACTGCTGTGGCATCCACGGGCGCTGTTTCATAGCCAATTTGCCCCCCAGAGCTTTCCTGAATGCCCTGCCAAGCGCTGGGCTGCGGATATAAATCGGTGAGGGTAACGCGCAGGTCGGCTAAGCCTGGCAGCTGGCGCAGGGCCCGCGCCACACCATCGGTGCCGCCGCCTGCGCCCGCCCCGAGTTCGAGTAAATGAAGTTGCTGAGCTTGTAGGAGTGCCTCCTGTAGCACCGGCACCAGCGGCTGATAAATGCCTAAACGGCTGGTCATAAAGCGCAAATAGTCCATCATGCCCGCCCGAATGATACTTGGGAACCAAGGCTGGTCTTCAAACTCGAATAAGTGTAGACGGAGCTTCAAGTAAGGAATGGGTTAGGGTAGTTTAGTAGTGAGCGGCTGCAGTACGTTGAGATGCTGTAACGGATTTGCTGAACCTAAGGGAGTTGTTTTGGCCTCATTCCAATGTAATTTGCGGTGTCGCGTCTCTACAGGTTCCGAAATTATATTGGTCACAAAGTAGAATCATCCGCTTCCTTAGTTGCGAATCAGGGTAATCTTTGCAAGCTTTGCAAAACAAAGTACTTTTGTCGATATGAATTCAGCCGTCGATCCGCTCGCCCAGCTTACTGAGATTCGCGCCATCATGGAGCGCTCGTCGCGTTTTTTGTCGCTGAGCGGCCTGTCGGGAATTGCGGCGGGCGTGGTGGCGCTGGCGGGCGTGGGTGTCGGCTACTGGTATCTGGGCCAGGAATACGGCAGTACCCAGGAATTTGTGCGCGTGATGCAGGCCTCGGAGCCGGAGCGGCTGCGGGCACTGCCGTTTCTGCTGGGGTTAGCGGGGGCATTATTTTGTTGGCGCTGCTGGTGGCTTTCTATTTTACTCGCCGCCGCGCCCAACAAGCCAACGCGCAACTGTGGAGCGCTATTGGGCGGCGACTAGCGCTGAGCTTGGCCATTCCGCTGGTGGCCGGGGGCTTTTTTGCCTGGCTATTTACCTGCAAGGAGCAGCCGGACTGGTAGTGCCGGGTATGTTGCTGTTTTATGGCCTAGCTTTGCTGAATGCCAGTAAGTACACCTTGGAGGAAATCCGGTGGCTGGGCCTCACCGAAATTGCGCTGGGGCTGGTAGCAGTATTATTTCCCGGCTACGGGCTGATTTTTTTCGCACTGGGCTTTGGCCTGAGCCACATCATTTACGGCCTGATCATGTACAACCGTTACGAACGGACCGCCCGCGCCCTGTGAAGCACAATATTCACATTCTCAATAAAGCCTTCGACCATCGCGTGCGCCTGGGGGTGATGGCTGTGCTATTGGGTCAAAGCGACCCCGTGAGCTTCAATGAGCTAAAAGAAGCCCTCGACCTGACCGATGGCAATCTGGCCAGCCACGTAGCCGCCCTCGAAAAAGCAGGCTATGTGGAGGTGAGCAAGCAGTTTGTGGGTAAAAAGCCCAATACCACTTACATGCCTTCAAAGGAGGGCAAACAAGCCTTTCAAGAGCATTTGAACGCTTTAGAAAAATTGCTACGGGGGTAAGCGCTCTTTTTTTGTCTATTAACTTTGAAATACAAAGTTCTTTTAAAATGTCAAGTTCACTTTAGCTGCCCTATTCGCTATGGAAATCTCCACCAATTTCCCACCCGCCCGTTCCGCATCGTCGGCTGCGGCACCTCGTCTGACCCTTTCCACTTTGCAGAAAGTGGCAATACCCATCGGGCAATCTGGTTCTACATATTATTCTGGGAAGAGCGGCCGGCCCTGAATGTGCTCCTGTATACTTTGTTTGTGCTAATCGTGGGGCTGGCAGAGTTGCCGCGCCACGCTCCGCAATGGCGTTCGAATGGGTTTCGGCTGACGCTGGCCGGCACAGTACTCAGCGCCGCCATGATGGCCTGGTACGGCTCAGGGGCGGCGCTATTAGCTTGGCTGGCCTCCTCGGTCATGTGGCTCGGCTACCGCAATCAGCCCCACCTGAAGCTGGTTGTTTATGCGCTACTAACGGCCATTAGCAGCGCTATCCGCACAGTGCCAAGGCTGGCGCAACTGCTCGTTCTGCCGCGCAGCCTAGACGGACGCGTAGAACGGGCCTGGTTCTACGGTCGACTGCTCATACTGCCGTTCGTGGCGCTTTTAGTATTTCACATCCTGTTTGCCATCGCTAACCCTATATACAGTGCGCTCACGGAGCGAGTGCTGACTACAATAGGGGATTGGGTGGAGGCCTTTTTCGAGGTTTTCTCCATACCACATTTCCTATTTTTCCTGTTTGGCTTGGCCCTGACCGGGGCGGCGCTCGTGAGTGTGCCAGTACATTACTTTGCCGACAAGGAATCACGCTTAGGTGAGTTCATCCTGCGGCAGCGCGACCGGGTAGCCTCCTTCGCCGTGCGCCGGCCCGACTTTCGAGCCAAACGCTTTCGGGCGCTCGACTTGCGCAAGGAATACCTCGTGGCCCTCAGCATGTTTGGCTTGGTGAACGTGTTGCTGCTCGTGGTCAATGGCATCGACATCAACTGGATATGGTTTGGCTTCAAGCCCGCCCCTGATTTTGATCTTACGCAGTTTGTGCACGAAGGTACCTATGTGCTCATTCTGAGCATTCTCGTGGCAATGGGTATCGTGCTGTGGTTTTTCCGCCGCAACCTGAATTTCTACGAGCGGGGGTTGCCGCTGCTACGCTGGATGGCGACGGTGTGGGTGCTGCAAAATGCGGTATTGGCCGTCTCGGTGGGGCTGCGCAACTACTATTACATTCTCTACACTGGGCTTGCTTACAAGCGAATCGGGGTGTATTTCTTCCTGCTACTCACCTTCTTCGGGCTGGCTACCGTGCTGCTCAAAATCTGGCAGCGCCGCTCGGCTTACTCGCTGGTGCGCATGAATGCGCTGGCGGCTTATGTGCTCATGGTGGGGCTGGCCTGCGGCAACTGGGAAATCTGGATTGCGCGCTACAATCTGCGCCCCGAACTGCATGAACTCGACTACGGCTTTCTGCTCGACATGCCCGACCGGGTGCTGCCTGTTCTGGCCGCCCACCCCGAGGTGTTCACCCAGCGCCACCTTGTGCATAAAACCTACGGCAGCTGGATAAAGATGGAACCCGCTACCGCAGCGCAGCGGCTCCAGCGGCGCCTAACCCGATTTGAAGAAAGGCAGCAAGCGCGCAATTGGCCCAGCTACACCTACGCCGACTGGCAAGCCTATCAGCAACTAGTAGGCAAGAAGCTATAAATCAGAAGTCTCAACTCATTTTATCTCATCCTTATCCTATCTCCATGACTTTCTCCGATTGGGCCAATTACTTCAGCGCCAACCAAAATCACCTCGATAACCTAAGTTGGGACGATACCTACCGCCTCACCGAACGCGAACTGCGCGCTATTCGCTACTCGTTGCCGCAGTTTCAGCAGGGGGAGCATTCGGAAGGCAAGCATCTGTACCAGAAAGCCAAAGACCTCGGCGACCCTGATTATGTAGCTGCTATCCGGCTGTTTATCAGGGAAGAGCAGGGTCATGCGCGGGTGCTGGGACAGTATATGGCCATTCATCAGCTGCCACGCCTGTGCAAGTCGAGCGGGTTGGATAAAGTATTTCGCTGGCTGCGGCAATGGGCATCCTTGGAGCACACACTACGGGTGCTGCTGACGGCCGAAATTATTGCCGCCGTGTATTATCAAGCCCTTTATCAGGCTACCTACTCCGGCTTACTACAGCAAATTTGTCGGCGCATTCTCCGCGATGAGGAGATGCACCTAAACTTCCAGTGCTTTACGCTAACACAGATTACGCGCGGCCAAAGCGCGCTGCGGCGCTGGGCAACCCGACAGGCCTACCGTACGCTGATGGCCGGCACCACGCTCGTCGTATGGGTTACCTATCACCGCACCCTGCGAGCTGGAGGTTTTGGGCTGCTGGCTTTTGCCGATGCGGTAAGCGTAGAGTTTGGAAGGGTAGAGGAGATGCTGGCCGCGCCGGGGGGCATTTCTGTGCGCGAGCAGGTAGTCGAATCGACTGTTTCGGTAAAGTCAAGCCCAACTTTTCAGCCAACGAGTGTGGAGCTTCAGCCACTGTAAGTGAGAAGCAATATGGAAATTAATTGAACCAGACCACGTACCCATGTGGTTTCATCGGGAAGTCTGGCTACGGGGCCGCGCCTAGTTGGTATATTTGCGTATCCGTCGTCGGTGCCTTCTGCTAGGAGTGGCTCCCCGGCCGCCACGTGTTTTGTTCTGCATGTCCGCTTCCGAATCGCCAAATTCAGTAAAAAAGCCGCGTCGACGCTGGCCTAATATCCTGTCGCGCATGGCGTGGGGGCTTTTATTGTAGGCTTAGGCATCTTTCTGCTCTATCCCATTCTGGTCAGCACCAACTTCATGTTTCTCTTTGGCAAGTCGCCGGGGCTGGAGGAGTTGGAGAACCCGAAAGTGGAAAAAGCCTCCGAGCTATATACTTCTGATGGCGTACTGATCGGAACATATTTCCGCGAAAACCGCTCGCCAATCCCATTCAGTAAGATTTCGCCCGTGTTGGTGAAGGCCCTGATTGCCACCGAGGACGCCCGTTTCTACGACCACGCTGGCATCGATCCGCAAGCTATGGCCGGCGCGGTGTGGGCCGTGGTACGCGGCGAAAAGCGCGGCGGCAGTACCATTACGCAACAGCTCGCCAAAAACCTGTACAAAACCCGTCGGGGCGAAACCGGTGGTGCCCTAGGTTATATCCCAGTTGTAAGTACGCTGATCAGCAAAACCAAGGAGTGGCTGACGGCCGTAGAGCTGGAGCGGCGCTATACAAAGGAGGAAATTCTGCGCATGTACTTCAATACGGTGGAGTACGGCTCGCAGGCCTTCGGTATTAAAGTAGCTGCCAAAACCTTCTTCAGCACCTCGCCCGACAGCCTGAAGCCCGAAGAAGCCGCCATGCTCGTAGGCGTGCTGAATAACCCAACTGCCTACAACCCACGTTTTCACCCCGAAGCTGCGCTCAAGCGCCGCAACTTAGTGCTGACCCGTATGGGCCAAGCAGGGCATTTGACCGCGAAACAGGTTGATTCGCTGCAAAAAAGCCCCCTAGCCTTACGCTATCAGGTTGATAAGCACTTTGATGGCCCTGAAGCCTACTTCCGCGGTGCAGTAAGCCAGACGGTAAATGAGTGGTGCGAGAAAAATGGCTACGACATGTACCGCGATGGCCTGAAAATCTACACTACGATTGATTCGCGCATGCAAGCTCACGCCGAGGAGTCGGTGTTGCAACGCATGAAAATATTGCAGCGGCAGTTCGATAATTTCTGGCGTAATCGGGGCGGTAATCCATGGGTAGATGATCAGGGAAAGGAGATTCCTGATTTCATCCAAACTCAGATGAAGCGCACGGATCAGTATAAGCGGCTGGCTGAGCGCTACAAAGGCCAGCCCGCCCGCTTAGATTCAGCCTTGAACGCAAAGCGTCCAATGAAGGTGTTTACCTGGAAAGGCGACGGCGATACGACGCTTGTCATGTCGCCTCTCGATTCGCTGGCCTACTACAAGAAGTTCCTGCACGCGGGCATGATGACGATGGACCCATTCACGGGTCATATCAAAGCCTGGGTTGGTGGTCTGAACTACCGCTTTTTTCAGTACGACCACGTTAAGCAGGGCCGTCGTCAGCCGGGTTCTACTTTCAAGCCCTTCGTGTATCTAACGGCTCTTGACAACGGCTATACGCCTTGTGACCGTATCCGCGACGAGCGCGTGACCATCCGTTACGTGGAAAACGGCAAGAACATGGAGTGGAAGCCTAACAACGTGACCCGCGAGTACTCCGGCTCCAACATGACTCTGCGCCATGCCATGGCTCGCTCCATTAACTCCGTAACGGCGCAACTAACGGAGTTGGTAGGTTGGGAGAATGTGGCCAAATACGCTCACAAAGTTGGTATCCGCAGTAAGCTGCTCGATGTACCTAGCATTGGCTTGGGCTCGGGGGCGATGTAAGCGTGTACGAAATGGTAAATGCGTACAGCACTTTCGTCAACAACGGCTTCCGCACCGAACCCTTGCTTGTTACCCGCATCGAAGACCGCAACGGCAACGTTATTAAGCAGTTCGACCCTAAGCAAAAGCGCGTTATCCCGGCCGAAACGGCGTGGCTCATGCTTTACATGCTGAAAGGCGGCATGGAGGAGCCAGGTGGCACTTCGCAAGCCTTGTGGGAGTACGACCTGTGGAAGAAAGGCAACGAGATAGGGGGCAAAACCGGCACCACCTCTAATTATTCAGATGGCTGGTACATGGGCGTAACCAAAGACCTAGTGAGCGGTGTGTGGGTAGGCGGCGAAGACCGTAGTATTCACTTCTACCGTTCTCAGCAGGGTGAAGGCAGCCGAATGGCTTTGCCCGTGTATGGCACCTATATGGAGAAGCTTTATAGGGACAAGGACTTAGATATAGAATACGGCCGTTTCCCTTCGCCCACAGTTAAGATATCGAAGAAGTATAACTGCGTAACGCCCGCGCCGCGCCGCATCGTGGAGCCCATCGACTCCTTGGTAACGGACAACCTGCTGGAGAAACTGAACGCTGGCACCATCGCCATACCAGACAGTTTGTAACTCAGGGCAGCGCAATATTAACGGAGGAATAGAAGCTTTATTAAGCGCTTATTCCTCCGTTGCGTAAAATGACTCCAAGGCCCCCTTCAAATTGGGATATTCAAACGTAAATCCTTGTTTTAAAACCTTCTCGGCGCTTACCCGCTGTGAAGCAAGAACGATTTCGCTCATTTCGCCCATCATTAGGTTCAGGGCAAACGCCGGTACTTTAGGGAGTACCAATGGGCGATGCATTACATCGGCCAGGGTTTCAGTAAATGTTTGATTGGTAACCGGGTTAGGCGATACGGCATTATACGTGCCCTGCCACTGCGGCTCATCTAGCATTTGAATGAGTAGCCGGCATAAGTCGTCGAGGTGAATCCAAGACATGAATTGCTTGCCCGAGCCTAAGGCGGCGCCTGCCATAAGCTTCACGGGCCGGGCCATTTGGGGCAATGCACCACCTTGCGTACTCAGCACGATACCGATACGCACAACAATGGTCCGAATGCCGAGCGCTGCCACTTCATGAGCTGCTTGTTCCCACTTTCGCGATACATCAGCCAAAAAATCATCGGAAGGAGTATTGGGGGGCGTTTCTTCGTTTACCAGCTTATCGCCGCTGTCGCCATAAATACCAATTGCCGACGCCGACAAGAATGCTCGGACATGGTGTTCTCCTTTGGCTAATTCCTTCGCTAGCAGCCTAGTGCCATCTAATCGACTTTCCAGAATCTCGCGCTTTCGCTCTTCCGTCCACTTTCCATCCGACACACTCGACCCGGCCAAGTTAATGATATAGTCGGCGTAGCGAATGGCGGCCGGATCCAGCGTTTCGTGGCGCGGATCCCAGCGGAAAGTGTGGTAATGGCTGGCGCCGGCTTGGCGGCTAAGCAGGGCCACTTCATAGCCCGCATCAATGAGAAGTTCGGCGAGACGTGTGCCAATTAGGCCCGTACCGCCGGTGATGAGAACTTTTTGAGACATACAAATGAGTGTTGCCTATTGCAGTCTGGCACTTACGTGTTTAGTCAGCAAAGGGTGTTGGGCAGATGACGTGGTGAATGGGGATGCAAGCTAATAGGCCGCCGACAACTCACAACCAGAATTTTACTTCCCAATCAAACGCAGAAATTCAGTACGGAGGGCTTGGTCGCGGTCGAAAGCCCCGCCATACTCGGCCGTAAGCGTGCTGCTGCTGGTGTCATTCACACCCCGGCTCATCACGCACAAATGATCAGCCTCGATTAACACGGCCACATCGTTAGTATGGAGGGTGTTTTTTAGCTCCTCGGCAATTTGTCGCGTCAAGCGCTCCTGCACCTGCGGGCGACGAGCATAATATTGCACCACCCGATTCAACTTAGAGAGGCCAACCACATGCTCGCCGGGCAGATAAGCCACATGCGCTTTTCCAATGATAGGCACAAAATGGTGCTCGCAGCAGGAGAAAAGAGTGATATCGCGCTCTACCAACATCTGATGGTATTGGTAGCGGTTGTCAAAAAGTTTTACATCGGGCTGATAAGCAGGGTTGAGGCCGCGAAACCACTCATGCACATACATTTTGGCTACTCGGCGAGGAGTCCCCTTCAAGCTGTCGTCGTTCAGATCCAGACCCAGCAACGTCATTATTTCGCGAAAGTGGTCGGCAATGCTGGCTATTTTCTCTTCTTCGCTTAGCGTAAAGGCATCGGAGCGCAGAGGTGTGCGCAGATCAGCCGGCAAGTGGGCATCGTTTGGGACGGGGAGGTCCGTTGCAGCAACTGCGGGCACGGCGTTATCCATGATATTCAACAAAGTTGCGTTCGGTCTCATATAAGGTGACCGATAAAAGTAAATGGGGCTCAATATGAGACCGTAGCTTTTGCCAAATCACCACGGCGATATTCTCGGCCGTGGGGTTAAGGTGGCGAAATTCTTCCGTATCCAAATTGAGGTTACGATGATCAAAGGTATCCAGAATCTCGCGCTTAATCAGGTCGCTCAGGCGCTTGAGATCATACACATAACCGGTTTCCGGGTCGATTGCACCCGTAAGGCGTACGATCAGCTCGTAATTGTGACCGTGGTAGTTGGGGTTGTTACACTTGTCGAATACTTGCTGATTGCGCGCCTCATCCCAGGCCGGATTGAAGAGCCGATGGGCAGCGTTAAAATGTTCCTTGCGGCAGACGGTGACTTGCATAGTGCTTGCTGAACCACAGGTATAGCGTTTTGTTCAGTTCACTTCGGTAGTGGCTATTTATTGTACGATCAAAAGGACTTTAGCGGCTACTGAAATACCTAACTCCGCTTTAGACCTCAGCCCAAAGACTCATTGTAGTAGTTAAACCATATAGGTTATGACTTAATAAACAAAAGCGCGAGTTCTTGAAAAAAAACAACTCAAAGGGTATGCGGTAAAGGGTAGTCTGGTATAGATTTGGCGTAGTGAGATTTGAGATAGCAACACAATCTTTCTACTAATAACTTTTTCTTCAACCCTTTTCATTCATATATGAAACAAGGTGTACTACTTACTCTGCTCCTGAGCTTCATGCTAACGGTGACTGGCTATGCCCAGAAGTCGCCCGTTGATGAAACGGATATGTCGATCAAAGGCATCCCCCGCAAAGGGCAACGCATTTCTTTGCAGCTTGAAAGCAAGCGTGTAGAAGAATCATGGGCTAAGCGGCTGAATGAGAGATTCGGTAGCAAAGTAAAGAACGACAAAGGCGTGTACTCTATGGAGGGTGTCACGATCGACGAGATATCGAAAACGCCGGTTCGGGTTTTCAGCAAAATTGATGCTACGCCCACGGGCACTACCATCTGGTGGGCTATTGACTTGGGCAACGCTTACCTCGACAGAGCCACTACTCCTGTGCAGTGGAGCGCCGCGGAAAAGTACCTAAAAGACTTTGCTCGTCTGCTTTATCGGGAAGACTTGGCAGTACAAGTTGCTGAAGCTGAAAAGTCTCTGGTTATTTCGCAGAATAATCATAATGCTGTTATTGCGAAAGCCGACTTAGTAAGAAAGGATATCGAGAAAAATAAGGCTCGCAAAATGGAGATTCAGCAGGAACTCGCCAAGAACGCCGCTGAGCTTCTTCAGTACAACAACGTAGTGGATATGAACCTGAAAGAGCAGGAAGCTGCCCGCGCCGATATTGTAAACATGCGCGTAGCCTTGGAGGCTGTAAAGGATCGCATGAACAAAATTGAGTAGTTCAGTACTTCGCATAGAAAAAGCCCCCAGATTAACTCTGGGGGCTTTCTTGTTTTCTATCGATTCCTAAACGTTACCTAACGCATCACCTTTCGCACATGCTCGGCGGCGGCATGCTCGTCTTTCCAGCCCATAATTCGTACTGCGCCCGGTGAGTCACGATGCTGAAACCACAGCCGTAGCATCTGTTGGGCCGCCGGATAGCGCTGAGTAAACTCAGCCCAAGTGCTGGTCTCGGGTAAGATTTGCTGACTCGGCCGCGCTGGTACAGCTAGTACTACCCGTTCCATGGCTCCAGCATTATCCAGTAGTACCAAGCCAATGGGCAACACTTCAAGCACAGTACCGGTCGGCTGACTTTCGGCTAAAACTAATACAGCTAGTGGGGCGCCGGTAGCTGTACTGGTGCCCGGTATAAAGCCGTAGTTGCCAGGATAAGGAAGAAATTCCAGCACTCGATCTTTGCCCGCGCGTTGCTGGGGGGCAAATTCGTGGGTAGCTGGATCGTAGCGGCGCTCAAGGTTGGTGCCCGCCGGAACCTCAATTACAGTTTGCAGCAGCTTACGCTCAGCCGAGAAGGTCGGTAACTCGGCGTAATCGGTTTGGCAACCAACTACGCCGAGACCAATCAGAAGGCTGCCTAAAAGTCGTTTGGCTCCCTGCATCAATAATTGAGCTTATTTAGCCAATTGTTCGTCGAGCTGCCGGAAGGGGTTGAGCTGATCTAACCGCAGTACGAAGCGAATCCGGTCGGTAAAATCCTTGCGGCTGCTGGGCAAACCGTTCTCGTATTGAGAGCCAGCTACGGGCAAGTAGAACTGGAAAATATTTTTAATAACCGGAACCACCAAGCCAGCATCGTAGAAGAAATTTTGCCCCCCACGGCTGCTATAAAGCGTGTTGTCTTCTTTAGTAGCACCAAAGTCAGCAAATACGCCCAAGCCTGTCACCGGTAGGTCGGCTTGCAGATTGAGAGTGCTAAGCCACCGTTGGCTGCCAGCTGGGATAAAACCTTTGAATGCACCGTCGCGGTCGTCAGTTTGATGCGTTTGAGCAGTGAAGGCATCCGAAATCTGCTGGCGGTCTAAGAAGGCCGTTTGGCGTCGATAGTCGGGGCTGCCACTCAGACCAATGAAGAAGGGTGCCTCATTAGCCTTTTGCAAAAAGCGCCCGCCAAACAAACGGGCCTGCACGCGTTTCTTCGGCGAATAATATCGGCTGTACGAAGCCGAAGCGCGCAGCAACGTGGCTTGAACTGATGAATTTTCTACGGACAAATCAGGAGTAAGTCGGTTCAGCTCCACGCTGGCTGACCAAGTTTGCAGCGCGTCGCCAGCTTGCACTTGGTAGAGCAAGGTCTGAATGCTGCTGGTTACATCAAAATCCTCGTTGCGCACGGAAGTGTTAGCAAGTTGAACCGTGTGCTGGGGGGCATTATAGGCCGACTTAGGCAACGTGAGGGTTAGGCTGGGCTCTACCTTCACATAGCGCTCAAAACGCTGTACTGTAACACCGGTAATAAGCTGACGAGCGGTTTCCTTTGGCAAAATGTTCAGGTTAAGCGTGCCAATGCCGTTTAGCTCATTGCGGTTGAAGCTGTACATAGGCATAGCCAAGTAGCTCAAGCGTTTGGGAACTAAGGGGCTGCTATAGAAGGCCGCGCCCAGCATAAACTTATCGGACGTATTGGCTCCCAGCACCGGCGCCCAGTTGATGGCGGCACGATCCCAGCGCTCCACACTTACGAGAGGTCGAAGGCGCAAAGGTTCGAATCGAGGCAAACTGCCACTTAGGTTAAGCTTATCATCTCGACGGTTAAGCTGGGGTGTAACGTACGCGGGGTCAATGACCACAGAGGCAACGCCCTCGCGCCGAAAGTCAAGCTGGGTTTCTTCATCTTCCTCACCGTTACCAAATACAGGTGTCCATTGCGTCTCAAGCACCTCGCCCTGGGCATTAAGCGTTGATACTGGCACCGCAAACGGAGCAGGCGAGTCATTGCGGACCAATACCTTAACTTGGTCATTCGTCACCTGAATGTCTCCTACAGCGGCATTGTAGCGCGTGGTGTTTTGAAGCATGTTCTCAAAAAACCAGTCTAGTTGCTGACCGGTGCTTTCCTCAAATGCCGCCTGCATATCGGCCGGAGCAGGGTGCTTGAACTGCCAGCGCTGATAGTAGGCGCGCATGGCATCATCAAACTTCTCCTGACCTAAGTAACCAGCCAGATACTTCAGCAAAGAAGCTGTTTTGGAGTAGACGATGATACCATAGTTGATTTTGCCATACTCCGCCGAGCTAGGCCCACTTACTGCCTGATCGAGGCCCCGGCTGGCAGAGGCCTGATAAGGCACCTGATTCAAAGCCGTTGCATTCAAGCCTTCCACACCTAAAATAGTAGCGGCTTTGCCCGACTTTAGTACGCTTTCAAACATGCCCGCATTCGGATCGTCGCGCTCGGCCACGCGATTTTCGATATAAGAGTTTACGCCCTCATCCAACCATGGGAATGCCCGCTCATTGGAAGCCAGGATACCATAAAACCAATTGTGCCCTACCTCGTGCACAATGGCTGAAGGCATCGTTACCGTTACCATGGGGTATTCCATACCTGAGCCGGCGCTTAGTGCCCCGTCTACGGCCGTAGCAGCCGTGTATGGATACTCGCCCACCCATTGTGAGTAGTAGGTAATGGCGTCATTCACGTCCTGTAGGCCTTTTATCCACTTCTCTACGTCCTTGTTCACGAACATAACCCAAGTGTCTACTTGCTTACCCGAAGGCAGCGTAACGGCGCTCTTAAGTACGTTAAAGCGTTTGTCGGCAAACCATGCGAAGTCGTGCACCCGATCCTGCACGTAGCGCAGGGTTTTTGTCTCGGAAGCAGAACTTGGGAAGGTGAGGTCTTTGCCATAGTCTTCCGGTTTTTTGGACGCTGCGGTGGTAGCTAATTGCGTTAAGCGTGCCTGTTCTTCGGCGTTTTGCAGTACGCCGGTAGCGCCTACCGTGTAGTTGGAAGGTAGCGTAATACGCACATCAAACGAGCCAAATTCGGAGTAGAACTCGCCTTGGTCCAAATAAGGCATCGGATGCCAGCCTTGGCTGTCATAAACGGCTGGCTTTGGATACCACTGCGTAATCTGATACGACTGGTCTACGTGCCCGAAGCGCGAAAACGACGCCGGAATCTTTACCCGAAAAGGCGTCGTGATCGTAATTTTGCCCCCCGGAGCCAAAGGTTGGGGCAACGCTAGTTTCGCCATGTCGGCATGTTCCGGGTCGAAGGTAAGCGCAGCAGGCTGGCCATTTACCTTGAAATCAAGCTGGTCGATGAAGCCGCGCTGGTCTTGGGGGGCAAATTGGAACTTGCGGCTACCATTACGCAAT